>CAYZEE010000022.1:0-18116 GCA_964477485.1 uncultured Gammaproteobacteria bacterium
AGCGGGACAGATCGTTGTTAAAATCAAAAGCGCCCGATGGGATTTGAACCCATGACCTGCGGATTCGAAGTCCGACGCTCTATCCACTGAGCTACGGGCGCATTATATTTTGTATATCGAGCCTGCGCTTTAAGATTATTGCTCGGTCTGCCCTTTATACACGGTGATCCTGTTCCTGCCCGCTTTCTTTGATTCGAGCAGCGCTTCCTGTGCACACTTGATAAAATGATCGGCATCTATGATACCGCCGTCAGGCAGGCACGCTATGCCTATGGAAAAGGTTATAGGAGTTTGTCCGCATATACCCGACAGGTCCTGCTTTCTCATCTCGTTCAAAAAGCATATAGGGGTCAAAGCATATAGGGGTCTGCCCTTGACATTGGACATTTGGAGGGGGGAGACAAGTGCGGTACACACACATGCGTCCTTCTTAACCAAGAGGAAAGATAATGCCCTGTCCCGCCATTGGCAGGACACACATTTACGAAAGGGGGGATGGAAAGCAACCCCCTTTGTCCCCCTTGTCAGGGGGAAATAGCAGAACTCCCTTCCGTCCCCTTTCTCTGAAGGGGGAAATTGCAGAATCCTACCGGACCAATGCCCCCTTATCAGAGAGAGACCTCACCTTCATCTCCGAGAGGGAACTAATCACGGGATGGATAGCAGTCCCTATTGGTTACTGCTTGACGTCTTGCAATATTTTTGTAACAATTTATTGGTAATGCTGGGATAGCTCAATTGGTAGAGCAGCGCATTCGTAATGCAAAAAAGGCAAAAACACAAGGTGTTGAAAGATATGGTTAATTCCGTGATTTATCTTATTTATCAACATTATAGGGTTATTATGTGTTACTACAATTTATTACTATTCTCCACCATTTAAGGCAATATGTTGTAGCAAAAACGGTAGCAGTTAATTATGCATAATTATAGATGCAGGACACTATCTTTAGTAGAATCTATCGCTCTAAAATACTCATCAGGTTGTTGAATAGGCAGTTTCTTTATTAAATCATCAATTATCATCTCAGCACGTTTGTTAATAAAAATATCTAAGGCGTTAAGCGGCATATTATCACTTCTTGCCCACTCCAGAATTTCTTTTGGAAGTAAATGCGTGGGCATTATTGCTTCAAATTCTGGTTTGTCATAATCTTTAATATACTCAAGAGGATTTCGATTATAAATATCGAGATTTGTAATTTGTGTTATGTAAACAATGTTCATCAAGCTATTATTATTAACTTGATTATGTTGATTGTTGTTCAGCACATATTCAGAATTAGTTGGAAACACATGATGCAGATTTGGATTGTCAGTTGAGAAGAAGGAATTCTGAACTATAACTTCTCTATTGCAATGTTCCCAATCCTTTGGTTGATGACTTGCGTAAAGTGCAAGTATTGCACGGCTTAAACGTCCTCTGGAACTATAAGAAGAAGAACGCAATTTTTCTATATCAATTAGAAACGGACCAAGTTGATAAGGTTGATTTTGTTTTTCTTTATTCAATAAATCTATATGTTGGAATAAATGGGTTGTATTGCTCAATAAATCATCATTATGAAAACTGTAATACCAGAAATATTTCTCAAGAAATTTATAGTTTGGATTATCGTTCTTATAAAAGTAGTTTGCAATCGTTAAATAAAAATAACGGAACGGAATCAAATATGGCGTTTTAACATGGATATGATTTTCAAAAAAATCAAATACTTTTAAAATTGCTTTTTGGGCATCTTCCCAAATTTCGAGTACCTGTTCTGTTTTGATTTCATTGAGATAGCGATCAGTTATATTGTAAACTCCTGAATCAGGTATATGTTGATTTATTATTATGGATAATATTTGAAGATAACTTAAATCATCAATAGTCAGAAACTCACTGTGATTGATATTTTTGAAATTGTCAATTAACTCACGTAGGTAGAAACCCTTATCTGTTTTAGTTTTAGGTTTAAAGGTTTTAGCTACAACTATATCAAAAATGCTTAATGCTTTGCCCGCTTGATTAATACGCTCAAAGATTTGACACACTTCAACAACTTGAATGCCTTTTACTTCAATAAAAGAGATACGGTAATTATCAAGAATGTCCTTAATCCTTCTGAGTTCTTTGCGAGCTGGATTATCATAATCCTTATAATCACCCTTAGGATTTTCAACTAAGCATCTTTCCACTTTGCTAAAATTATTTTTAACATCTATTAGTTTAACTATTAAGCCTTCATCATACTTTTTCTTTGTGGGAATATTCTGTCGGATTTTACCATCTCTATCGTCAATTTCTTCCCAAAACAAGAAGCGACTCTTATAACTTTCATCATCTGTTTCGTTATCGCTCTGAACTGTCAAGTCAACATAGAGAGTAGGATCAAACGTTGGATTGTTTTCTATATTACCGCCATACAACGAAGTAAGCAATGAAGTAGTCCGCTGTTGACCATCAAGAATATATTGATACTCAGTTCTGTTAAACGTTTCATCTGTAATCTCATGTCCACCAATATGCCTATGGTTGTGTAATTTTAAGTCGGTTTTCCAGACCAGAATACTTCCCAGTGGATAAAATTTATATATACTATCCCAAAGTTTTTTTACATTTTCTTTATCCCAAACCACTTCCCTTTGGAACGTAGGGATTTGGTAATTCTTGTTTAACAAATCATCAAGATAGGTTGTCAACCCCTTATTTGTTGGATATATTCTATCTGTATAGCTCATATATGATGCTTCTTTTTCATTGGGACTATCCTATTTATTGCCTTTCATTTTATAGATACCCTATGCATGAACTGCCTTCTCAATTTTTCCTGCTACATCGGCTGGATTTCTTGATACAGTCCATTGCCATTTACCAAAGCCGCCATGTTGATTTACAGCTTTTACCCACTCAGCAAGAAATTCCCACTTCGTTTTGCCCTGCTGTGTCTCTTGCCCAGTTCAATTTAATTTTCAGGTACATTTTACCTTTGAAAGGCTGATATTAGCTCTTTAAGACTTTTAACACTATATTTTCCAAAATCTCCCTGATTAACACGAATAAACGACCATTGGGTCTTTGTTATGTTGGTTGCATCCTCACACCATATTTTAATTCTTTTATCCTTATGCTCAACATCCACGTCTACCAAGCCTTTTGTTTCAATAATTATATATTCATCTTTGTCATTTACCACTATGAAGTCTGGATAATAATTCCTCAGATTTCCTTCGGCATCTCTATACTCTACAAAGAAAGGAATTTTATAAACAAGTTTGGTAAATACTTTTACGTCTTCCGCTTTATCTAAAAATCTGGCAAAATCTGCCTCGAAATCGTTATCACACGGAACATAGTTAAAAATGCATTTATCCGCCGGGAAAATCAATTTCGTCCATGGGAAAGGTGCCGTATCGGAGAGTCTTATAGTATCATTTTTTTCTGGTTCTCTTTCTGTAAAGCTCAACTCTTTAAATGTATCAACAAACAAATGCACAAGCTTTCCCTGCACCTCTGGGGAGCTCAAGTTGTAAAGAACCCTTGGGTCATCAAAATTGATTTTCTCATTAAATAGTTTTTTTGAAACGTAGCTTTTTACTAATGGATAAAAACTATCAAAGGCGCCGCCGATTTTTAGCTCTTTCAGGATCCTATCTGTATAATAAGCAATCACGCTTTTGGGATCTTGAGGAACAGGGAGATCCCATTTCCTATTTATGACTTCTCTGCCATTGAGCATATCCACAGCGATATATTCCGTTTCAAGAACCTTGTTTTCTAAAGGAATAGACAGTGCGGGCAGATTATCAACTGCTGCTTCATCTACAGAGAACTCTCTTATGATAATTCTCCGGCTCAAAATGGGTATTACAATATCTTTATCTAACTTATTTTCGTCTACAAATATTGTGGTTAGATTGAGAGGTTTTCCTGCATCGAATTCATTAAACTTTATGCCTTCCTGTTTTTCCAATTCTTCAAGTATATCCGTTAATCCTGCCGGGCCGATGACCTCGAGCACATTTATTGATTTGTTCACATTTGCATCTTCCTCGGGAAACATCTTCCTCAATCCCCTGCCAATAATTTGTTCTGGCAAAACCTTTCGTTTAGAGCCATAAGGCCTTAAACCTACAATAACATTGACATTCCTCACATCCCAGCCTTCGTTGAGCATCATGGTACTTATGATCACTTCATAAGGACTTTTTTCAGGATCATCTATGTTCTTTGCAAATTCGCGTGCATGTGGAAGATCTTTTTTTGTTACCTCTCCTGTACTATCTGTATGTATGAGTAAAACTTTATCTTTCAAATCCTTAAGAGAGCTTACATAGCCGAATACCTCATCTGCCTCTTCATTTTCCGAACATTGAAAAAACAGCACAGGCTTTTTAGATAACGGACTTAATGCCTTTTTGTATTCTCGCCATCTCCTTATACCGGCATCTATCCATGCCCTGTACCTCTCAACGCTCTTCTTGGAAGCGATCTCCTTTGCGTTTTTAAGCACTCCTTTTAAGGGCAGCTTTACAATAGTCATTTCAATGGCTTCTTTCAGTGAGAAGTCGGAAATTATCCACGGGAACAGAGCACCGTTCTCATTCTTAGGAGTTGCAGAAAAATCAAGTTCCATATTTATGCCTTGAGCAAATTTAGATTTAAGATTTTTGTGAAGGTCTATAAGAATTTGTTTCCATTTCTTTTCAAAATTATAGATATGGTGTGCTTCATCTTTCAGTATCGCTATATTCGGGCATGAGGTAAGCACTTCTTTTATCCTGTTTTCCTGATAAATATCATTTACATTATAAACCTCTGACAATTCCATAATCTCGTTTACATAGACGGAGACATCTTCTTTTGTATTTTTTCTTTCTTGCAACTGCTGAATGTTTGTTAAAAATAAAACCGATTGTGGAATAACATGAATAGGGTCTTCTTTGAGTATGACTTCCAGCTCAAATTCTTCCAGCCATTCAGGGGGGATGATTGGCAGTTCTCTGAATATTTTTCCATTTTTAAAATCCCTTGTAAGCCTGTCATAGATGATATTTTTCTCTCCGGCTATAAGTAAAAACTTAGAAGTGTAATCGTCTTTATTTTCTTTCTTATAGTTAAAATATTGCCAGATGATACTCAAAGCCATCACATAGGTTTTCCCTGAGCCGGTCGCCATCTTGAAGGCATAAAGAGGGTACTGATCGTTAGAAGGATCGTAGCCATGTATCTGCCCTGAACCAAAATCTCTTGCCACATCTATGAAGCTTCTCCTTTTCATGACTTCATAAATGTAGACGAGTGTTTCAATAGCTTCACGCTGGCAAAACCATAACTGATATGGCTCATTATTCAATATGTGATCTTCGCTAAACCAGAATTGCAGAAGCCTTTTTGTGGTAAGAGTAGCTCCCTGATACCCCTGTCCTCTCCAAGCAAACACAGCTTTGCGAAGCTCGTTAACCAAGTATGCCTTGCTTGGCTGCCTATTCTTTGGATAAAGTATTATAGTGGAATTCATACTATTTAACGCCCCAAGTAATGCATCCATTATTACATTTGACAATTTTTGCGTCTTGAAAATATCGAACAAACGCTCTACACTTCTGACAATAAAACAGATCGTGAAGAGATTTAACAGAATCTGTGAAATCTTTAATTTCACTAATGGAAATATTTTTAAAGTCAGGATTATAATGAGAAAGCAGATTCCCAAATATTTTATTCATCTCTAATTTTTTGAAAATTTGCTCTTCTCTTTTAAAATATTCGGGAAGAATGCGTTTGATCCTATTTTTAAGTGGCTCATACAGATCGCCGACATCATACCTGCCACCTCTTTTTCGCAATACTTGAGCCATCATATTTATTGTCATTTCATCCAAGACCCATTCTAAATATATTCTGCCAGTATTACCGGCTTCTGTCTTTTGGCCTTTTTCTAATTTATCTTCTATATCATCCCATGGAGGTTTGAATTTATCTAAAATAGGTCCTTCCTCTAAACTCCATCTTAATATTTTGATATTTTGATATTTATTGCCTACACTGAAGGCCTGTTCACTTGCACATAATTCTTCAAACCAAATATTATCATGAGTGGTTATTAAAAACTGCTTATCAGGAAACTCATTAAAAATGAGTTCTGCAATTCTATTTCTGTGAGATGCATCAATCGAGGCTACCACATCATCTAAAACAATTAGAGGGAATTCAGTATTAAATTTTTTGACAAAGGCAAGAAAAATACATAATCCTAAGGAATCCAGATGAGCTTCACTATAAAATCCTCGTGGATCTTCGTCTAATCTACTATAAAATTTTGTTTTAATTTCAGCGCTTGCTCTTCGTTTAACCTCTAACTTGATCGATCCGGTTTCTTCATTGGGATGTAAACATTCATAATATTTACAAAAATCTTTTTCGATTTCATTATATATTTTTTGAACTTCTTCATTTTTAGTTCTGATAAATGCTTCATAAATCATATTAATTTGTTCTTTAAGTTGTTTTTTATTATTTAGTTCATTTGTAAACTTTTCTATTCTATCACAAATTTCGTTTGTTTTTGTTAAATAATCTATGATTTTTACAATATGTTCCGACTTTTTGTCGACAGGATTTTTTTGTAATTCGTTTTTAGACCAATTATTAAGTTCTTGCATCAGTGGTTTATATCCATTTGCTTTTGTCATATATTTATCCAGCGAATCAAGGTTAATTTTGACTATATCTATAGAAACGTCGCTCTTTAATTTAGTTAAGAATATTTTAATATTATTTAAAAATGTTAAATCTCTATCACAACCTACATCTAATAATTTCTTCTTTAATATTTCTACTCTATCAGAATATTCTGATAGATCAATTATTAAACTTGAGCGATATTGTTTAATTTTTTCAATATGTTCTGCAATAATACTATAATCCTTTAGTCGTCGTTCTATTGAAGCAATTACATCATTTCGTTTAATTAGTTCAAATGGCTGTAAACATAGAGGGCATTGATCCAATTTCTTTTCTATAATATATTTTTTACCCTGCTCTAATACTTGCTGAAAGATTATCTCCTCAATTGTTTGCTTATCCTTTTTCAAAGTGCCAATACTTTCCCAAAAGTTATTATGCTTTGAGAGAAAATTGATTTCGGTAGTCAAACTTTCTATTTCATTCTTGATTTCTTTTAATTTTATTGCTTTTTTTAAATCTATTCCACTAATTTTTTCGACAAGATTAGTTTTTATACGTGAAATATCTTTTAGTGAATTAATTGACAATTCAAATTCTTTAAGTTTTTTATTAATTAATTCTATTATGTGAGATTCTGAAGTAACCTCTTCTCCAAGAGTATTATTTAGTTCTATATTTTCTCTATTAATTTTATTTTCTAAAGATGTCACCTTTTCTAATATTTCATCATCTTCATTCTTTAAAGCTAATTCGACTTTATCTAAGTCATTTATTCCCATCAATACGGCAAGTTGTGTATATCGAGGGGCTGGTTGAGCTACAATGAAATCTAATAGATATTTTCTACGAAGTATAAAATGCGTTTTAATGCCCAAATTAAAATAATTTTCTATATCCGGCGGCATTTTTGAAATGTCTTGGAAAGACCTCTCTACATTTACTTGTCCTTGTAAAAATTCTATCCCTACTCGACAATCTTCTTTTTTATAAGAAATATGAGGGACATTCCTAACTGTAGAAGTAGTTTTAGTTTCATCAAGGTAAGAAAGATTCCCATTAAAAAAGAATTCAAGCGCATCTACAAAAGAGCTTTTGCCACACCCATTTTCTCCATAAACTACAATAGATTCTCCGTTAAATGATATATCTTGTTCTACAATGCCACGGAAATATTTAATATTTAGATTTTTTATCCTTTGAATTGTAATCTCCAAGCCATTTGATAAACTCTGCTAAATTTGTTTCAATTGAGTCCCTATTTATAAAAACCTTTATTAAATTATCTACTATTTCAGGATGTAACTTTTCTTTAAGAGTATCAAAATATTTATTAAAAATTCTATCTATTACAGTAATCTGTTCCACAGTTATCGTCCCTTCACTGAAACCTTTATTATTTTATTCGTGTCATTCCCAAATACATCTACAACTTTGACCATTATTTGATACTCGCTGGTTAAATCATATTTGTGGTTTGCTTCGTAGTCAACTTTAGGATTTTTTTTAACTCTGAAGCTCTGCCACTGATTATGGAATGTATCGCCTTTATAATCCCAGTCAACTGCCCAGTAGTCTATAAGTTCCCGTGAATCTTTTACCTTGCTTGCAATCTCTGCAAGTTCTGTTGTTGGCGGCAATTGAAAATCCGTGATCTTCAACGTTACACTGTTTGTTTTTATCTTGGTTTCTATTTCAAGATATGCCACCTCTGCAAATTTAACGTGCTTTACAAGTGCTTTCTCGACCACTTCATCCGGCACTTTCAATAATTGCAAGTCAAAACCAACAAGAGCGGATTTTATCTCATTTACTGAAGGTATTTGAACAAGCTTTAAATCAACCCCATTCTTCTTTGCCAGATTATTTGCAAGTTCGTTTACATCATAGGCCCATTCCCAGCCAAGCACATCTGCTTTATTGAAATCATTAGACCTGCATTCAATTACAACCTTCTCAAGCTCTTCCATAGTAACAGGTGCATTTAAAGGACCTATATGCACTGCTCTATTTCCCTTTCTGCCATGAAGGTATCTAATCCCTGTTAAAAGCTCTGCTTGATAAAGCTTGAGCATAAACGTAAGGTATTCATCCTGCTTTTCCTGCCAATAAACCGTCTCATAGTTTCCGATATTCCAAAGTTCAAAAGGACGGGCTGGCTTACCATATTTTTTGTCATCAGTTTGCAAATCCTTTGAGTTATGGATGTCCAGAAATCTTTTTCTTGTTACCTGAATCGCAAACTTTGATAGATCAGAACCAATCCATCGCCTGCCGAGTTTCTCTGCAGCTGCCATAGTCGTACCAGAACCACAGAAGAAATCAGCTACAGTGTCGCCGGGGTTAGAGGAGGCAAGGATGATACGGTTTAGAAGGGCTTCGGGTTTTTCAGTTGAGTAACCCATAAGATTTGTGTTACCAATATCATCCCACACATTTCCCAATGTAACAAACTGAGCTTCTGAACTTGTTAATCTTTTTATAACATCCTCTTTAGATTCAGTGGGATTGGAACTTACATAGCTTTTTAAAGAGAGCCCAGCTTCTATTTCCCATTCTGCTGGTTTCCTTCCCATTCTTCCTCTTTTATAGAACCAACCTTTCTCATCCTTTTCTATTCTTTCGATAGTTGATAGTTTGTAAGGACCGAGTGGAGGATTCCATTTACGAATGCTTTTATTTTTGGAGTATAGTAAAATAGTTTGATATTCGGTTGGCATTATTGAAATTGCGGAATGTTTTCGTGATGCACCTCCTTCTCGTCCTTTTCGCCAAACAATTTCGTTAATAAAATTATCATATCCAAATATCTCATCTAATAGAATCTTGACATAGTGGCTAACATGTTCATCGAGGTGAACCCAAATATGGCCGTTTTCGGTAAGTATTTCCCTCATCAGAACCAATCTCTCATACATATACTTCAGATATGAGGCAATTCCATCGCTCCATGTGTCTCTATAAGCACGCTCTTCTATGATAGACGGCTCTTTTTCAATTTCCTGATCCCCAAGCTTTGTTCTTACCGTGAAGTCTGAGCCAGTAAAAAATGGAGGGTCAATGTAAATGATGTTTATCTTTCCTGCCCAGCCCTGCTTTATCAGGGATGACATTACAAGTTTGTTATCACCCCAGATAAGCAGGTTCTTCCAGTCCTGGGGATAGTTCTGAGGATAATCATTCTTGCTGAAAAGCCCGCCGGATATATCTTTTGCCCTTGGTTCATTTATTGTCTCCACGACCTGAAACGGCAGATTTGGTTTTTCTATGGGTATCTTTTCTCCTTTATCATATCTGTCATATTTCTCCGCCCACAGCAGTTCTACATATTTTTTATTATTCATTTTTAGCTCTACCTCGAGTAAATAAATTATATATTTCTCTCATATCTTCCATAAAAAGTTCAATACCCTCTTTTTTAGAGATGTTTTCTATTGGCATAAAAGTTTTAATCTTTATCTGTTTTACTCCACTTCAGCACTTCTCAATTTACTCCATAATCTTTTTAATAGCCCGTTTTCATCTCTGATGCCGATAAATTTAAAAAACTCTTTTTTATCAAGTCTTAACATCAATCCACTATTATCTTTCAGTATACCAGAAATAAGATATTCTGTATATTGCTTTATTTGACCAGGTTGTTTAAAGACAGCATTATTATCTAATAAGATTTCATCTTTATTATTTATCGTAAAATGTTGTTTTTTATTATCATACAAATCCCGCCATCTGTCACTACCCCGTTCATAATAGCCGTCTACTTTGTCTTCATTGTACCAGTCATAGGTATGTCGTCCTATCTCTTTAAACCAATCTTTAAAAATATCCCGTCCATATTGTAAAAAGTCATTGCTTCCAAACTCGAAGTTTATTGGCTCATTTTTTATTTTTTGAATCATTCGCCATGAAAAATCCTTAAATAAATCATCATTCAATTTAGTTTTGATCCCGCTTTTGTGATCCTCTGCAATAGCCTTCTCTTCACTGTCAAACTGTCTCTCTAATTTAATATTATACACCCTTCGTAATAGTCTTTCGGCAATACTATCGACATCTTCGTTCGTAGTGAGGATAACTGCAGGATATTTACGTTCTTTTAAATCTCCTAAAGTATTACTTACATGTATTATAAATTCCTGTCCTCTTCCCGTGTTTATGGAACCCTTTCGACCAAAAAAATCCTTCGGAACTTCATCGACTAAAACGGGATATAAATCTTCAAAATGGAGCCGTCTTTTAATCCGAGCACCATTATCTTTTGGATAATCATCAACTTTTTTATAATCTCCTAATAAATCATTAATCATATTCAATAACGATGTTTTTCCTGTCTTTGATGCGCCTGAAATGATCAAAAATACAGGTATATCTGCCTTCGCCTCTTTGCTTTTTTTTATCTCAGCGTATTCTTCCCGTAGTTTCCATATAAAGGGAGACACAAAAGCATACAGTATGATCTCGAAAACTCTTTTTTTGTTCTTGATCTTTTCTTCATTGCTGCCTTTTACAAATCTGGCATACGCATCTATTATCCTATTTAACGTATCTATGCCTTGGGTCAGTTTTTCCTTATCCAATTGCTGAGAGAAAGGCGTTGTGGAATTATCATGGTCTTTCACAATGAGAATATGATCCTCATCTTTATAGAAAAGTTCTTTCTCATTTGCGGTATGCGCCGGGGCTGCCGGTTCTGCTGAATCTATGTATCTTTTTGCAATGACATCCCTGACTTCTTTGTTCAGGCCATTCCTTGGTTGTTTAAATTCGTAGCCCTTATCGGTCTTCTTTGTAGAAGCTTTAAAAAACTGTTCCTTACTTTCTATTTCCTTTACCCTGTAGTCTATTTCCTTTTTTTCTTCCTCTATACTTTGATGTATAAAATTAGCATCAGAGCGTATTAAATTATCAGCATCCGCTTGAACAATGGTAATCCCTGTTTCCTCATCAATAACAAGAGGGAGCTCGGCCTTAAATTTCTCTTTTATCCTTTCAGGTATATAGTCAATAGTATTTCGATATATTTCTTTATATCTTTTTTCATAAACATCGCATACCTCGGGGCTATCGGAGCGATCATAGACAATCAGTTCTTCAAACTGCCTATTTTCGCGGAGGGCACTTTGGGTAAAATTGGCAGAGCCTATTATAACACGATCAACCTGACCATCTGAGCCTTTTAACAAATAAAGCTTTGAATGAATTGCCTTGTCTTTTGCATATCGGATATTGATGTTCCCACTTACCACCCGTTTCTGTATATCAGGATCGAGTTTCTGGAAAAATTCTGCCCCTTCTATTGGGTCAAATTTTAAAGACGGCTCACTCTTGTCTATGCCTATAATAAGTTCCACGTGTTTAAAGCTTTTTGCAAATTCAAAAAAGAACCCTGGACTGGACACATAGGTTATTCCATTGAATTCCTCATAATCCGAAGAACAGAAAATATCTTCCCATTTTCCAGCAAATTCTTTGCCTTTAAAAACTATGTTCAAATACTTTATAGGGAAAAGATCGTCATCCATAATAACCCCCTCTTACTTATGTAAAGGTAAGGATAGCTGGTTTCTTTCAAACCTTTTAATCAATCCTGATACTTGCGTTGGAAGTTCATCGTCCATGCACATTTCTTTATCAGATTACGGTGATTTTTTCTATGAAAATGAAGAGCCCCATTTCTCGGATGGGTACTTTATTCAGTTTATCTTATAATAAATGAACGCACCCTATTTACTCAATCTGATTTAATTTCAATATAAGGAATGTTCAGTATTGAATTATTGATCGATCATATTATCAAATATCGCTACTGAATATTGTTCTTGCATTATACAATGGAATTCAATGTAAGGAATATTCAATAATCGAACTGATCGATCGTATATCATTGTCCTGATTGATGTTTTGTATTACATGTATGACATATAATAAATCTAATTAATGGAATGTTATGGGTGTTTATTTATTATACGCAATGTAGGATACATTAATGTAAGGAATGTTCAGTTATCTGAAATAAGCACCAACACTTAAACTGATAAGTAATGGTTTCCGTCTTATAGAGCATATAGTATCCATGAACTCAATAATTTTGTGTAAGGAATATTCAATTTGGCTGATAATTTGACTATAGCAAATTGCCGGTTACCTTATGCATAAGGTTAAGTATGGCATGGGAAGAACCTTATAATACATATCAAATTTTAGATATGCTTGCTGACAGTGATCAAGACAGAATGACTGCAAATGATCTTTCTGATGCGCTTGATATGCCTATTCAGCAGGTATGCAGGGCGATAAATAGACTATACAGCTATCATTGGCTATATCGTAAACAGATACCCTGTAATCATCATGCTAAAGGCTGGGTATACGGATACCAGATCAACCACAGGGGAATGGAATATTTGGATTACAAAAGAGGGATTTAATTTTTCAAACACACTTGGCTTCAAACTGCTGGTACAACTCTCTTGCCTTATATGTTATTTATTCTTTGTCCATTTGGTAATCAAAGTATTTATATCACTTACATTACGATAAAAGGTTTTGTATTCAGCATCGTAGCCTTTATCTCCTTCAGCAAGGAACTCTATTATTAAAGAATTTGTTATCTTTCCCTTTAGTAAATTGGCTACAGAATGTTTCGATAATTTGTTTTTATGGATTAAGTTTTCTATCTTATCAATAGCTTTATTAGCAAAGAAAGGTATTAAAGAGTTTAACAGCAAGTCATTCATAGAGCTTTTTGCTGTAGAGGAGTTTTTATGAAAAGATTTTACGATGTCATTCCCATGTTCAATATAAGACACAGCAATGGCCAAGCGATCATGTTCTTGAAGCATATTTATAAATAATCTTTTTAAGGTCTGATCACTTGAGAATAATGAAAAACTATCCCGTAGTAATATATCTTTGTACTCATCAAATTTACGTTTTGTATTAACAATATTCTCATTACATACAGTTGATATATGGATAATAAAGGTGTCTTTCTCGTTAAAAACATTCTTCCCCGCAAGAACGTTCTGAGAAGTAGAAAGCAACGATTTATCAGCAAATACAGGTAAAAGCATTAACTCCCAGAAGATCGGTTTTTCCAGTGTGCCCGCCACGCAGAAAAACAGTGTATGAAAGATTGCTATTAATAGTAACTCAGCATCATATTTAATTTGATCTTCAGATGAAGAACGTAAAGACAATGCCCGTTCTCTTATAGCCGCCTGTATCTGTTCATTGCCTGCGTTCCGAACTATTTTTAGATAATATAAGCGCAATGACAACTCGGCAATTATCTGCCTGAAGTTTTCTTTTACTATATCTTTTTCAGTCTTTTTTGGTCTCATAAAATTATGACAAAAACCTAAGATTTTTGTCATAGCTTAATATCCTAATAGAACATAATATTTTTTACAAGATAGCGAAAGGAGACTGCGTATGCTGATAAATTTTAAAGAGGCTTGCAAAGAGCTTGGGATAAAGCCCTCAACTCTGTATCAATGGTCTGAGACGGGGCTTGTTCCTGTAGTACGAGTGGGGAAATTACTTAAATACAACAAAGATAAACTTTTGCGCTACTTCGAGTCCGGGGAATTTGCCAGAGTGCGAGAACGAAGGCATCAGGGTATCAAATGACAACTGAATCTTCAGACTATGATTTATCAAATCAGAATTTTGTTGCTCAGCCAATCATACTGTTTGGAAAAGATACAAATTCAAATAAAGGAGGCAAAAATGACAAAGAATAAAAACCTCATGGACATCTCTGTGCGGTTGCCTCAGGTTCAGATTACTGACCTGTTGCAGATAGCGGAACAAGATGGCATCAGTTTAGATGAGCTACTAAAGGACATTGTCCAAGACCATCTTGAACCAGAAGAAAATCCCAACGAAAACCCCGAGGGATGACATAGGTTCAGCGGGCAGGCATAGCACCTGCCCGCTATTTTTAACAGGATTCAATAATAATTTTCCATATAAGATTTTGCATGGGTAATTTAGAATTAGTAAAAAATGATAAAATTTATCTTGTCGGCTGGGAAGCGGCTAAAACCGCCATAGCGAAATGCACCCGGCTTGATGAGGTAAAAGACATACGTGACCGAATGGAGGCACTCAAGGCATATGCAAAACAAGCACGGGAGGGTTTAGAGGTACAGAATAACATTGCCGAGATCAAAATCCGGGCAGAGCGGCGGATCGGAGAGCTTTCAAGGGAACTGCCAACACATGAGCATAGATTAAATCAGGCAGGACACGATGACCCGCCTGTAACAACAAAAACCGATGCCCTTAAAGATATTGGCATAGCAAGAAGGATCGCTAATCGCTATGAAGCAATTGCAGACATACCAGAACACGTATTTGAAGAAACGATCAAAATGATTAAGGGTAACGACAAAGAACTTACGACTGCAGGCATGTATGAAACAGCTAAAGAATTGCATCATCAAAAACAAATTGAACAACAAAAAGAAAAACTGAAAAAGATTCCCGAAAGCGATTATACCCCTGCATTGAAACACGGTGATTTCAGAGAGCTTATCAAGACCTTACCCGACAATTCCATTGATCTCATTTTAACGGATCCGCCCTACGGGAAAGACTATATTCCATTATTATCAGACCTTGCAAGAGAAGCCCGGAGAGTATTAAAGCCAGGCAGATTTTTGATATTCTATTACGGCAATCTGTATTTACTGAAAGCAACAGATTCTATGTTGCAGTATTTGGACTATTACTACAGCGGATTTTTATATCATAAAGGCGGAATTAAATCTGATTTTGCGGTCAATATGTGGACTCGAGGCAAACCGATAATGTTCTTCTATAAACCTCCGTTAAAAAAGCAGGATACATGGATTGAAAATGTTTTTATCAGCGAGGCACCTAATAAGATTCTTCATGAATGGGGACAATCGGAACCAACCTTCATCAAGCTGATACAAGCATTCAGCGGGCCCGGGGATACGGTACTCGATCCCATGATGGGCGGCGGTACGACAATATCAGCTTGTGTAAAAACAAAACGTAAATCAATAGGGTTCGAGATAGATAAAAAATACTTTGAAATAGTTCAGGCACTGTATGGCAAGGCATCATCGAACACGGGAGCAATATTGAACAAAGGAGCAAAATCATGGGTAAAATCATAGGTCAGAAAGAGTATGAAAAATTCAAGAGCGGACAAGCATTGAGTTATAAAGAGGCGATACGGGCTCAATGTTTTATTTGTAACGGCCAGGAGTCCAGCGCGGTCGACTGTCAGGACAGGGGCACCTGCCCGCTATATCAATTTCAGCCGTATAATCCTAACAGAAAGAAATCTGCGAAAGGCACACTTCAAAATCTATCTGAAAAAGAAAAGGCCGAATGGGGACAGCGCATGAAGACACTGAGACAGCAAAAAAAGAATCTATAACTTAATCCGATCAATGGCTCAGAAATTTAAAGGGCATGAAAAGACAAAATACATGAATTGGTATGTTAAGCATGAACAAGCACAAAATTAACGTTTCTACGGCTGAAAAGACCATTTTCTATGGCGGGTTACGGAATACGGCTTACATAATAACAAGAGGTATAAATTCGTATAACAGGGTAGAAAGTGGTTGCAAACCCTCTATAAGTGCGGTAGTGTATCCATGCACGGAATTAACCACTTTTAACGCCTCGAAAGGAGGTTAAATGAGTTTATTTAAGAGGCACGGGAAGTGGTACGTCAGACTACGATACAGTGGTCAGGACGTGTGGCGTGCAACAGGTACAACAAGCCGTAGGCTTGCAGAGCAACGAGAGGCACAGCTAAAGCTTGAAATGGTAGAGGGTAAGTTTGGGCTGAACAATGAAAGCGCTAAGCGGACTTTTCGGGAGCTTTCACAGAGGTATATGAAAGAGGAAACAATAAAAAAAACCGCATCAAGTCAACGAAGGGATGAAGTTACCCTGAAAAATCTTTTGCCTTTTTTCGGCGAAAGGCTGCTGACACAGATAACCCCGAACATGATCAACGATTACAAACTTATGCGGAAAGCAAAAGGCAGACAGCCCGCTACAGTCAACCGGGAACTGGCACTTGGCAAGCGCATGTTCAATATTGCGCTAAGAGTCTGGGGATGGGCAAGCGATAATCCCTTTTTAAAGGTGCCAATGGAAACGGTTCACAACGAGCGCATAAGGTTTCTGACAGATACGGAGTTTCAGTCTTTACTGAATGCCTCTGATGATTGGTTACGGCCCCTCATTACAGGAGCAGCGTTCACAGGCCTGAGAAAAACAAATCTTCTGGAGCTTGAATGGAAACAGGTTGATTTTGGCAATGAGTGGATCACGGTTCTGCACACAAAAAACCATCAACCCTACGGTGTACCAATGTTGCCGATTGTAAAAGACACGTTCAAAGAATTAAGCAGGGTACGACATCTTAATGGATCTTTTGTCTTTACCAACGATGACGGCTCAAGAATAAAAGAGACAAAGCTACAAAAGCACTTTAAGCAAGCCTGTAAGAAAGCCGACTTGACAAATCTTCGCTGGCACGATTTAAGACACTGTTATGGGTCATGGCTTGCACAACACGGGACGGGTATTTACATAATCAAGGAACTGATGGGTCATAGAGACCTCAGATCAACAATGAGATATAGCCATCTCTCAGCACGCAACTTGAGGGAAGGTGCAGCGGTTTTGAACAATGTTGTAGCAAAAACGGTAGCAGAGCAGAATTAAGATGTATACAAGATTCTGTAAGTTGTTGAAAAGATTACTAATGCTGGGATAGCTCAATTGGTAGAGCAGCGCATTCGTAATGCGCAGGTTGCGGGTTCAAGTCCCACTCCCAGCTTTTTGTTTTTCAAACGAGGGTACAATGGAAGAGCAGATCCACAAAGTGGAGAGAACCTTTGATAAAGGAGAAATTGCGGTGATAACGACAGATGCGGGAGTATGCGAGGCCATCGCTGAAGAGTTGGCGGGAGAGAACCGGAACGGAGTTATCCGTATCGAATTTGTGTCTTCCGGTTGCTGCGACGCTTCGCTGGGTCTGCGGCTCGACAAGATCAGGGAATCGGATCTGGTGGAGGAGGTTGGAGGCCTGAACTTCGTCCTGAGCAGGAAGATATATGATCTTGTGGGCCAGGTCAGGATCTCCCTCCGGCAGAATGGCCAGGTAGTCCTCAGGGCTTAACGGGATATACGGTTTTACCTGCTCTTTATATATATACCCATCGATAGTGCAAAAATTGGCGGTAATCATAGTCACTGATAAATATCTTCTGCCGGCAGTTGCCCATGCTGGGGATGTGATAAAATAAGTTTTCGCCTTGTAGTCTGTATGGTCTGGACAAGTTTGTTCCTTCACTCCGCTCCAGTCCGATAGTCAATCCTTTTCACGTTTCAAGGGCTGATAATCATATAAAGTGCACCTCCTGAGCATACCAGGATGATCAGC
>CAYZEE010000023.1:0-18106 GCA_964477485.1 uncultured Gammaproteobacteria bacterium
GATTATTTGTTTTTGTAAAATAAGATTTTACTCTTTTTTTTAAACTAACGGCTTTTCCAACATAAAGAATATCCCCTTTTTTATCTAAAAAAAGGTATATTCCAGAATCTTGCGGCAATTTTTGATAATATGAGAAATGCAACAATTATTCCACCTCCTAAAATAAACAAGCCATTTAAAAAAAATGGAGAAATTCTAATACTATAGTAAAAAGTGTTTCCAGCAACGCTTATTTTAATAATGTCAGTTCTATTTGTCAAAAATGGTGTTTTTTCAAAATAAACAGGAACAACTATCGATCCATATGGAGGAATCCCTTCTGTCGTAATTTTTTGATACGAAGGACTCAGGAACCTTGTGCCAACAGCTATTTGAGTTTCAGGTGCTATGACCGCTCCCGTGTTTTTAATTATCAAGCCGCTTTTTATTGGAAGGCCTGATATAACTTGACCCGGAATGTTCTGGTCGAGCTGGATAACCGGATTTATGTTGTCAAATTTATTCGCAAAGTTTACTTCTATATCTTTTGAGTTTTCGTCAAATTTAGTTTTATATCCGCCAGCAGGAACTGGATAGCTGCTGTTCTCTCCTTTTATAACAAATGCAAAATGATCAAAGTCTAATGTATTAAAATAGTCTATTCCGCCTGTTGTTTTTCCCCATGTCGGGTCAACCATTATCCAGGATTTCTTTTCCATGTCATAATATTCCGGCCATGCATGCAAGATGTCTTTGACAAGAGATAATGGTCTTTCTTTTGAGTTTTGCGTGTAAGCAAATCCATCTACTTCTCGTGCAGGAATTCCCGCTGCGCGGGATAATGCTATAAATAAATCTGTGAACTCAAGGCAAACTGCGGAATTTGGATTATTCAAGGCCGCCTTTGCTCCTAATCTTGGTTTGTCTTGCGCAACTCTTGCGTAATCATAGAAGAGTTTATTTACTACATAATTGTAAATTTCAGACGGAGTTTTTAGCTGGTTTGCAAGTGCTTTTATTTGACTATCTGAAACTTGCCAATACGGCTGATTTTTTAAATAATTCGAAAGATCTGAGTTTGAAAGGTTTTCGGTTTTCGGAGTAAGTATAATTCGAGCTTTACCATTTACGAGCACTGTGATTTTCTGCGAAGGGAGAAGCTTGTACTCTGCCAGCCAATTGCCATCCTTATCCATCACAACATTTACAGGTTTGGGAATTATGTTCTCTATGGCAACATCCTGGTAATTCGTAGAGGGCGGGAGTGCTATCTCTGTTTGTATGGGGAACAAATTGTTATTGTATAGGTGATATTTAAGGGAAAAACGGTATATTTGTTCATTGCCGAAGGCAAGTGATATTCCTGAACTGCCTAAGTCATCTTTTGAAAAATTAAAAATATTGCCTTCGATTGATCTTGATCCAGGAAGGTTTGGTTTGATGTAGGCAGGATTTCCAAAATCTTTAGGCACTACCAAGCGAACGTTAAAAGTTGAGAAATCTGCCTGGTTTTCGATTCCGGGAATATTAATTTCCCATATTTTGCCTATTTTTTGAGCAATTTCATTTGTATCAAAAGAAAGAGTAAAGCTAAGTTTATTGCCTATTCCCACAACTCTTTGGTTAAAGTCAAGCTGGATAGTCTGACCATCAGTGTCTTTAGTAATTTTCGGAACAATTGCGCCTCCGGCATCAAAGGCTTTTATATTTTGTATATCGGTAAAACCAACTTTGATTTTGTAAGACGAGGCATAATATATGTCAGAAGTGTTAGTAAGTGTTACGTTAATTTTTGTATTTGTGACTGCGTTATCAGAGATTGCGTATGTTACATCGTAATTTGTGGTAAAGTTTGAAGAAGCAAAGCTTTGTGTAGCGGTTAAAAACAAGTAGAAAAATACAAGAGAAATAAAAAACAATATTTTTTTCATCAATATATATTCTATAACATTTTATTCAAGAATTGACCAGTATATGATTTTGGGTTTTTTGCTACCTGAGCCGGTGTGCCTTGCGCTATTATTTGTCCTCCTTTTTCTCCTCCTTCGGGGCCAAGATCAATTACATAATCCGCGTTTTTTATTACATCCAAGTTGTGTTCTATGACAACAGCGGTGTTTCCAAGATCAACCAGCTTTTTCAAAACAATTAGAAGTTTCTCAAGATCCGCAAAGTGGAGTCCTGTCGTTGGTTCATCAAGCAGATATAGTGACCCGGATGCTTTTTTGGAAAGTTCTGTTGCCAGTTTCACCCGTTGAGCTTCTCCTCCTGAAAGCGTGGGAGCAGGCTGTCCTAGTTTTATGTATCCCAATCCGACATCGTTTAAAGTTTCCAGTTTATGAGAGAGTCCTATTATATAAGGAAAAAAAGATAGAGCTTCTGACACGCTCATCGCAAGAACTTCGGCTATGTTCTTCCCGTTAAATCTTATCTCAAGCGCGTCTGAGTTATATTGCAATCCCTGGCATTCTTCACAGGTAACATAAACGTCCGGCAAAAACTGCATCTCTATTTTTATTTGACCTTCTCCCAGACACGTTTCGCATCTGCCGCCTTTTACATTAAATGAAAATCTGCCCGTCTTATATCCTCTGATTCTTGCTTCTTTAGTCTTCGCGAACAAATCTCTTATGTAAGTAAAGCAGCCCGTATAAGTGGCAGGATTGCTTCTGGGAGTTCTGCCTATAGGGGATTGGTCGATAAGATAAACATGCCTAATATTTTCATATCCGTCGATAGTATCAAAAGCTCCCGGTTTTTCCTTGTGAAACGGATTTTGTTTTTGCATCAAGGCGTGGTACAAAATGTCATTTACCAAGGTTGATTTTCCGCTGCCTGACACTCCTGTTACAACTACAAATCTTGAAAGAGGAAATGCCACATTGAGATTTCTTAGGTTGTGTTCTCTTGCCCCTGTAATTATTAACTCTTTATTTGCAGCTCTGTCATTTGTTGGAGTTGACAAAGACACTTTTTGCAAAGAGATTTTCTTTTTTCCGGATAAGTATTGCCCCGTTAATGAGTTTTGGTCTTTTTCTATTTCCTCAATAGTTCCTTTTGAAACAATACGACCCCCTGAATCTCCTGCCCCCGGCCCAAAGTCGAAAATAAAGTCTGCTTCTTCCATCGTTTCCCTGTCATGCTCAACAACAAGAACAGAATTACCAATATCCCGAAGTTTTTTTAATGTATCGATTAGTTTTCTGTTGTCTCTTTGATGCAGCCCTATTGAAGGTTCGTCCAAAACATAGAGAACTCCGACCAGTCCGCTGCCTATTTGAGATGCAAGTCTTATTCTTTGCGCTTCCCCTCCTGCAAGAGTCTGCGCTCCCCGCGATAAAGTCAGGTAGTCAAGCCCAACATCCAGGAGAAACGAAAGTCTCTGTTTTATTTCTTTGATTATTACTTTTGCGATCTCATCCTCTCTTTTGGAAATTTTATTAACGAGGCAATTTATAAATTCGAAGGTATTTGAGATTGACATGCCGGTAACATCAACTATAGATTTTCCATCAATTGTTACAGAGAGAGCTTCTTTCTTGAGCCTGCTGCCAAGGCACGTGCTACATTTTTCATATCTCATAAACTTTTCCATTTGACTTTTAATAAAAAGAGACTCCGAAGATTCATACTTTTGCTTGATTTCGTAGATAAGTCCTCTAAAGGGTTCATGAATCGTAGTTAATCTTCCCCATCTATTTCTGCCTTCGACTTCATATTCCAAATCACCTGTCCCCTCAATAAGAAGTCCTTTTTTGTCACGGGGAATTTCGGAAATATGTGTTGTAAGAGATATGCCGTTTTCTTCACAAAATTTCATGAAAGTTCTGGCGAACCACGTCTCTTGATATCCAATATTTGGAAAAGGCATTATTCCTCCTTCTTTAATCGAGAGATTGCTATTTAATATGAGATCTTTGTCAACCGTTAAAATGTTACCAAGCCCGTTGCATGTTTGACACGCCCCATGCGGCGTATTGAACGAGAACACTCGAGGCTCAACCTCGGAAATCGAAATATTACAAACAGGACAGGCGAATTTTTCCGAGAACAATTCATCTTCCATTTTTTTTGGCTTGTCCGGCATGGAAAATCCTGAATCCTTTATTTTCGACACAATTATCTCGCCTATTCCCAACCTTAACCCCTGCTCAACGTCGTTTGATAAGCGCCCTCTATCTGTATCTTTTGAAAGAATCAGTTCATCAATAACAACTTCTATTGTATGCTTATTTGTTTTTATAAGAACAAATTGCTCATCAAGAGAAAAAATTTCTCCATCAACTCTTGCCTTTTTATATCCTCTTTTTTTAAGATCAAGGAAAAGGTCTCTATATTCTCCTTTTCTATCCTTGACAATTGGCGCCAGTATTAAAGTTTTTAGTCTGGCAGTTTTTGCTCTCGGAGAGCCACTTTTAAGAAGGTCAAATATAGCAGTTGTTATCTGCTCTTTTGTTAGATGAGTTATTTCCCTGCCGCAGTTTGGGCAATGAGGATGGCCAATCCGGGCATACAAAAGTCTTAAATAATCATATATTTCAGTAACGGTTCCAACAGTTGAGCGTGGATTATGAGAGGTAGATTTTTGGTCTATTGAAATTGCCGGAGAAAGCCCTTCGATTAAATCGACATCAGGCTTTTTCATTACTCCTAAAAACTGTCTGGCGTAGGAAGACAGACTCTCTACGTATCGTCTTTGTCCTTCGGCATAAATTGTGTCAAAAGCCAGAGATGATTTTCCGCTCCCCGAGAGCCCCGTAAAAACAACAAGCTTATTTTTAGGAATTTCAACGCTGATATCTTTTAGATTATGCTCTCTCGCGCCTTTTATAATAATTTTATCCATAACTTATTTAAATTCACCGAAACTTTATTATAGCCCGAAAATTTGCCCGAAGCAATACTTTAAACCTGGAATTAGATAATCATGCTATGGGTATTTGATAAGCCATCGTTCTCAGGATCGGTAGCGAGAATCAAACGAAGCCAAGTTCCGCTAGGCGCCCATTAAGAATATCCCCAATAGGGGAATAATCTCCCGACCAAATTATTGCTATCGTGTTTGGAATAAAGTTATCTGATGGACCATTAATGATTAACCGAGATAAAGAAGAAGATGAGCAGATCGATATGCAAGTGCTTATCAACTACACAAAATATTATATGGAACACCTCAATTAGCCCCTATTTTCAAGCTAAATGAAGCATACAAAACTTCTAAATCACTATCTGTGAGTCGCCAGGGACTCGAACCCTGAACCCAGAGCTTAAAAGGCTCTTGCTCTGCCAGTTGAGCTAGCGACCCTGGATTTTAATTATATCAATATGTCCACTACTTGACAAGATAAGGAGCACCTTATAGACTGTGATTATACCCTAAAGTGAGAGGAGGTGAAGAAAAGTGCCTGACATTGGACAAGCGCTGGTAACTGCAATAAACTCTGCAATTATTGCAATAATAACTTTTGTCCCCAAATTTATCCTTGGGCTAGTTGTTCTTCTTATAGGTATAATCATCGCTTCTATTCTTAAACAAGTAGTTTTGGAAATTTTTAAAGCGTTGAAGATAGACGCTGTCCTTAAGAAATATGGCGTGCCTGAGGCTAAAGAGGAATTTTCCTGGGGAAGCATTATAGCGGAAATTGTCAGATGGTTTGTTATAGTAGTATTCTTGTTACCGACAGCTGATGTTTGGGGCCTGCCAAGAGTTGACATAGTTTTAAGCCAAGTCTTGCTTTATTTACCGAATGTATTTGTCGCAGTAATAATTATTTTAGTCGGATTTGTTTTCGCAAGGCTTCTGCACGATGTCATACTAGCATCTACAAAAGGTTTGTCTCGTGAGACATCAAAGACTGTTGCATCCGTTTCGCGCTGGGCGACTAACTTATTTGTAATTCTTGCAGCCTTAAACCAACTCGGAGTAGCATCAGATCTTATAAGAATACTATTTACGGGATTTGTTGCGATGCTTGCAATTGCGGGAGGTATTGCATTCGGTCTCGGCGGACAGGGAAGCGCAAAAGAGGTTGTTGACGGGATAAAAAATAGATTAAAGTAATTGCATCCCCAAGCCAGAATAAGATATAATACAGGGGCTTAAATTAGCCCGCTTCGTCTAGTGGCCTAGGACAGTTGGTTTTCAGCCAGCTAATCAGGGGTTCGAATCCCCTAGCGGGTACTGATATGTTGACACTATAGGTTCTCATCTGATATAATATCTCTTTATATGAGCTGCCAACAAGAAACAGGAGATTTATTCGCAATTTCTCAAATGCTTCCCCACGGATCACACGACTGGGAAGATATCTCTTTAGTGAGAAGTGGCCTTGTTAAACGTTGCGGCGATAAGGCTACTACACATGCTAGGAAAATACAAGAAAGTTTTTATCCTGGTTCAACAACAGCAGAGGTAGAATTAAGAAGTAAAGCTGAACACGCAGCATATTTGATCCGAGGAAGAATGTTTACAGACCGATTCAGATCTTTAATCCACTTATACAATCAACGCAAAAGAGAAAAATTAGAAGATAATAGCTTAAGATTCTATTTCATCTTCAGTTTTATTGCTGAAGAGTTTAGGATTATTTCTTCTGAACAAAATTTGTTTCGTCAAAACGTTTTGAACATAATGACCAACTGAACTTACGTAAATACCTGCCTTTCTTGCAACTTGCTCAGCGTCTAAGCCCTCGGAAAAAAGCAGAAACATAATCGTGTGCTCAGCTTGGTTAAGATACGAAGCGGTCTCCCACCAGCCTCGCATATGTCCACCATCATTGTCTTGCTGTTCGCTATCTTTAGAACTATTTCCAGGAATATGTCCAGAATCATCTGGATCCGAATGAGGCATTTCAATGCTAACCATTTGATTCTCCGAAGTGTCTCCTCTGGTATCTAGAACAGAAGGGTCAATGCCGTATTTAGTATCGGGTTTTTGTGTTTTATCTGATTCATTCTTAGGACTTCCTGGGTTAGATGAAGTAATCCCGTCGGTTAAAAAAGCATCATTTTTTTCTACTGATGTAGAAAAACCAAGTCCTGCTCTGACATCGTCAAGTGCAAATTCTAATAGCTGCTCTATCATGTCCTTGTCGGGATTCATGCGTATATCTATTAATCTTA
Organism: uncultured Gammaproteobacteria bacterium; assembly: GCA_964477485.1. GTDB lineage: Bacteria > Patescibacteriota > Microgenomatia > Levybacterales > UBA12049 > CAYZEE01. The sequence goes on from CAYZEE010000023.1 coordinate 7,105, forward strand.
ATGTCCTACGTGTTACTTCACTTGCTTCATCAGCAGTCATATCGGGATGACTACGGCCAAAAGCAGTAAATGTTTCCCTTAGCGTCTCTATTGTGATAGCTTTTGAAGCTGTTCCGTCACTATGAGCCTTACTCATTCTTAAATTCCTAAACTCATCTGCTGCCTGTTCTCCTATTTCGCTATCAAGTTCTGAGTTGGTTTGTAAAGCCTCCTGTGCTTTTATTTCACTAACAGCTTCGGCAATAGTGTCCTCAATTTCTTTTTCACTCATGCCTAGTTTAAGTTTTTGTTTGAACATATCTACTAAAATTGCAGTTTGTGGTGCGTAAAACCGAGAGTTTATACTTGCATCCATAAGCATATTCTGTATTCTGTAATTTTCTCTTCCGGGGAATCCTGTTGCAACCTGTTTTAATCGGGAAGGAGTAACTTTCTGTTCCCTATCGCGACCGCCGCTTGCGATCCGGACCCTTTTGACAAGTTCAGGATCTGCGGCTTCAACGGTTTTTAGTATGTCGTATATATATCCGGGACTTCGTTGCCATCTTCGACATTTATTACGAACCCACTCTTTTATGTCCTCTAGATCTTTTTGCGCTACCTTATATGAAGTCTCTCTGTCAGTTAACGCGAGTGTAAAAGCTTGCGTTACAGAGATTTCTTTTTTTGACCATTTTGTTTGACTGTAGGAACGTGATATCCATTCAGCAATTCTTGGAAACTGAACACTTCTTACGGAGTTTGTAGCGACTATTCTTAGATCAAACATTTCTTCATCACTCACGCCGTAAAGTACGTTTGCTTTAATAGTTTGTGCTCCCATCCTTTTTCTTCCTTCAGTTCTGTGAAAACCATCAATTATGTCATACACGACAGAACCGTTATCCTCTCTTGTCCTCACAATTATTGAGCTTGTTTGACCCCATTTGTCTCCCATCGAGTCCTTAAGTTCTTCTGCATGTGAATCATCAACAAGGGAATAATCTACAGTTACCTCTCCAAGAGGAATGGCTATATTTTCCTGTTTCGCATTCTCACCGGTTCTTAGGATTTCAAGAGGAGTTCGTTCGTCTTCTGGTAAAATAATTGCAACGACATTATTACGTTCCACCCCCCCCATAACATGTCCGGGACGCCTTTCAGCTAGTACCATATTGCATATATTATCATTAAAATCCAAAAAACTCAATATTTTGATGAAATATGATATACTTATTTTTCTGTATAAATAAGACTGTTTTTTTATGTTCTGCAAACGTTATGTAATATACTATTTAACATTTTTTTTCCTTCTTATTGCCATATCTATTATCTTTCCAATAAAGCAAGTTTTTGCGACATATGACCCGCTCTCCCGCCCAAATAATTTTTTTGGTATCCATATTCTGGAACCTTCGGAGATAAACAATGCCGCAACTCTTGTTAATTCAAACGGCGGCGATTGGGGGTATGTAACAATTCCTATTGAATCAGGAGACAGAGGCACAAACAAGTGGCAGGATTTTATGAACAATGCACGCAGGCTTCACCTAATTCCAATTTTGCGAATTTCCACGAACCCTATGACCGATAATACCAATATTTGGCGAAAACCAAACGAGAACGACATTAATGATGCTGCAAATTTCCTAAACTCTCTTGTCTGGCCTACAAAAAATCGCTACGTTGTTATCTTCAATGAGCCCAACAGGAGTAATGAATGGGGAGGAGAAACTCCTGATCCCGATGCTTACGCGCAGCTTCTCAACCACGCTGTTGATGTTTTTAAAAGCAAAAACCCAGATTTTTTTATAATTATGGCCGGACTTGACGCGGGAGCTCCATCCGACGGGCTAAATTTTTTAAATAGTTTTATCTATCTTAAAAAAATAATGGCAGATTATCCAACGCTGTTTAATAAAATTGACGGCTTTGCTAGTCACTCTTATCCGAACCCCGGTTTTTCACAGCCGCCTGATGAGAATAAACAAGTAGGAATTGCAACCTATCGATATGAATATAACCTAATAAACAGCATAACTTCTCATAAAATCCCCGTTTTTATAACAGAGACCGGATGGAGCCGTCAGCAACTTTCAGATAAAACCATTGCGTCTTTTCTGTCATATGCCAACGGGAACATTTGGAATAAAGACAAAGACAAAATTGTTGCGATTACCCCTTTTGTTTTTGACGCAAGAACCGGCCCGTTCGACGTTTTTTCATTTCTAAATGACGGACAGCCTACTTCTGTCTCTGCGACTTTTCAGTCATTCCCAAAAGAGAAAGGAGAACCTGAACTAAATATTATTGCTAAAAAAACAAAAGGCATAAACGTTTTATCCATAGCGACAAGAAGCAGTAACATCGTTCACGCCAACAATAAGACAAACGTACAAAAATCAGGAATAAGAGAACTGATTCCGCGATTTGTCTGGTTTTTGGAAAAACTGGTAGAGTGGGTTTAAGGTTGAAATTTTAAAATGTAGTTAATTTTTGCTTTGTTGCGAAGCGAGGTTATGAGATCCTGCACTTTTTGCTGCAACTTTTGTTGCCCAAGCTGTTGTTTTACTTGGTTCTTTAAATCTGCCGGCTTTGTGCCTTTCGGTATTGTTTTTTCATTGCTTTTAATATAATCGTTTATCTGCTTATCCGTAATGACAACATTTCCTACTAGTCTTGTTAATATAATATTAAGCTTTGTCTGTTCTATGAATGTATCCATGCTCATTCCCTGATATGTAAGCACCTGATTTAAATCCTGACCGTTCTTTTTGAGATTCTCACTGATAGTTTGTATTTGGTTATCTATGTCCTTCTGGCTCACATTAATGTTTTTTCGTTGTGCCTCTTGTAAGATAAGTTGTTGTGTAATCAGCTGGTCTAGGACTTGTTTACCTGACTGTTTCTCGAGTTCGCTTATAAGCGTTAGGCGGTAAATCGGCTCGCCGTTTACCGTTGCGGCAACCAGTTGATTGTTTAAAAATAAAATAAGCGCGATAACCGCAATTACAATTAAAGCTATGACTATGTTTCTTTTTGATTTTATCCGACCGATCTTTGAAATATTGGTCTTTGTTATAATTTCTTTTTTTGCCATTCTTTAAAATTATATGTGAATTATTTGTATAAAACAAGACGCAATATTGCAGAATTCCTGATTTAAAAATATGGTATAATACAATACTAAATAGAGTTAAAATCTTATGACTGATGAAAATAATTTGAGCAATGAGGCCTTTCAAAGTGTAACATTCGGAGAGCTTAAAGTTAACGAAGTCATAAATCAAATAAAAAGTTTTCTGGAAGAGGATCCTGATGCGCAATATAGTTTAGTGATAGGTACAGATTCTCATGAAAGAAATGGATCGAAGAATGGAACAAAAAGCATAAACCTTATTACAGCCATCTTGGTTCACAGGAAGGGGTTTGGCGGAAAATATTTCTGGAAAAAAATTCAAGCAGATAACATTCACAGCCTTCGGGAGAAGATATATGCGGAGACCACTAGCTCTCTTGTTTTTGCCACAAATTTCGTACCGCTTCTTAAGAAAAATTTAAATGGCAAAATGCCTGATTATAATCTTGAAATTCATATTGACGTAGGAGAACATGGAGACACTAGGGATATGATAAAAGAAGTAGTAGGCATGGTTACCGGTAATGGATTTGTTGCAAAGACAAAACCTTATGCGTACGGAGCTACATACGTAGCGGATAAACACACATAAAATAATTTAAAATTTAAAATTCAGTTGTATGGAGTGGGAAGAGGCACCTGATATAAAAAGGGAGATAGAAAAAATAATCAAAGTTATAGATTTTTCCCATATTAAAACTGCTAGAGTTTTCTGTTTTAGGACTTATGGGTCAAAATCAAGATCATATGCTCGTATTTGGGCGATGCCAAAAATTTTTCAAACTGCGCTTGGCATAAACCCTGCGTATGTTATAGAAGTTTTGTCAAAGCATTTTGATAGATTAGATGAAGACGAAAAGAAAAAAGTTCTTATCCATGAGCTGCTGCACATTCCGAAAAATTTCTCGGGTAGCCTTGTTCCCCACCGAATAAAAACTAGAAAAATATCAATATTGACGAATCAACTTTTTAAAGAGTATAAGTCAGCAACATGATTACCATTATCCACGGAGACGATACTGCTTCATCAAGAAATTATCTCGTTGAGCAGAAAGACAAGATAAAAAATTACTTTAGCTTTGAAGGGAAGACTGTAACTTTAAATGATTTAATACAGGTTATTGAATCGGGAGGGTTATTTTCAGACACAAAAATATTATTTATTGAAAATTTTTTTTCTACCAAAAACGGTAAGGATTTTGATAAGATCGTCAAATATTTGAAGGAAAAAGATTCGGCATGCACGATTTTTTTTTGGGAAGAAAGAGAATTGACGAAAGGAGATCTTAGTCGCTTTTCAAATGCCAGGATTGAAGTATTTAAAATACCACAAACTATCTTTGCTTTTTTGGACTCAATAAACCCTGGAAACGGAAAAAATCTTGTGGTTTTATTTCACAAAACTCTTGAAAATACAGCAACAGATCAGGTTATGTATATGATTATTCGTCAATTTCGTTTCCTTCTCTCCTTTTTTGACCGTGATGATTCTATTGAAGAGATTAAGCGGCTTGCGCCATGGCAAAAATCAAAACTCGAAAGACAGGCAAAGTTATTTAGTTTAGAATGCTTAAAAAAGATTTATCACAGGCTTTATCAAATTGACAAAGCTCAAAAAACAGGGGAATTAAAACAATCTTTGGCTTGCGCCATTGACTTTTTACTCCTTGATATTTAATAATTGATAAACTATGCCACTTCTTAAGAAAACAATGTTTCGTGAGTATGATCTTCGGGGCCGTGAATCGGAAGACGAACTTAATGATACCTCTGTCTACTATTTGGGACGGGGATTCGCAGCTTTTATTCTCAAAAGAGGATTAGAACAGATAGTAGTGGGCCATGATGCAAGAGGCACATCTGAAAGCTTCCATAACAATATGATAAAGGGACTAACAGAATCCGGAATTGATGTCATTGATATCGGGATAGTTACGACCCCAATGAGCTATTGGTCTCAATATTTTCTGAAAGTGAAGGGTTTGGTAATGATAACGGCAAGTCATAATCCCGCGGGATGGAATGGCGTAAAGTTTGGCACGGATTTTTCCTATACTCTTTTAAAAGACGAGATGAATGAGCTATATGAGATTATCGCAAAAGAAGAATTTATCGATGGAAAAGGAACAATTGCAAAAAAAGACATCGGGCAAGATTATATTAAAGATCTTCTGTCAAGGGCAAATATAACCAAAAAATTTAAAGTTCTTGTTAATACAGGCAATGGAACAGCCGGAATGTTTGCTCCTGGGCTTCTGAGAAAGGCTGGCTGCGAGGTTATTGAACATCTTACTAATATTGACCCGGCCTATCCAAATTATACCCCAAATCCTGACGGAACGGCAATGATGGAGGATACAGGAAAACAGACAGTTAAAGATAACTGTGACTTTGGCTTTGCTTTTGACGGGGACGGAGATAGGCTCGGTCTGGTTGATGAAAAAGGAAATACAATTTGGCCGGACAGGTATATAATTTTGCTCTCACGATTGGTTCTGTCAAAGCACCCGGGCGCGAAAATAGTTTTTGACGTTAAGGTTTCAGAAGCCCTCCCTGAAGACATAAAAGCTCATGGAGGAGTTCCCATTATGTGGAAGACCGGTCACTCTTGGATTAAATCAAAATTATCAGAAGAAAAAGCTGCTATGGCGGGAGAGATGAGCGGTCACATTTTCTTCGTTGATGACTTTTACGGCTTTGACGATGCTTTTTTTGCTGCTCTTAAGATACTGGAATATCTTTCGACACAGAATCAGCCCCTCTCAAAAATTATTTCCACTACCCCCTATTATATTTCAACTCCGACAATTCAAGTTCAGACAACCGATGAAGATAAATATAGCGTTGTGGATACCTTAACAAAGGAATTTAAAAAAGAAGGTTATAGGGTAGTTGACATAAATGGCGCGAGAGTTTACATGAATGGCGGGTGGGGATTGGTCCGGGCCTCATCAAATACCCCTACTTTGGTACTCCGTTTTGAAGCAAAGACTCAAGAAGAACTTGATAGAATCGAAAAAATTTTCAGGGAAAAACTAAACAAATTTGATGTTGTCAGCAAAAACTGGGACACAACCGGTGATTAGTATTATTAATTTATGATTGATTTAACAAATCGTGAGGAAGTTAAGAAGCTTGACCCAAAAAATGTTTATGAGTCAACGGAAATGTTTCCCAACCAATGCGAGCAGATCTGGCAGGATGCAAAAAATATAAAATTCCCAGAAGATTTTAAAAATATACAAAATATTATCCTTGCTGGAATGGGAGGTTCTGCATACGGAGGATATGTCGCGCGTGAACTTTTTAAAGACTGCCTAAAAATTCCTTTAGTAAGCAACAATGATTACCATCTGCCTTGTTTCGTGAGTCAAAATTCCCTAGTTCTCTTGTCCAGCTATTCGGGAAGCACTGAGGAAATTATTTCTTGCGCGGCCGAAGCCTCTGAAAAGAAACTTAAAATAACCGGAATTACTCAAGGAGGAGAATTAGCAAAATATCTAAAATCCCAAAATGCTGTCTATCTCCAATTTGAACCTAAATTTAATCCTTCTGGTCAGCCAAGGCTAGGAACCGGATACATGGTGCTTGGAGTAATTACGTTATTGAATAATCTCAAATTGATAAAGGTTGAAGATAATGAAATAAAAGATGCAATAAAAGACTTAAAAAATTCAAAAGATTGCCTAAAGGAGAATGCTATTGGGATTGCAAGAGAAATGCAAGGATTTGTTCCAATTATTTTCTCTTCAGAGTTTTTAAATGGGAACGCTCATATTTTGAGAAATCAATTTAATGAAACTTCAAAAAGCTTTTCCGCTTTTGAAGATTTACCTGAATTAAATCATCATTTGATGGAAGGGCTAAAAAATCCAAAAGACAAAAAGTTTAAAATTTTATTCCTGGAATCTAATTTCTATTCTAAAAAAATGAACAAACGTATAGAACTTACCAAAGATGTTGTTTCCCAAAATAATATTCCTTATGTTAGCTTTGAAGCGAAAGGCAGTTCAAAACTTGCCCAGGTATTAAAAGTTTTGTCTTTTGGAGGTTACTTAACTTTTTACCTTGCTATTCTTTATGGACAGGACCCAAGTCTTATTCCCTGGGTTGATTACTTTAAGGAGAAGTTGAGTGACAAAAATTAAACAAATTAGAGCCTCGGAAATATTAAGCGGAAAAGGAAATCCAGCAGTTGAAGCAACAGTTATCTTAAGCGACGGAAGCATGGCAACAGCATCATCTCCAAGCGGAATCTCGGTAAACACATTTGAAGCAGCTTATCTTAAAGATAATGATCCAAGCCGTTTCGAAGGTTTTGGCGTACTAAACGCTGTAGCAAATATCCAAAATACAATTGCCAAAAAACTTGTAGGGCTGGATGCAGATAATCAACAAGAAATTGACAAAACGATGATTGATCTTGACGGGACACAGAACAAATCCAGACTAGGAGCCAATGCAATCCTTGCGGTTTCGATGGCAGTTGCTAAAGCCTCTGCAAAAAGTTCACTTTTGCCTCTTTTTGTCTATCTCCGCGGTATCCTAAAAAAGGAAACAAAACATCTTAGAATTCCAACTCCGATTTTCAATATACTAAACGGAGGTATGCATACTGGCGGACATCTTGACTTTGAAGGGTTTCTTGTTATTCCTGCTTCATCTAAAGCATATTCCGATGCGCTGTCAATAGGTTTTTCCATTTATAATTCACTTCGGAAAACTCTTGAGTCAAAAAACTTATCGACACTTACTGCAGACGAAGGTGGATTTGGACCAAATCTCGCAACAAACGAGGAAGCGCTGTCGCTTATAGAAGAATCCGTACAACGAACTTCAATAAGACTTGGCTTTGATATATTCCTGGGAATTGATGCATCTGCAAATAATTTCTATAAAAAAGATAAGTACAAGATTAAGGATAATGCAATGACGCTTTCGTCAAAAGAACTTGTATCGTACTATGAAAACCTTAGTAAAAAATTTCACCTGCTTTATATCGAAGACCCTCTTGCGGAAGAAGACTGGGATGGATGGACAGAAATATACTCAAGGATGTCAACGGAGTCAACAATAGCCGGAGATATCTTAACTTCAACCAATCCATATAGACTGCAAATTGCATTGGATAAAAAAACAATAACGGGGATTGTTATAAAACCAGGTCAAGTGGGAACCGTAATGGAAGCTCTCGCGGTAACAGAGGTTGCAAGAGAGGCAGGACTTAAAATCATCGTTTCAAGTCGAAGCGGAGAGACTGTTGATGATTTTATTGCTGATTTTGCCGTCGCAGTAAATGCCGACTATGTTAATCTAGGATTTCCCGTACGCGGAGAAAATGTTGTAAAATATAACCGGCTTTTGGAAATAGAAGACCAAATTAAAACCTTGTAACTTAAAACTATATATGTTAGCTTCCCTATCAGGAATTATCATACACTTAATCAGTACAACCGGATATTTTGGAATCTTTATTTTAATGGCTCTTGAGTCAGCGTTAATACCAATACCTTCGGAAATTACTATGCCATTCTCCGGTTTTCTAGCTATTAAAGGAGGCTTATCTTTCCCGCTGATTGTTCTTGTGGGGGCTTTAGGTAATTTAGCAGGATCACTTATTAGTTATTATATCGGTTATGTTCTTGAGGAAAACGTAATACTTAAAGGAATTCAAAAATACGGAAAGTTTGTTTTAATCTCGGAACATGATTATCAAAAAGCTACGAAATGGTTTAAAAGGTATGGTAATAGAGTTGTTTTTTTCTCAAGACTCCTTCCTGGTATACGCACATATATTTCGCTTTCGGCAGGATTATTCGAGATGAATATTTGGAAATTTTCAACATATACCTTTGTAGGATCGCTCATTTGGTCTGCAGTTTTAACTTACGTTGGTTTTTATCTGGGAAAAAACTGGAATTCTCTTGAGGGTTACTTTAGAAAGTTCGATGTTTTCATTCTAATACTTATTATTATTGTTATAGCGTTCTACTTAAGACGGAAACTTAAGATTAAAATTTTCGTATAACGCCGACAACTTTCCCCTGAATCATTAGAGAGTTTGGATAAATTGGCTCCATTTGAGAATTGGCTGGTTTAAGAATTACTTTGTCATTTTCTTTATAATATTTCTTAAGAGTGGCTAGATTTCCGTCAACAATTGCAACAACAATATCTCCATTTGTCACATCGGAAATCTTTTCAATTACAACATAATCGCCATCAAGTATTCCGTCTTCTATCAATGAGTCTCCTTTTACCCGAAGCACATATGCGGTTCTTTTTCCGGTTATCATAGACGCTGAGACATGAAATGTGGCATTGGGGTCGCTATATGGTTCAAGCGGTTTTCCTGCTGCGATAAAACCCATCAGGGGTAGCTCTATAGACGGTTGAGTTCCTTCAAGGGACAGTCTTATCTTCTCCTCAATTATTTTAAGAACTCTTGTATTTCCTTCTACCTTTTGAACATACCCTTTTTCAACTAAAGATTTGATAATTGCATGTACGGTAGATTTGCTTTTGTGTCCTGTTGCGTAAGCCAGTTCATCCAGAGTCGGGGAATATCCATATTGTCTTTGAAATTGAGATAAATATTCAAGAAGTTGTCTTTCTTTTCGGTATAAAACTCCGGGCATACTAGTATTTTATACGAAAAAAGTACAAACTTGTCAAGATAACAAACATATACAAATTAAGTCATGAAACCTTTTCATATTTCGGCCTGCCTTTTTGAGGAGTAAACAAAATAGCATCTACGGGAACTCCAAAATCTTCCGATATATTGCGAGCAATTTCTTGCGCAAGCTGACGATCCCTTAGTCTAAAAATCCCACATCTTCGTGTGTAACCGTGTCCCCCATTATCAGCAAATATCCCTAGTATAACTGGCCCCCCCTCAGTCTACTGCTATTGTGCGTTTTGTTGGCAATTACAATTGGAAGAGTTGATCGAAATCGTTCGTGTCTTATTGGGTAATAAGCTAACAGATTGCCGTTATTGCTACTATCTTCTAACAGTTCTTCTGCCGACACTTCTTTAAATGCGAAATCGACCCATTTTGGGCCCCCTTTAGCATCAACAAGTTCAGGTCTATTCATTAACTCATGCCAAACTCCATTGTATGTCTGCCCTAAGTATGTATCTTCATATATATCTAAAAATGAAAGGCTTTCTTTAACAAGATTTCCCTTTAATTCCCTAAATGGAGTAAAGTCGCTTTCTCCAGTGGCAAGTAATAACTTACTGTCAAATGGCCGCAGCGGGTACCAGAAGAAATGATTGTTTCTTTGTCCTGCAAATAGACCTCTTATATGGGGAAAGAAGTGATCCGGAATGTCAATTACACCGTCACTGAGTACAAAATCAGAAAGGTTTGAAATAGGATGTTCTTTTAGAAACAAACTTATAGGCTCATTAAATATTTCTTTTTCATGGTAAGGACGGGCAGTTGCAAGAAAGGGTAAATTTGCTCCTTGGTAGCTTAGGCTTAAAATAGATATTGGAACCTGAGGTTCCGGATATAAATATACGTCTTTTTCATGTGGTTCCCTACCCAGAAAAGATCTACTATACTGAACTTTTGCCGTACCGACATGGACGAGACGCGCCATAAATTGGTTAAATTGCAGAAGTTCACGAGGGTCTGGAGAATAATCAGTACTCCACCAAAATGGAGAACCGTCTCTGATTAAGCCTTTTGATTTAAGATTATGAATAATGTCTAAACTTGGACCTCGAAGCTCTTTTCCTGGAAAATTAGAACCCTCAAATTCAGGACCCTTTTGCATAAACGCTATTATATCAAAAGATAAGACCCCATCTGCATAATGTACGGGTCACATACTTTTTGGAATCTTTGTCTCAATAAAACTAATAGGTGAC
>CAYZEE010000024.1:0-17958 GCA_964477485.1 uncultured Gammaproteobacteria bacterium
TACATCTACGGGCTCCGTTCCACTGCGCCCGCAGGTCTACGTTTGAACTTACTAGGAAGTCCAATGATGTTTTATCTTCCCAAAAATTAGGTAGAAGCTGGAGCGAGCACATGCCCGTCTCAGAATTATTTGACTCAATTACAGGATCTGTTCATTATGTGGGGGCTGGAACAGATCTTTCTACGCTATTTCTATTTGAAAATTCCCATAGATATGTTCATCAGGATTTGGTTGACTATAATCTTTTCCTTTCGCTTAGGGCACTAGAGCAAAGAGATATAATTTCAAGATTAACAAAAATTTCTGATACCGAATCTTGAAGAGTTTCAGTATTTAAGAGCGGTGAAAAAACAAAGACTTTTATTGAGATACACGGTATGCCACCCCTTGGTCCTCCTCCGCCATTTAGCGACATTGAAGCGACTCGTAAGCATGTAGCTTTACTAGAGAGGAACCGGGACTTAGTTTCCAATAAGGGAAATGTTGCTTTTGTAATTCCCGAAGAAAGTAAGGAGGATTTAGAAGCGATTTATTTTTTTGGAATGCCGTATAAATACTCCGTCATGATGATGCAAATTAATCTCTTACCCTATCTTTCCACAGGAGCCTATTTGTGGGTCCATATCCATTTACGAACGGGACATTTGAAGGAAAGGCAGAACCGTTAGGGTTGGAATTTTGCTCAGAAAGCGTACACAGGAAAGTAAAACATTTAACAAAGCAGGAAATTGAAGAAGCCTTACAGTTTACTGTGGATAATTACATAGAGCTAATCGAGTAAAGACCTTAGAGCTATAATTTGAAGCTAAAAATACTGTGTTGCGGGGCTAGGAGTTGCGCCTAGCCTATGAGATTATGAGCCTCATGTGCGCTGTACACTACCCCGCGCGTAAATATATTATACAATTTGACCAAATATAAATCAATTGATAAAATGTCTTTAAGCCAGGGTAGCTCAATGGCGGAGCACAGCATTCATAACGCTGCGGTTGTGGGTTCGATCCCCACCCCTGGTACTTCCTATTGACAACCTTAATTTTTTCTGAAAAACTGATTATATGGTAACGCAGCAGCTGCTGGATTATATTAACCAGCAGATACAAAATGGAACTTCAAAGGATGATATACGGAAAACTCTTCTTAAAAGCAACTGGTCTGAAAATGATATAAATCAGGCATTTGAGTCTATTAAAAGCGGAGTTCCTCCGGTTCCGCAGCAGGCGACGAATGCTTCGACTCTCCCTGATAATCAGTCAAGAGTCTTTATTGTTGTAATAGCGCTTCTTGTTTTTTATCCTGTTGGACTTGTTCTTATGTGGATGTGGATGAAAGACTGGTCTAAATGGGTAAAAATACTGTTAAGTCTGCCGATTCTTTTTATAATATTTTGGCTAGTTGCATTCTCTGCAATGTTTATTTTTGTGCTAACGCACCCAAATAATATTAAAAATTTACAGCCTCCTCCAACGAAGCCAATTTATGCAACGCCAACAATTTTCTATCCATCTCCGACTCAATCGCCCATGCCTACCTACGCAGCTCCAAGCGTTTATCCCACCTCAAGCACCATCAGCCCCACCCTCGCTTCTCCGCGATAGTTTATAAAACTTTGCTATAATCTCCTCATACGAAAGATAAATAAAAAGACGATTACTATCTGTTCAAGTGCCTCACATTACAAAAACGTTCTTGATATTAAGTATCAATTAGAAAAGATGGGGTTTAAGGTAGAAATTCCAAGTACTGCAAATAGAATGAAAAAAAACGGAAATTTTGACATATCGTTTTATAAAACCTGGTATAAAAACAAAAAAGATTATGCGAAAAAGACAAAGCTTATGAAGGAGCATTTTGGAAAAGTTGTAGACTGCGATGCGATTTTGGTCGTTAATCTGGAAAAAAATGGAATAAAAGGACATATCGGAAGAAATGTTTTAATGGAAATGGCTCTGGCGTTCTATTTCAGAAAACCAATATTTGTCTATAACTCTATTGATGAAAGTCTGAATACTAGAGAGGAAGCGTTTGGCCTAAACCCCATTTTTCTGAACGGGGATCTTAAATTAATCGAAAAATATTTGTAATTCCATGCAAAAGCCTATCTCGTGGGTTCCCAAACAAGCTTTTCATTTATCCCGGGGAAAATGGGGAATGTAATAGGATTTTGATTGATTCTGTCTTTTCTTAGCCGTTCCTTTTCTTTGTGGTCTTGTTGATCCAGATGAGTTTTTTTGTAACGCGTGACACGCAAAGTATTTGAGTCAACAATTACGGCGTTTAAAGCAGCGAACGGACCAGGGTTTCTCTTTCCATACTCAACCCAAATAGTTGTTCCGGGGCATAGAGTTGTTCTAGTTCTATGCAGTCCATAAAATGAACGTTCCAGCTTAATTGTCATCGCGTAAGTATACCACAAAGCCTATAAAGCTTTCAATTGTGATATAATTTTAAGACTTTTATGCATGATTCCTCGTTTTTGTTTAAAGGATATAAGGAGAATATTGAGAAGGGGGAAGTGCTCTTCGAGTACGAGTTAAGAAAAAGTCAAGATAAATTTAACTTTAGCGAAAAAATTTCTTTTCCTCCTGCCAAAAGTGCCCAAATTCCAGCCGACCTTCTTAAATCAATTCTTGATAATTTCATGATTATCCTGGGAATTTCCTACTGGAAAGCCTATTGCCCAAGAAAAATTATTATCCCTAATAATTTTTTAACGGAAGAACAGGCAGAATTCTGGAATATAGCCTATACCAGAGGTTTGGGAGAATTTTTCTATAAAAACAAAATAGATTTCCGTGGATTAATCAATTTCCCCTACAATGAAAAAGTGAAGGTTAAACCTATTCGTCTGTCAAGAAAAAATCGTTCTCTTTTAGGAATTGGCGGAGGGAAAGACTCAATTGTTGCGGCGGAGATGTTAAGAGAGCAGGATAAAGAATTTGGCTTGGTTACTTCAGGTTTTCCTATCCAGATTGAAATTGTCGAATTAATCGGCAGAGACGTAATTAATACCTATCGCGAGATAGATCCTAAACTCTTGGAGTTAAATAAAGAAAAGAGTGTCTATAACGGTCACATTCCGATTTCCGTATATTATGCCTTCCTGCTTCTTTTGATGGCGGCATTATTTGATTATCGAAATATAGTTGTCGGAAATGAGAAAAGCGCTGATTTTGGAAATGTTAAATATCTGGGAGAAATGATTAATCATCAATGGAGTAAATCCGAAGAATTTGAAAAACTCTTCAATGAATATGTTGAAAAATTCATAACACCGGATATTGCATACTTTTCACCACTTCGGAAAATGGGCGAACTTGAAGTGGTAGAAAAATTTGTAAAATATTCTAAATATTTCAGGGTCTTTTCCAGTTGCAACAGGAATTTTAAGATTAAGCCTCTCAATTTAACTCAAGGTCATCGTTGGTGCGGAGAATGTCCTAAATGTCTTTTTATTTTTATCTGTCTTGCAGCTTTTCTTCCAAAAAAGGAAGTTCTGAAGATTTTTGGCAAGAATTTACTGGAAGACAAAAATTTACTGTCGCTTTTTCAAGAATTAATAGGGATAAGAGATTTTAAGCCATTTGAATGTGTTGGAACACCGGAAGAAGTAAAAGAGGCATTAAGAATAATTCAGGTAAAAGGAGAATTTGATAACTCGATCCTTATAAAACATTTTAAATCTTTATGATACTGGAAGAATTCAAGAATAAAAAAATTCTGATTGTCGGAAAGGGAATAGAGGGAAATGCAACTTTTAATTATCTTAAACGACATTTTCCAAATTCAGTCATTGACATCGTGGACATAAAAGATGGAGAAGACTATTTAAAAAAACAGAAAAAATATGACATTGCCGTTAAGTCTCCGGGAGTAAAATCAGATGTCTTAAACATTCCTTATACAACTGCAACAAACATTTTTTTAGATAATGCCATGGGAAAAGTTGTTGGCATAACAGGAACCAAAGGGAAAAGCACAACCTCCACTTTAATATATGAAATGCTGAGAAGACAGACTAAAAATGTATATCTTGGAGGAAATATTGGACAATCTCCTCTAGATTTTTTGGATAAATTAAATGCACGGTCATGGACCGTCCTGGAACTATCAAGTTTTCAGCTTTCAGATGTAAATATCAGTCCTCATATTGCAGTAATGTTGATGGTTACAATGGAACATTTAGACTTTCATAGAGACGGAGAAGAATATATAGAGGCAAAACGAAACATTTTCCGCTTTCAAACCTTGGAAAATTTTGCAGTTTTAAATCGTGACTATCTTCCTACAAGTGAATCAGATATCCTTATAGAAGGAAGTGTTTTTAAAGTCTCAAGAGAAGGAGATACAAATCCTGGCTGTTTTATAAAAGATGGTGCAGTATGGATAAAAATGGACAGAAAAGAGGAAAAAATTATCGATACCGGGAACATAAAGCTTATCGGAAAACATAATCTTGAGAATGTTTGCGCTGCTGTTATGGCTGCTACTTTGGCAGGTGTATCAAAAGCGAATATTGCAAGCGTTCTTAAAACCTTTGGAGGGCTTGAACACCGTTTGGAATTTGTCAGAGAGGTAAACGGGATTAGATTTTATAATGATTCACTGGCAACGATTCCTGATGCTTCGGTAAGCGCTCTTGAAGCGCTGCCAAATACAGAAACTCTTATTACAGGAGGCTACGATAGAGGACTTGATTATCAAAAGCTTGGAGATGCAATTTCAAAATCGGAAGTCAAAACCTTAATACTCTTTCCGCAGACCGGGGAAAAAATTTGGAAAGCAGCATGCAGAGCTATAGAAGAAGAGAGAAGACCTGAAAAATTTGATGTAACCTCTATGGAAAAAGCAGTAGGACTTGCTTTTGCAGAAACAACTCCTGGTAAAATCTGCCTTCTCTCTCCGGGTTCTGCCAGTTTTGGAATTTTCAAAAATTACAAAGACCGGGGCGAGCAGTTCAAAAGAGAAGTAAATAAATTAACTACTAGCAATTAGCCATTGACAGCTAGTAAAATAAAGATATGAGAAAGAGGGTTTATTCGGGGATTAGAGCGACCGGCAGGTTGCATTTAGGCAATTACTTGGGAGCTGTTAAAGGCATGCTTGCGCTTCAGGATGAATATGAATGTATATTTTCCGTGGTCGACCTGCATACCATTACTGTTCCTTACAATCCAAAAACCTTGCAGAACTCAATAAGGGAAATAATAATAGACTATTTAGCAGTAGGGCTTGATCCTAAAAAATGTCATTTGGAAATCCAGTCAAAGGTTCCACAGCATACCGAACTTGCTTATCTTTTGTCAACTATTTATCCAGTATCCCGCCTTGAAGATCTGCCTACCTACAAAGATAAAAAAGCTCAATATCCAAAATATGTAAATATGGGGCTTTTGTATTACCCTGTTCTTATGGCAGCAGACGTATTGTTGTATAAGGGAGAATTGGTTCCCGTTGGCATAGATCAGGAGCCACATCTTGAAGTAATGCGGGAAATTGCCAGAAAATTCAACTCAATGTTCGGGCAGACCTTCCCGGAGCCTCAAAGATTTAAGACAGATGGAGAATACATCCCTTCGCTTAAAGGAAGTGGCAAGATGAGCAAATCTGTTGAAGGAAGTTATATCAATATTACCGATAGCCTTTCTGAAATAGAGGAAAAATTAGCAAGTGCCCCAACAGACAGCGGTACTTTGGGCGGTGAAGTGCCAAAAGAAGGCGGAGTTGCAAATTTATTTACGCTTTTAAAAATGTTTGTCCCCGCTTCTTATGAAAGATTCAAAAAAGATTACAGAGAAAAAAGGATTAGATACACAGAGCTGAAGGATGTTTTGGCAGAAAATATATTTAAAGAATTAAAGCCAATTCAGGATAAGAGAAAAGAGTTTTTGGACAATCCAAAACTTGTCGATTCAATTATTCAGGAAGGAGTTGAGAAGTGCAGAGAGATGGCAGAAGAAACAATGGGAGAAGTTAGGGAAAAAATGGGCTTTTCCTCTATTTAGCCTTGCAAAATAGCTTCATTTTGTGGTATACTTTCAAGGTATGGCAAACAACAGAAAAAGCACAAAAAAACAAAAAAATCTTAAGGTAAAATTCAACCTTTTGTGGAAAAATATTATTTTATATTCTGTGATAATCCTTTTTGCAATTTTTCTTTTTCTCGGAACATCCACGCCCATTGAACAGACTAAAACGATTCCGTTATCTCAAGTAATAAATGACGTAAAAAACGGCAAAGTCTCAGAAATTGTCGTTCTAGACAATAAGCTTACCTTAACAGAGAAAAAAGAGACGGTTCAGGCTTATAAAGAAACATCCACCAGCGTTTATCAAATTTTTAAGGATGCAGGTGTTTCTCTTGATAAAACGAAGGTTAATGTGAAGGATGAGAGCGGACTTACCAATTGGATAAATATTCTATCAACAGTTTTGCCCATTGTTCTTATGGTTGCATTCTTTTACTTTATTTTTCGTCAGGCAAGAGGAGCACAGGAAAACATTTTCTCCTTTGGTCAGTCAAGGGCAAAGCTTTTTAGCAAGGATACTCCAAGAATTAGTTTTTCAGACGTCGCAGGGGTTGATGAGGCAAAGCAGGAGTTGACAGAAATTGTGGACTTTCTAAAAAACCCGGAAAAATACAAGGTAATGGGAGCCAGAACGCCGAAAGGAGTTCTTATGGTAGGCCCAAGCGGTACAGGAAAAACACTACTCGCACGTGCTACAGCAGGGGAGGCAAACGTGCCATTCTTCTCAATGGCAGGCAGTGAATTTATGGAAATGCTTGTAGGAGTTGGTGCATCAAGAGTGCGAGATTTGTTCGGCACGGCCAAAAAAGCACAGCCGGCTATTATTTTCATTGACGAGGTTGATGCGATAGGAAGACAAAGAGGCGTTGGGATTATGGGTGGACATGATGAGCGGGAACAGACGCTTAATCAGATTTTAGTTGAAATGGATGGATTTTCTCCAACTGAACAGCTTGTCGTAATTGCAGCAACCAATAGACCGGATGTTTTGGATCCTGCTCTTGTCCGGCCGGGAAGATTTGACAGAAGAGTTACTCTGGATATGCCGGATGTAGTTGGAAGAAAAGCAATTCTGGCGATCCATGCTAAAGGGAAACCATTTGCGCAAGACGTTGACTGGGACAAAATTGCCAAAAGGACAGTCGGGTTTTCAGGAGCAGATCTTGAAAACATGCTAAATGAGGCGGCAATTCTGGCAGCACGCCTTTCGAAGAAAGCAATTGACATGAAGGACTTGGAAGAAGCCGCAACAAAAGTAAAGCTAGGGCCTGAAAAAAGAAGACTTCAATCAGAAGATGACAGGAAAATGACTGCCTATCATGAAGCAGGACATGCAATCGTTTCCTGGGAGATGCCGCATATGGATCCGGTTCACAGAATTTCAATTGTTTCACGAGGATTATCTTTGGGGCACACAATGATGGAGCCAACAGAACATGTGCATGAGACAAAGACAAGACTCTTGGAGCAAATTAGCGTGATGCTTGGAGGCCGGGCAGCAGAAAATCTGGTATTTAAAGAAATGACAACCGGAGCATCCGATGATATTGCTAGGGCGACAGAAGTTGCCAGAACAATGGTGGCTGAATATGGTATGAGCGAATTAGGACCAATTAATTTGGACGGAGAAAGAAAAAGATTTTATGAAGAGAAAAATATTTCAGAGGAAATGGCAGGGAAAATCGATGAAGAGGTTAAAAAGATTACAGATGTTGCTTATAAAAGAGCGAGTGCCGTTTTGATAAAACTTAGAAAAAGACTTGACTTGCTCGCAGAGGAGCTTCTTAAGAAAGAAACGATTGAATCCGAAGAATTCGAAAGGCTCATCGGTCCTAAGAAAACTTTAGGTACAGACCTAGCCCTAGCAACCGTAAAAGCATAAATCTCCTTTCGATTCTAAGCAGGTAATGGTAAAATAGCTTCATGGATACCTCAACGGAAAAGTTCGTTCTTATTGACGGGAACGCTATTGTTCACAGAGCTTATCATGTAATGCCCAAACTAACACGTGCAGACGGCACTCCGACCGGAGCGGTACAGGGTTTTTTCTCAATGATTCTTAAAATCATTCAGGAGCTTAAACCTGCCCATATCGCCATTGCTTTTGACAGCCCTGTCCCAAATTTTCGGAGAGAAATGTTTCCTAAATATCAGGCCCAGCGGCCGATAATGGAAAGCGACCTGTCGCCTCAGTTTGGGATAATCCAGAAAATCCTCAAAAAAGCAAAAATTCCTGTTTACGCAGTGGACGGGCTTGAAGCAGATGATATCATTGGCACGATTGCTGAGAAAGCCAAAGAGATCGGACATCTTGTTTATATTCTTTCAGGCGACAGAGATTTGCTGCAGCTTGTGAATCACAAGACCAAAGTCCTGGCGCCGGTGGTAGGTATTACAAAAATGGTGCTTTTTGATGAGGAGAGAGTTAGGCAGAAGTATGGCATAGATAGTTCTCAATTTGTAGAGCTTAAAGCTCTGATGGGGGATAGTTCTGATAATTATCCGGGTATTTTGGGAATAGGACCTAAAACCGCAGCAAGTCTAATTTCAGAATTTAGATCGGTTGAAAATATTTATAAAAATATTTCAAAAATAAAAGCAAAAAATCCAGGCTTAGCTGAAAAGCTTGAAAATGGAAGAGAGAACGTGAAGCTTGCTCATCAGCTTGCAACAATTTTAACTGATGCCCCTTTCAAGTATGATTTTTTAGACTGCGACATGAAAAACTTGGATGTTTCGGGATTTAAAAAAGCCCTTGAAGCTTATGATTTTAAAACCCTCCCTAAAAGACTTGATGATATTTTTAAGAAAGATGGTACTATCGGTAGAATTTCTAATGACCAGATGAAACTTTTGTAAAACTTTGCAATTTTTAAATTTTTAGTTTGATTTTTGAATTATGAAAGTGGCTCTTGTTCATGATTACATCAAGGAATATGGGGGAGCAGAGAGGATTTTGGAAGCGCTTCATGAAATTTATCCTGATGCGCCGGTTTTTACCACTGTTTATTTGCCGGAGTTTCTGGGACCGCATAGAGAAAGATTCAAAAATTGGGACATTAGAACTTCATTCCTGCAATATTTTCCATTTAAAGCAAAACTTATCAGCCCTTTTCGTCTAATTGCGCCTTTGGCTTTCAAAAGTTTTGATTTTTCAAAATTTGATGTTGTAATTGCCTCTGCCACAGGAGCATATAGTCCGAATAATTTAAAATTTAAAATTTCAAATTTAAAATTAAAGAGACCCGTTACCGTGTGTTACTGTCATACGCCGCCGCGATATCTTTATGGTTATGCGACCGCAAGGGAATGGAGGAAAAATATTATTTTCAGAGTTTTAGGAGAACTCGTCAATCATTTTTTGCGCCTTATCGATTTCAAAAGTTCTCAAAATGTAGATTATTTTATAGCAAATTCGGAAAATGTCAGAGAAAGAATTAAAAAATTTTATAAAAAAGATTCAAAAGTAATTTACCCGCCGGTTGTAAGCATGAATCAAGAATCAAGAATCAAGAAAAAAAACCATAATTCCAGATTCATAATTCCTAATTCCTATTATCTTGCCGGAGGGAGGATTGCCAGGCCGAAGCATATAGAGCTTATTGTCGAAACGTTTGTAAAGTTAAATTTACCTCTAAAGGTCTTTGGCAGGGGATTTGCAGGGTATGAAAAGGAATTCAAAATTCAAAATTCAAAATTCAAAATTGCAAGTAAAAAGTCAAAAGTTGAGTTTCTTGGGGAAGTGGGCGATGAAGAGAAAATTGAGTTTATGAGGAATGCAAAAGCTTTTATTTTTGCAGCAGAGGATGAGGATTTTGGAATAACGCCGGTTGAGGCAATGTCAGTTGGCACACCGGTTATTGCATATAAATCAGGAGGAGTAGTAGAATCAGTTCTGGAAGACAAAACAGGGATTTTTTTTGATAAACTTTCCGTTGGGAGTCTCTCAGAGGCAATTGAACGATTCAGTAATTCAACAATTAAGCCTGAAGACTGCATAAAGCAAGCCCAAAAATTCTCAAAAGAAAGATTCAAAAAAGAGATAAAAGAATTTGTAAATAAAGCCTCAAGGAAAAGAAGTATAAGTTGATATTGCATGTCTATGTATGACACTGTATAATAGTCTTTGTGGAAAAGACTTAATGCTCTGGTTTTGTGCCGGCCTCACAGTTGGAAAAAACAAATAGGAAAATAACCACAAATAGTGTAAAATAGTCTAAGTGAGGAAAATTTTCATTGATGCTCTCAAAGTCCTATCAACCAGACACCACATGCTTATAGGCTTTTTGACTTTTCTCTTTGGTTTTGGAATTCCGGCTGTTTTTAACATTTTCTTAATTTTGATTAAATCTCCATTAGTTACGCATTTTCGAAGCTCGCTTAATTTTGTATCTTCAATTCTGGGAGACGGTATTGTTCTTCCGATCGTTAACATGCTTATTGCATCTTTTTTGATTAAACATAGAGGCTTAATAAAGCGCGTATATGTTAACATTGCTCTACTTTCCGGTTTTCTCATTACTTTTTATTTTTATTTTGTCCAGGCGACACAAGGGCTTGTGAACTGGTCAATGCCACGTCCATGGGACTGGAATATTCTCGGTTTATATCACGGACTTTATATGTTTTCGGTCGCAAGTCTAATTTCTCTTTTTTATCTTGTTTTTATCATTTATGCTTTTAAATATAAAAAGATTGTGGTGGCGCCTTTTTGGGTCACAGGAGGAATAATATTATTTTTTATCCTTCTTCGCCTGGATTATGTAACCGTAAATCTTTCCTCAATTTTACCCTAAAATATATGCCTAAAATTCTTAAAAACTCTCAATTTTTAAAGCTTTGGGGAAATCAGGTGCTTCTTCAGGTGGCTTTTAATATGAGTAATTTTACAGCACTTCTCATTTTGGCCGATAGAACTAATTCTCCTTTTGTCCAAGCGCAGTTTTATACTGCTTTGACTCTTCCTGCTATACTTTTTGGTTTAATTGCAGGACCTTTGGTTGACATGGCAGAGAGGAAAAAGCTTATGCTTACAACAGATTTTCTTTTGGCTGTTTTATTTTTCTGTTATATCTTTGTGGATGGAAAAGTTTTTTCCATATTTCTTATTGCGTTTCTTACATCAAGCGTCGCCCGGTTCTTTATCCCTGCTGAAGCCGCTACAATTCCCCTGATTGTCGATAGAAAAACTTTAGATCATGCTAACACTTTCTTTCTTTTTACATTGATGGGATCGGTTATTTTAGGGTATGCAATTGCAGGACCTATAATTCAGCTTTTCGGAGGACTTAGGACAAGCGGTGAGAATGTGCCATTTTTCTTAAGCAGCATATTTCTTATTGTTGGCTTTTTTCTGCGGCTTACTCTTAAAAAAATCGAAGCACCAAAACCTGAAGTTTCGGAAGATTCGTTGGTGGGGAAGACATTTATTCTTTTCTGGCAGACTGTTAAAGAGGTACGAATTAACAGAAAAGTTTCGCTTACTCTTGGTTTGTTAGTTTTTGTAGAACTTATGGTAGGAATGTTAAGCGTTGCCTTTCTTGAATACGTAAGGCGGTATTTACAACTTCCGCTTACTTCTGTGAGTTATATCTTGATAGGGCCATTAGTCTTGGGTCTTCTCATCGGAGTCGCACTTCTTTCGAAGATAGAGAAAAAGTATGGGGCAGGAAGGTCAATTTTTGCCTCGCTTTTTTTAAGTGGCGGTCTTCTTTTTATACTGGGGCTTTTGCCTGCAATTTTCGGCCAATCTTCATTCGGGGTAACTTTTATACGGGGAATGGCTGTAATTTGCGCTTTTGCAATAGGATTTTTTATGGTTATGATTGCTGTTCAGTCAAGGACCATCCTTCAGACAAGCGTAAAAGCAGAAATGCATGGGAGGATTTTCTCATTTCTGGATATAATGATAGCTTTCGTGACGCCTATTCCTGTTCTTACTCTCGGATTTTTGGCAGATAAAGTAAGCCTTCTTGCCACCCTTGCTTTTTTGGGAATTATTATAATATTATTGACATATCTTAGCAGGAGAGCTGTTTTAAAAGGATAAATATGCCGGAACTGCCGGAAGTTGAAACCATTAGATTAGGACTGCAAAAATATCTTACCGGGCATAAAATTGAGAGGGTAGAGATGCGATTGGCAAAAATTTTCCAGGGGAATCCCAAAGATGTCGAAGGGGCAAAGATTATCGGAGTCAGAAGATTTGGGAAGGGCCTAGTCATAGATCTAGATAATAAACATTCTATCGCAATTCATATAAAACTGACAGGACAGCTAATTTACAGAGATACAAGAATATCAGAAATATCAAATGTATCAAAAGACAGAATTGGCGGAGAATTGCCGAATAAATGGACACATGTCATATTTAAGCTCGATAAGAACTCCTTTTTATACTACAATGATATTCGGCAGTTTGGGTGGATTAAAATAGTTGAAAGTGGAAAATTAAAAGATTTAAGCTTTTTTAAAGAGTTAGGACCAGAGCCCCCGGTTGCTACATCAATAGGCAATGAATCCCTAACCCCGGAGTTGTTTACGAAGATAATTAAGTCCTCAAATACAGCGATTAAACCTCTTCTCATGGACCAGAAAAAAATTGGAGGGGTGGGGAATATCTATGCTAACGATGCTCTTTTTGATGCCGGAATTGATCCCGGAAGGCGGGCAAAAACCTTATCAGACGAAGAAATAAAGAATCTCTATGGCTCAATTTTAAAAGTTTTAAAACTTGGGCTTGCCGAAGGCGGCGCAACAGAGATAAATTTTGTTAATGTGTTGGGACAAGAAGGAGGATATCAAAATCATTTTCTGGTTTATGGAAGAGAAAGGGAAAAATGTAAAAGGTGCGGGTCGATTATTAAGAAAATCCGGATAGGAGGCCGCGGAACATACTTTTGCCCAAACTGCCAGAAATAACCCTGCCCTAACTTGTATCAAATATAGCTAATCTGATATAATCCGCCTTACTATGGGAGAAGTAGAACAATTCCTAGGAAGAACAGTTAGGGATAATAGTTTTTCAGAAGGAGCAAGAAGAAAAGAAAAATTAGATTTTTCAAACCCCGGCCACATAAAACTTTCGGCTCTTTCCAGAGGAATTAATATTGGAGACGGTTCTATTTTATCTTCTCGTCAATTTGCAGAAAACCAATTCCCTTACGGTTATAGCAGTAATCTGGTACGGCAAATAAGAACTATACCTGGAGAATTTGTTCTCCCTCAGGATGTATACGTTGGTATGAATTTAAGAGAAACAAGTCCGTGGGGATTTACCGTTCAGGAAGGGAGACCTTATTTGACTTACGAAGGCAAAACAGTATCTTCAGTAGATTTTGTTCCAAGACCAGAATATTATGGAACAGAGCTGTCAAACGGTCAGTTAGCCGAACAAGTGGGGCCACTATATGGAAGCAGATACACACTCTCTTATTTTTTAAGAGGAGGATGTTATTATTTTGCCGTAGATAAAGCGTGTAAATTTTGTTCCTTAAATCCTACCAGAAAAGATCTCGGATTAAAAATCAAGCTTATGTGAAGCCCGAAATTGCTAGAGAGGTAGCTCAGCTTGCTTTTCTTTCGCCTTCGGGAGGGGACATCAGATATGTTAATTATTGTTCGGGAAATGATAGGGATAATGATCGAGGAGTACAACACTTTATTGATGTAGTTAGAGCGGTTAGTCAAATTAGCCCAGACGATGTTAGACATCATGTAATTACAATGCCCCCCGATACTTTGTCTCTTTTAGGGGACTTAAAACAAGCGGGTGCAGGGACGGTAAATTTTGCAATAGAAGTATTTGATCCTGAGCTTTTCGCTGAAGTCTGTAGCGGAAAAGACAGCCTATATGGGAGAGATAAGTTCTTTGATGCAATACGGGAGGGAGTAAAAGTTTTTGGTGTGGGTAAAACTTTTTATAATTTTGTAGGAGGTATGGAACCAGTAGAAAGCGTAATAGAGGGACTTGAGACATTTGCACGTATGGGAGCTGCACCATCTGAAAATGTTTTTCATCCAGATCCTCAATCTGCCTTTGCTGATAGAACATCTCCTTCTGAGGCGTATCTGATGGAAATGGCGAAAGCTCAAAGTGCAATATATAAAAGGTATCCAGAATTTACAACTATTTATCCTGTTGGCAGTTCAAGAAATTCGCTTGATACGGAAATTCATAGAGGTTTCTTCAACTAAATTATGAATTTCACATTAAAAGAATTCCCAGAAGAAATTGCCAAAGAATTAAATATTCCTATCCAGGTAGTTGAAGGATTTTTAAGTTCCGATATTGGCACAAAATGGATTCTTGATAAAGATTTGAATATTTCGGAGGTAGAGTTGGCAATGTTTATAAAAACCATCAGAAAAAGATTAAGTTTTAAACATTTAAACATAAATGCGTTAGGGTTAGGTAAAGATAGAAAAAACAAAATTAAAGAACTAAAAGAAATAAGCAGAGCGTACCTAGAATTTTATAGACTGCACAAGAAATATTATCAAAAGAAAAAGTCTATTAAAGAAATAGAATCGCTTTTGAATAAAGGGACATTAATATTTGAAGGGGGAATTTCCAGGGAGAATTTTTTTAAACTTTTACCAAATTTGTTACTTAAAATTACCCCTCAAGAGCTTGAATCCTCTTACATTATTAATACTTTATTTCGTCAAAAAATAGCAGAATACCTAGAAAAAGAGATTAAATATAAATTATACGCCAGAGGCTCTTTATTATTTTTTAATTCACATTCGTTCGGAAATGGGTATCTAGCTAACTTCTGTCATGAAAATAAAATTAAAACATCTCTAAATACATACCTTCATCTTCAAGGTAGTGATTTGGATTTGAAGTATATGGTCAAGACGGATTCAGAAGCATTATCTACCAAAAAAATTGAAAAAATTAGATTTAAGATTAATAATTACCTCAAAAAATATAATAATTACTTAACGATTGAATGTGTGAGATTAGATATTAAAGCCAATGATTCGGTTTGGGAAGTTTCAGACTTAAATTCTCTTGAAAAATATTCACTAATAAGGAATTTCTTTCAGATGTAAAAAAAGATAAAGCTATATTGAGGAATTCTTTTAATTCTGATGTTTGCAAGAAGTGTCAAATACTAAGAACAAAAAACAAAATAATTGACAACAAGTTAAGGCTTGGACCTAATGAGGTATCCCTACTTACCAAAGCCTTCGCGTTAACCCTAGAAAAATTTAAGGTTAATAAAAGTTTGTCTGAGTTTTTTAGCACAAAATGGGAAAATTTTCTTATTCCTAGTATGATGGAAACCGATTTTTTAGGCTACATTAGCAAAGCTTATCTTTTCCAGATTTTTAGAAGTTTGTTTTTTTCAAGCGGGTATAGATTCTCGGACGAGGAAGAAAAGGAAATATTTAATAAAATCTTAAAAAACTATTCGGTCTTTTTAAAAAAAACTAAAATAGCTTATTTAAGCTAAGCCATTTAGAAATTTCCCATTTAATTAAAGTTTTTAAAATGTAAGGATAAAATCTTAAGGGAGTTCTCTTTTTTAATATCCAGTAGGGAAGATAAATAACTTGTATAGTATCTTTTAAGAGTAAATAAAATATTGCTTCAATCTTATGCGATAAAGACTCTTTTATTAAAACTACCCGTGATAAACGCAAAAAGTAATTGAAAAGTTCAACTGATATTAGGAGTAATAAAAAAATATGCCTAAAGACGAAAAATAATATTATTAGAAACAAAAGTGAAGTAGGATAGTCTAAGAAGAAATTAAGATAAGGGATTTTAAGGTTTTCTTTGCCCCCAGAAATCAAAATATTACTTGTGGCCCTAGCCTCTTTGGTTAACTTGTTCAAAAATAAATTATTTTTGGTTAAATCAGCATCGTGAATAGTTTCGATCTGCGGGGCGTAGAGCAACTTATATCCAAGATTGTACATCTTTATCTGGAGAAAAGTATCTTCACCCGCACTATCTTCAAATCCCGCAGGGAAATATCCACTTTCAACAAGTACTTTCTTATATATGGCTCCCACTGCTATTGAGAAAGCTGTAAAATTATTAAGATCTATTATTAATTTCTTGTCGCCTTTTTTAAATACTGTTTTTCGCCTAATGTCTCTTATAACATTATAATCATCTGTTCGTTTGCTTTTGTAAGAAACGCATATTCCTTCAATCTGAGGATATTCTTTAAATAGTTTTTCTAATTCTTTTAGTAGAGTTTTGGGAAAAAGAGTATGTCCATCAAGAAATAAGGCTATATCGCCTCGAGCTATCTTAGTGGCTTCGTTTCTTGCTTTTGAAATTCCGACATTTTTATCAAATCTGATAATTTTGCTTGTAAATCTTTTCGCAATTTTAATGGAATCATCGGAGCTGGCATCGTCTACGCATATTAGCTCATAATTATCTTTAGAATAAGTTTATTCGCCCACGTTTTTAAGCGTATCTGGTAGCTTTTTAGCTTCGTTTCGGAAAACTACAATAATCGAAAAAAAATTGTTAGAAATCATTTAATGATTTTAGCAATAACATCATCAATCTTATCGGCAGAACTATCATTTTTGTATATAAATAAGGGAATATTATTTTTTTTCGATGCTTTTTTGGCATATTCTAGCTCTATTTTTGAATCTCTCCTGATTGTTTTGAGTAAATAAGATCTCTTTTTAGTTTTATCCAACATCCTTCTTCTTTCTAATTCTAATTCGTCTAAGGTAATAAAGATAATACCTGAAGCTTTTTCTAACAGATTTTTAGGGATTACAGATCTCTTTCTTCCAAATTCATAACAGCAAAAATGAACCTCCCAAATAAAAATTCCCGTTTTTTGTTTTAAAACTAACTTTTCTGCTACTCGTTCACGTAAGATATCTCTTTTATCTATATTCAGTTTTATAAAACTTTTTCCAAAAATTTCTTTTGCTGAAGATTTTAGTAAATTGGAAAAAACAATGGTTTTAAACCTGTTTTTAATAGAAGGAGAAGAAATTAAAGTTGTTTTGCCCACACCCTTGGCTCCGCCTATAAGTACATGCTTAATATTTTTAGAAGGAATAGACATAATATATAAGCTTTTGTATAGCAGAGTTTAGATTAAAAAACAAGGTTGCTGATTGATTATTTATTAATTTAATGGTAGCATTAAAAACTAACACCACGTGCTAGTCTTATGGCTTGTGTAGAGAAAGTTATAATGTCCATCGGCGGATCCCTCATTGTTCCAAATGGAGGGATTAATACCGATTTTCTTAAGAAGCTTAACGCTTTTATAAGAGCGCAACTGGCGAAAAACAAAAATCGCCAGTTTTTTTTAATTATTGGGGGAGGAGGGACCACGAGACATTATCAAAATGGAGCAAGAGACATTATTAACGATAAAATTACGAATGAAGATTTAGATTGGCTAGGGATACATGCTACGAGACTTAACGCTCACCTTATAAGAACAATTTTTCGGGATCTTGCACATCCATATATTTTGAAACATTACGAAATTATTAGAAAAGTTGAAGAGCAAATTGTTATAGGATCAGGCTGGAAACCGGGTTGGTCAACAGACTTTTGTGCTGTAATGACCTGCGAAGATTATAATGTTAAGACAATAGTCAATCTTAGCGTTAGTCAAGTTTATAATAAAGATCCTCAAAAATTTCAGGACGCAAAACCTATCGAAGATATCTCCTGGGCGAAGTTCAGAAAGTTAGTTGGTGACGAGTGGATTCCCGGCATGCACGCTCCTTTCGATCCGGTTGCATCTAAAAAAGCACAAGAATTGGGAGTAAAAGTAGTGGTATTAAAGGGAGATGATTTTGATAATCTTGAAAGATATTTTGATGGAAAAAAGTTTGTGGGAACTGTGATAGAATAAATTCCAAATTCAAAGCACCAAATTCCAAATAATATCTAAATTCAAATTTTTAAATACAAAAC
>CAYZEE010000025.1:0-16823 GCA_964477485.1 uncultured Gammaproteobacteria bacterium
ATTATTAAATGGTGAGGCTAAATTTTTTTATGAGTTTTTAAATTTTGATAAATTTATTTCTGATATTGTCAAAGAAAATAAAAAAAAATTAAAAATTAAAGGAGCTATAAAAAAAGAAATTCTTGCAGATAAAAATCGGCTGTATCAGGCGGTCGCAACAATTTTAGATAAATTAAATAATAATGAAGGGGAAATTAAATTAAAGCCAAACAAAAAGAACATTTATATAGAAATAGTTCATGGAATAAATATTAAATATTCCCTAATAGACATAGACACTTTAATTGCATCGGAAATTATAAAAAAACACGGTGGAAGATTGCTTTTCAGAAAGACAGGTATTTCCTTAACTCTTCCTTTTAAACCAAAAGCAAGGAGTTAATCTTTTATTGTATAACCAAAACCCCGTACGGAATGTATGAGTTTTTTCTTAGAACCGCCATCTATCTTTTTTCTTAAATATCCTACGTATACATCGACAACTCTTGATTCAATCTCCAGAGAATATGACCAAATTCTATTTAAAATCATTTCTCTTGATAAAACCGCGCCTTTGTTGTTCATAAGATATTCCAGAAGTCGAAATTCGCGCGGAGTAAGAGAGATAATCTTCCCTCCCCTTTTCACTTCAATTTTTTTCTTGTCAAGCTCAAGATCTCCGATTTTTATTTTTGAGTTTTTGTCTTCTTTTAAACGCATTCTTGCTTTAATTCTAGCCAAGAGCTCATCAGCAGAAAAAGGCTTGGTTATATAATCGTCTGCTCCTATCGTTAATCCCTGTACTTTTTCAGAAATCGCAGCTTTTGAAGTCAATATAATAATCGGGAGGCTTGGATATTTTTTTCTTAGCTCAATACATACACTTTCGCCTGTCATGTCCGGCAATTTCAAATCTAAGATAACCAGATGAGGAGTAAGTTTATTGACAATTTTTAACGCATCTGCCCCTCTTGAAGCAGACTGAACGTTATATCTGTGTTCTATCAACAGATCCGAAAGATATTCTCTAAGACTTTTATCATCTTCTACAATTACGATCGAAGAGCTCATTTGCCACATTGTAGCACAAAGCTTTTTTGTTTGGTATACTTAGGGTGTTTTGGAAGAGTGCAAGAGTGTATTTGGCCGGTCTAGTCAGCCCTAGGCTGATCTCCTTGGGCGGAAAAACTGAATGTATTACGTTTATATTCTTAAAAGTAAAAACGACATGAAGCTTTTAATTCTAGGAGAGATGCAAGAAGAGAAGAAATATTTCTAAAGACAGGAAAAGACAGAGAAAGATTAAAATATTTATTTAGCTAGGAGGGTTGGCCGAGCGGTTTAAGGCGCGAGTTTCGAAAACTCGTGGGAGCAATCCCTCACAGGTTCGAATCCTGTACCCTCCGCTAGCGCTGTACTTTTATTGGATTTACTTCTTGTCCTCCCTCAATGACTGCGCTAACTACCACTATTGCTGCTATTCTTGCCAAAAGCTTTAACAAACCTTCTTTTTTTTTAGGATCCGTCTCTTTTTCTATCATCATCTTAGTCAATTCTTCCACGCTGCTCTTAAGCGTTAGTAAAGACTCATTTAGTTGTGCTATCTGTTTTTCAAGTTGTTGGATCCTTTGCTGCTCGGGTGCTAGTTGGGATTGTTCTGAAGATTTTGCAGCCGTTTGTTCTTCTTGTAAATCTTTTTCTCGTTTGTATTTTGCGAGTGCGTCTTTGGAAATTGTATTCTGATCAAACGTCTCCCCAGTTTTTTGTGCATAAAGAACTGCTTCCCCAAGTTTTTGTTGAAAAAGTTCATCATTTTTTATCTCATCCGGAATTCCTTGTTCCAGTTGTGTACTTGCAAAATTAGCATAATATTCATCAAGAGCCTGCTTATCGATTTTTTCTACATCAATTTCTCCGCCTTGTTGCTTGGCTTGAGCATAAATATCTCCCCATCTTTGCTTAAACTCTGGATCATTTGCGACTCGGCCGGGAATTTTTGATACATCTGCAGTCGGGTTGGCTTGCTCTGCTTCGGCAGAAGGAGACTGAGCAACAGGAGATTCTGTGACAGAAGGCGATACGGCCGGAGATGGTTCTGCAGGTTGACTCGGCGCTACTGCCGGTTCCACTGAAGAAATAACATCTATGGCAGAAGGGGCAGATTCTGTGACGCTAGAAGGAGGCGCTTTTGCAGATCCTTCCCCATCCACTTCATCAGAAAGATTAACGGTAGGTTCTACAGGAGCTGATGCAATTGAATTAATTGCTGCATCAGGCGAAGTTGCCAGAGCTTGCTCAGCTCCGCCAGCCATAGCTATATTGTCCGCAGCCTCAGCCATTCCGCCTGTGGCTTGCCC
Source organism: uncultured Gammaproteobacteria bacterium (assembly GCA_964477485.1). Classification (GTDB taxonomy): domain Bacteria; phylum Patescibacteriota; class Microgenomatia; order Levybacterales; family UBA12049; genus CAYZEE01. The sequence goes on from CAYZEE010000025.1 coordinate 2,337, forward strand.
AACAGCTCCCTCGGTTGCATTTACTACTCCTTGAACTGTATTCCCAAGTCCAACCGCCGCCTCCTGAGCTCCGCTTTCAGCTATTGCAGGCGCGCTGTCAACCAATGCATTTACCGCAGCTGTTCCTGCTGCCTCAGCTGCTGCAGCTGAAGACGCCGCAACTCCTGTTGAAAGTCCCGTTTCTATGGCTCCTGTTGCCGGTCCCATAATTATCCTTTCTTACTGCCTAAAGCTTTCGCAGCTTCTATTGCCTCGTTTATATTTCCAAGTTTTATATGATCTCTCATTTGAGAAAGCGCTCTCTCCTTGTCCTCTTCGCTTGTCTTGGCAAGTTCATTAACATAAATTTCTTTCGCTTCCTCATATGAATCTCCTAAATTTTTAAGTTTGTTAAGTAAATCCTTTTGGTCATTAACCGGCAAAATGTTTAAAAAATCTTTTGCCAGCTGTTTTGCTTTATCCGCCGGTATTTTATTTTCCCTTAAATGCTTTATTATAAGCTCTACGAGCTCTCTTTTTACTTCCTCTACTTCCTCTTGAATATCCATCCATTTTAATAGTCTCATAAGTTCTAAGAATATGTCAAATATGTTATACTTGGCTTCATGAAGTTTGAATTTTCGGCAGGTGGAGTGGTCTATCGACGAACAACAAAGAACAAAAAACAAATAACAGAGATTTTAGTTGCTCAACATTCCCAGCATCATGGATGGGTTTTTCCAAAAGGACTTATTGGCGATCACGTTAAAGGAGAGGGAAAAGAAGAAACAGCATTAAGAGAAGTTGAGGAGGAAACAGGAATAGTCGGTAAAATTATAAAGCCTTTAGAGCCGGTGACATACTGGTATGTTTTTGAAGGAGAGAAAATAAGAAAAACTGTTTATTATTATCTTATGGAATATGTTTCGGGAAATACTAAAAATCACGACTTTGAAATGGAAAACGTAGAATGGTTGCCAATGGACCAAGTTGAAAACAGATTAACCTATAAATCAGACAGGCAAGTTTGGAAAGAAGCAGAAAAGCAACTAGAATCTAGCCACTAGCGACCAGTAGCTAGTTGCCAGTAATGCGGAGAGGGGGAGATTCGAACTCCCGGTTGTCTTTCGACAACATTCGCTCTCCAAGCGAACGCACTAGACCACTATGCGACCTCTCCAAGTATTTAAAATTATAATAAAATCAATAACTAATTACTAGTGGCTAGTCGCTAATTGCTATTTTTCTTGACATTTTTGAAAATATATATCAAACTATAACCACATGAGGTTTGCTGTCTCGCGAAGCGAGATCCTGCTCAGCAGGACCCGTTTGTATTTATTTTTCTTCTTGTTATTAGTTATTGGTTATTTGTTATTGGTAAATAAAGCTTTTGCTCAAGTACCAAATAATCTGAATTCTCAAAATTCTAATTACTCAATATCTAAATCTACTGCTCCCAGCACCGATTCCGATGTTCCAAATAATCTTCATAACTACACCCAAAATGTGTTAATTCAAGTCATGTCCGCAGTTGTTTGCCAGCTTGCAGGAGTGGATCCTGTTAACCTCAACAAGGGATGTTTGGGAGTTGACCGGCAGACAGGAAAAATCGGTTTTGTAAAAAATGGCGGAGGCGCAATAGGATTTATGGGAAATCTTATTGCTATGACCTTTATACCTCCTGCTCATACCGCCGACTATTTCCGAAATTTAGCCCAGAATTTTGGTATTGTTAAACCGGCCTATGCGTTTTTGCTACAAGAAAGCGGAGGCGGTTCTCCCCCTTCTTCTTCCAACGGAATTGGTCTTCAGGGAATCACTCCTCTTCTTGGAATCTGGTCTGCTTTTAGAAATATTGTCTATCTGCTGTTTGTACTGGTCTTTATAATTGTAGGTATTGCAATTATGCTAAGAGTAAAAATTGATCCGCGAACAGTAATGACTGTTCAAAATCAAATCCCAAAAATCATAATAGGGATTATACTTATAACATTTTCCTTTGCAATCGCAGGACTTTTAATAGATCTTATGTATGTATTTATTTACCTTGTATACGGGGTGCTGTCTGGTGTTCTTCCGCATGCCGGCGGAGGAGATATTACCCTGTTAAGCCCCCAGAATCTTCAGGGAGGCAATCCCTTTAATGCGGTTGGAGCACTTGGAGGCGTAGGAAGCATAGCAAAACATGCTTCCGGAGGAATAGGAAACATAATTACTGACGTATTTAGTGGAAAAGTGGGAATGGTTATTGCCGGTATAATTGGAGCATTAATAGGTTCAGCTGCGGGAGGCCTTATTCCTATTCCTCTAGGTTCTCTTATAGTAGGAGCAGTAATAGGAGGCATTTTCGCTGCCGGAGGAAGCAGTATTCTTGGTTTTCTTGGTTCGCTTATTGCCTTTGTTGTAATTAGCATCGCTATTCTGTGGGCTTTATTCAGATTATGGTTCGCGTTAATATCTGCTTATGTATATCTTCTTCTTGATATTATTCTGGCGCCGTTTTGGATTTTGGCCGGTCTTTTTCCCGGAAGTAAGATAAGTTTTAATGCATGGATTAGAGATATTCTGGCTAATCTTTCTGTTTTTCCTGCAACGATTACACTTTTTTTACTGGCAAAAATTTTTATGGATGTCGTACCTTCTCAGCAAAATGCTTTTGTTCCTCCTCTGATTGGAAATCCTGGAGATGTCCAATCTTTCCAAGCCCTTATTGGCCTTGGGATGATTCTTATAGCGCCGAACATTGTTAAAATGATGAGAAAAGCATTTCAAACTCCCCAAATTGATCTTTCAGCAATTGGAGCAGCGGTCTCAGCCGGAGGGGCAGTTAGCATGGGGACATTAAAGCAGACAACTGGTTCTATTTTTGCTGCAAGTCAAGGAACTATGCCTCAGCCAGGCGAACGTGGTTCTCGTGCAGTGTTTAGACGTTTATTTGGCCGTATGTAATAAACTAATTACGGTTTTTCTTTTGCTGTTGCTTTTCCAAACTCCCAAACCCCCGATGCTATAGGAACCCAGAAAAAATCTCTTAAAATTGCCCAAAACATTCCGGTAAGAGTAAGCCCCTTTTTCTTTTTTAACTCGTTGTATAATGATGTATTAACGATACCTATTTTTAATGCTGTATCCAGCATCTTTCGGGTCTGAAATTCATCAATTGATTCAGCCTCCATACCTGCATATTTTTGAGCAAGAGATGTCGGACGACGTGCCATTTCTCTAATCATTTTGTGAAGCGACTGCCTGTATCCCGGCGTTGTAGCCTGGAAATCGACAAAAGCTTCAAGCATCGGGAATACTCTTTCCTGTGCATCTGGTGTGCCTTGAGGAGATTCAATGCCTTTTACTATCGCATCGAACTGCTTTAGCGCCTCCTCCCAACCTAACCCTCCAGGATTATTCATCAGCGCAACAAAAGAACCTTCGGCTTTGTTGAAACTCGGGAGATCTCCGCCACTTCGTCTTTTATAAAATTCTTCACCCGGTCTTCCGTAATCAAGAAGTTCAAATGGAACATCATTCATAAAAGGAAGATATGGAAAGGCAATATCAGCAAGCTCGGGAGCCAGTTTCTTTGCTTTTTCTATTATTAAATTCTTCAATCTAATTTCATCTGCTGTGAAAGTTGGTTCAGACGCCCTGTTTAAATCCACTCCTGCGGCCTTCTTTATGCTCCACTCATGGTGTAATAGAATTTTTTCTTTTAATACTTCCCATCTGGTTTGATCTGCAGTCCTTCCGTCTGGCAGCGTATCATGCGCATCCCAATCCATACCTCCGTTTAGTTTATCTTGGTCTCTTAAGTCAGCTATCTCATCCTTAGAGGGAAGTGACAAATCTCCGCCCCTTCTAATTCTTGAAAGATAGTCTATCATTAAAGGAAGGTTTAATTCAGCTACTCGCTCCCAAATTCTCTGCCTTGCTTTATATCCCAACTCTCCAGAAACAGCTTCTTGTTTTAGTAAAACTCCCAATGCTATGTCCATATTGTCTATTAAGGGAGAGAGAACGCCTAAAAGCTTATCTTGAGTTCCTCCTTTGCTTTTATTTCGTGCGGCATCAATATATTTTTTATTATCACGTATCCATTGTCTAATGTTTATTCCATGACCATTAATTGTGACTTCTATTTTTGGAAACGCCATATTCTCTATCCTCCAGGAGCTATATACGCCGCTTACCCCAAACATTCCTCCTAGCTCAAGCTCTCTAACATTCATTCCTCCAAGCTCGCTTATCGTATTCTTTCCTAATTTTCTGCCATGCGCTCCGAGAAATTCAAAATAATTCTTTTTGACCATATTTAAAAATTCTACTCCTCCTCTGGGCGCTGCTATTTCGAAGCGCTGAAGCATATATTGAACCCAGTTCATAATTCTCACAGCTGACTCTTGCGGATAAGAAGAATATTGTTGCTCATGCTCTGATTCTTCTTGAAGAACTTCTCCGTTCTTCCCTTCTATCCTTCTTCTTGATATTTTTCCTGATGCTATCTGTTCGGCTGCGCGAAATGTAAGGTTAAAAAAAGTTCTCCCTACATTTAAGGCTCTTCTGATTTCCCAATCTTCCATTTTCCAAGACTCTGGTCCTTCTCTTTCTGACTCAAGTTCACTCCTTATCAAACCTGCGTTGTTCATGCTCATAAATGTTCCCTCAACTTCTTTCTTGAGCTCTACATATCCAGCTGTAGTAATTCTCCCATATCTTGCTAAATAATCCTGGTATTTCTGCTCATAGAGTCTCATCACTTCCGAAACACCAGAAATCTTCTTAATCAATTCAAAATGTTGATAATTAATTCCTTCTGCGATTCTTATAAATTCGTCTAAATTCCCTCTGATAATTGTGGCATTCATGGCATGAAAGAGTTGAGCTGCAGTTTTTAAGCTTATATAATAATCGTATCGTGCTCTTTCCTTTCTGCTTAGGTAACCCAGTAAAGTATCTAGGTTTGACTGGGCATATAAGTTAATTTCATATGGGTTAGTTTCCGTCTCATCTTCAAAAGACTTAAAAATAATTCGATTTATAAGCATTTCCCTGGTTTCTTTAAATCGCATAGCAGCTGCCAATAAGACTTCTGGAAAATGAGATGCCTCAACAGACGGAGCATGTTCTATGACCTCTATAAGTTCTTCTTTTGTAAGTCCGTTGTAATATTCTCTTTCTTGTTCTTCCCGGGTAAGTCCTGTCCTTCCCTGCTCTTCCTGCTCCGCTTCAACTGCTTCTCCCATCCAGGAATTAAGTTCTCCAATAAGTCTTGCTGCCTGAGCCGCATCAACCATCCCCCGGTCTAACAAATCCCTTACTCTTGCGCGTTGTTCCTGAATATATACGGGGTCGAGAGGATTTCCTGCGCCTACTCTGCCTACTTCCGCATTCAGCTCCTGGACAATAGGATTAAGTCTGGAATCAAGATAATCGGTTAAAAGAAGTGTAGCAGCGCCAATACTTCTTACAGGGGTTCCTGCTTCCTTAGTCCTTTTTACCGACTCTAAAAATAGCTCTCTTAAGTCCACTCCTCTTCTTGACAATTCTTCCATGATAGTTCTGCTTAAAGGAGAGGCATCTGCGCTTATTTTTTCACCTTCTGCGAATCCTTCTTTACTTGACAATCTTGCAGTCAGAGAATGTAGGCTTAAATACTCATGTTCAAGATCACCAGTTGACCATTCAGAAAGCGGTTTAGCATTCGCTCTTTCTTGAAAGTTTGTTGCAAATTCTCGTAATGCTGGACTCTCTATACTACTAACATCTCTGGTAAGGATAGGTTCTGTAGGAGTTCCTCTTTGTACTTTTTGTGCTTCTGATGATTGACTTTGAAGAATTTCTCCCTGTCCTGGTTCTGCCATAAAAATATTTCCTCTTACTTCAAGACTAGAAGAATTAGGTTGGTTTGTCAAACCTTCTCGACTCAGTTGTGTTGGCATAAACTGCTCTTTCATAGTAAAGGAAGTTTACAACCAGAGATTGAATTCAACTTGACATTTACTTTACAGCATCCTGACGATATACTTACAATAAGAAAGCAACTAACGACTGGCAATTAGCCACTAGTATTATGAAGATAAAATCGTACAGAGAATTAATTGTCTGGAAAAAGTCTATGGAGCTGGCAACTCTTATTTTTAAGATTAATAAATCTTTTCCAAGCTCTGAACTATATGGATTAACAAATCAGACAAGAAGGGCTGCTTTTTCTATTCCTTCAAACATTGCGGAAGGGTTCTGCAGGGACGGAAGAGCAGAGTTTAGGCAATTTTTGCAAATCTCTTTTGCCTCGGGAGCAGAATCAGAAACAGAACTGGAAATAGCAAAAAATATTGACATTCTTCCTGAAAAAGATTATCAACTTTTAATTACTAGGCTTAATGAAATTATGCGTATGTTAAATAAAATGATTTCAAATGTTAAAAATAAATCTAGTCGCTAGTCGCTAGTCGCTAGTGGCTAGTTGCTAATAGCTATGGACCCTACCCATTTCGAAAGCCTATATCCGGCAGATTCAAGATATAAGGAAATAGAAAAGATATTAAAGTTTACCAAGGAAGGAAACTCCTGCCAGCTAATTGGTCTTCCCGGAGTCGGCAGATCAAATCTTTTGGGTCTTTTAACCTGCAATACCGATGTTCGGGTAAAGCACCTGGGTGAAAACCAGAAATGGTTCCATTTCGTTTTTCTTAATTTTTCAGAGGTACGAAAACGTCCGCTTTCAGATGCCACAAAATTTATATTTCTCTCTCTTCTTAACTCTTTAAAAGAACGGAAAATGGAAAAAGAATATGAAGTATTAAATAAGATTTTTAAAGAGAGTGTTGCTATAAATGATGAACTGGTAATATTTGCGGGTCTTAAGCGTGCTATTGATTTTATGTGCATTGAGAAAGAACTTACTGTTGTTTTTCTTTTTGACAGATTTGAAGAATATATTCCTATGCTTTCTGCTGAATTTTTTGCAAATCTTCGAATCTTAAGAAACCGGGCAAAATACAGATTTTCCGTAGTTTTTTCCTTAAATAGGCCTCTGGATGATGTTGTAGAGCCTTCTCTTTTTGCTGATTTTTATGAATTTTTAGCAGATAATATAACCTATCTTCCGCTTCTTGATAAACCGGGGCTTGATTTTAGAATTTCATATCTTGAAAAGATCTCCGGAAAACGAATAGACGAAAAATTAACGAACCAAATAACAACGCTTACCGCCGGTCACGGAAAACTCACGAGACTTTGCCTTGAGGCAATATTAGCAACTAGCGACTTGCCACTAGCGACTAGCCAAAATCTTAAATCTTATCTCTTAAATCATAAGTCTATCACTGGCGCCTTATACGAAATTTGGAGCTCTCTTCTACCGGAAGAGCAAAAAATACTAGCTGCTAATCAACTAGTGGCTAGTGGCTATCTTATCGATGTCGGACTTTTGAAAAACGGGAAGATTGCCATTCCTCTTTTTGCAGATTTTATTTTAACAATGAAACAATCTGGTAATTTAACAATAAGGCTTGATTCTCAAACTAATGAAATTAGAAAAGGAGAAGTTTCTCTTTCTGATTCTCTCACTTCTTCGGAATTCAAACTTCTAATGTTTCTCCTCAATAATCAGGATAAAATACTGGAGAGAGAGGAAATCATAAATGCTGTCTGGCAGGATACAAAGTCTCAGGCAGGAGTTACTGATCAGGCTCTTGACCAGCTGATATTCCGTCTTCGAAAAAAAATTGAAGATGACCCGAATAACCCAAAACACATTCAAACTGTCAAAGGACGGGGAATTCGGTTTACGCCGTAAGAAAAACTTGCAAAGTTTTCTAAACTTGTCTACTATAAAAATGTGAGAAGAATCATTTCCAGGATTTTTCTGGTGTTCTTATTTATTCTGCTTTTGAGTTTTACCCAGAGGCATATCGTCTTCTCCCAGGATTCCGGTTATGATGTATCAATAACTGAAGACTGCGAGCCAGGTCCTTCTTATAATGGATTTCCTGCTATTCCGTGCGGGACAAATATTCCATTAGGGTCGGCTGCAGGTCAAGCCCCGAGAATTGATGGCAACACAAGAACTATCCATGTAACTTTCCATGGACTTTCCTCAAATACGGACTACTATCTCTGCGGACAGACTAATACCTATACCTGCGCATCTGCTATTGAATGGTCTAATAGTGCTGTGATGTCCGATGGTAAAGGTGATTTGACTGCTAATGCTTGTCCCTCCAATAGAAATACTTTAAAATCAGCACCGGACGGTAAAACTGAATGCGGGGATAGCGACTATTTCTGGGAGGGACACACTTATCATCTTTGGCTCTTTCAGAAAGCCGATAACAATAAGGTAAGTCCCCTTCAGGATGTCCAATTTTTTGTATCTCATTATTATCCGGAAGTAGATGTATCTCCTACTAATCCAACCAACAATAGCGCAATTACTGTAGCTATAAAAGGGACCAGACGGCCGCATAATGACGGCAGAAGAAACAATTACAAAATTCAAATCCGCGATCAGTATGCCGACCTTGCCCACGACTGCGGGGTTGTTTATAATAATGGTTCGGGAAATTATCTAATTAAAGTGCCCGAAAATGGTCCGGGTAAGCCCGGCTATACATTCAGTCTCAAACAGCCGGGCAAGCATTTCCCTGTAGGAAATTATGAAATAATAATTGGCGAACAGGTAAATGAGTCCACCAGTGGATGTTCTGACGGATTCCAGTACTATACAATTCCTGTAAGCATAAAGACGGATGGCGGGAGTATCGGAGATATTCAGGCAGACCCGGCCGGGACTGATTTTCCCGAGGTCGAAAAGAACTTTGGAACCCCTCCCTTGCCTTGCCTTTCTCCTGCTCCCGGCGGCGGATGCAAAACCATATCAACTGCAATAGGGGACATTAATACTGATCCCGCAGGTTTTATAAAATTCATCTTTGGTCTTATTCTTGGACTATCCGGCGGAATTGCTCTTATTCTTATTATCATATCGGGTTACAAATTTATGGCATCCCGCGGCAATCCTGAAGCTCTCCAAGGAGCCCAAGAGCAGTTAACATCAGCAATCATAGGCCTTCTTTTCATAATATTTTCTCTTGTTATTCTTCAGATAATCGGTGTTGATATTCTAAAAATCCCAGGTTTCAGATAGCGACTAGTAAATTAGCAACTAGCCGCTAGTAGCTGATAAGTATGAAGCTTTTATCTCTTACCATTCAGGGCACTCCGATTCAAGCTCCCAATGGTGTTCCAACCGGCGGGATGGATATAGGGCAAAAATTAATTCAGATTGGTATTAATCTCATATTTACAGGCGGCATCATATTCGCGATTATTATTATTATTTATTCAGGCATTCAATGGACTATGTCCGGCGGAGACAAAGAACAACTGGCAAACGCCCGAAACAGAATAACTTTTACAATCATCGGACTTGTGGTATTGGCAGCTGCATTTGCAATAATAAAGATTATTCTTAGTCTTTTTGGCTACAATCCCAGCTTTTTCTTCACTTTCTAAATACCCTAAACAAATCAGGGCTTGACAAATTGGAAAAAGCTTCTTATTATAAAACTAATGAGGAAAACACTCGGATTTATCACCGTAGGCTTATCATATCTTCTGTTTACAGCCTCAAGTTTTGCGCAGGTTACTCCTATAGCCATTTCTCCCCCCGCAGGATCAGCCCAGAACATAAGCATAGCAAATATTCCTCAATTTATCATATCAATTCTTTTTGTAGCAGGAATAGTTATTGCTATTGCTTTTCTCATTTATGGAGGCATTAAATGGATCTTGTCCGGCGGAGATAAAAGTGCGGTTGAGACTGCAAGAAATCACATAGTTGCCGCGATTGTCGGACTAGTTATAGTTATCGCTGCCTTCTTTATCTTAAGCACAGTTATTACAATTATTACCGGAAAACCATTTGACCTAAGCCATCTTTGTATACCAACACTGGCTAACCCCAACTGTCAATAATTTTTGCTCATAGTGTTGCCTTTTTGTCTTTTAATTGCTAATCTTATTGTATGGATTGGTCAAGCTGTTTAACTCCGCAGGGAGTAGCCACCCTCAGTTGCATACCTATAGTCTTTAAGAATGTCGTAGATTGGCTTCTTCTTTTTTCAGCAGTAACAGCTCTTTTTTTTATTTTATTTGCCGCATTCAAATTTATAAGATCCGGCGGACAGCCAAAGCTGGTTGAGGATGCAAGAAACACATTAACCTACGCAATAATCGGACTTGTTGTTATACTTCTTTCTTTTGCCATAATAAACTTAATAAGCGCTGTAACAGGTGTCTCCTGTATTACTCAATTCGGACTGGGCAACTGTCAATAGAAAAGCCTCGTAAAAAAATATAAGATAAAATTTAGCCCCATAGGCAAAAGGAGCAGTATATTAATTTCTGCAAACGTTTCTTTTGACTTATAAAGAATATCCAAAAACCAAACAAAAGGCGCCTTAACGCCTGTTATGTAAGCGGCGGCAAAAATTACAAGAACCGTAACCAAAAGCTCTATTGTTCCTTCCAGGTCTTTTTTGCTTGAAAACATTGTGCTTGCGATCGCAAATAGAAGATAGAATAAAACAACAGTTAAAACAATTCCTGATATCTTTCCCAAAGTAAAATAATAAGAAAGCGTTAAAAGAATAGCAATTCCAACAAAAATAGGCGCAAAGCCTATGATTGCCCGCCTCATCGGATCGGTTTTCTCAATCTCAACACTCCCCAATCTCGCACCATCTTCTGTTATTTGGGGCAAAAATCTGATTTCTCCTGTTCTTACAAAAAAAAGACTGGCTATAAGAAAATGGGAAAGCTCATGAACTATAACTCCCGGAAGGAAAAGGATTAAAAGGATATTGACTGTTACTTCTTTTTTTTTAGTTATTTTAAAGATAACTCTTGATAAGGATTTTTGCAGTAGATTAGACAAGAAATATAAGAAGACGAGCTCAAGCAAAAAAATTGAAAGAAAAAGCATTTTCTTGAGTATATTAAAATAAACAAAGCTTGACAAATGCAAACCAACCAGTCCATACTGGTTACATGGATAACCAACAAGACGCAGGGCAAAAACTTGAAATTCCGCAAGAGATTAGAAATTTTCTGGAAGGACTTTTAAAAGACGCCGGACTGACTACGCTTGATGATAATATGCGGGAGGAAATGATAAAAGAACTCTATGCCCGGCTTGATAATTACATTGCTTCGGTAATTGTTGACAAACTCCCGCCTGAACATCTTGATGATTTTATCAAGATCAATGAGGAGAAAAAGTCTCAACAGGAAATTGAGCAATTTTTAAAAGACAAAATGCCTAATCCGCAGGAAGTATTTGCAAATGCTTTTTCGGAATTTAGAGATCTGTATTTGGGAAATGTAAATGTTGCGCAAAGTGCGCCGGCGTCAACCGCAGCTGGCCCGTCTGAGCAGAAGGAAGCTGTACCAGACGTTGGGCAAGAAAATAAATAAACTATTATGCCAGAAGCGGGAGAAATAGGTGTTGGCGCGCCAACCACTCGTGATGTTTCCAGAACAGCTGAGATAAAAGATACCAAAGAAACCGTAATTGATACATTTAACTCGGCTTCATCTCTGTTTGAGAGTTACGAAGAAGGCAAGTTAACTCCCCGGCAAAAAGCCGCAAAAGAATTAATAAGAGATATAAAAGGAAAAACTCTGGATAAAGGCAAGACTTCTTACTCAAATGAATTTGAAGGCGAGGATGGAACAAAATTCTCCCAGAGAGAATATCTTCCGGTTGATGAACTTATCCTGTTTCTTAGAGAAAGGGTTAAAAGCGGAGAATTGACCTCAGAGGATGAGATAGAATACAGAAAACTTGAGGGAGTGCTTCATAGGAATTCAAAAGAATATTACAGAGGCGCAGCAAAAAAAGAATTCCCGCGAAAAATAGCCAGAATTGCCCAGGAAGCAGATAGAATTTCCTCTGATCCAAGGCTAACAAGCGGAAATCCCCATGATGATTTTCTGGAAGCAGGCAGAATTCTTTTTGAAAGACGCGAGCTTATTATTCCTCCTGCAAGAGAAACTCCAACTTCTTCCGCTGAAGAAACACCACCTGCTCCAACAGAACCCGAACCGGAACCAACTAAAAGAGAATTTTTCATTGTAAACAGAATGGTAGATATTCAAAGACGGGCAAGGGAGATAGCCAGGGAACATTTTATGAATGAGATAAGAAGAGGAAATGCACTTAACCCTTTGAACTGGCCAAGAAAGATAGGACTTCGGATAATGGAAGAGTATTGGAGCCAAAAAATTGCAAATCAAGTACAAAATACTTCGAGAAATGCAGGGAATGCTTACTCATCTGTAAATGCTGCCAGCAGAATCGGCTTTAGGGATCTTTTTAGAAGAGACATAAGAAACCTTCAGCTAAACACAGAGGCACATAGAGCCAGGGAGCAAGAGGCAGGACAGACAAAAATAACACAGATAAAAACAGGCGAACTTTACGCAGATCAGGAAGTACGGGAAGCACAGAGAGAGCTTCGAACTGCCATGATTGAAGAAATTCTAAGGCCTGTTGTTGAAGGAACTATTACAGACCCCGGTCAAATTCAACAGCTGCTGAGAGATTTTGTAGCAAATCATGAAAATGATGCCCAAGTTCAGGCATTATTCGGAAGAAATATAAATGAACACGGAAGACTGGCTGAATATTTTGCAACCGACCTTTTAGAAATGGGGCAAGCTGTAAGACAAGATCTTGATTCCCATCGGTACGCGCTTGATCAACTGGACAGCATGATCCAAATAAAACTCGCAAATACAAGCTGGGCTGCAGAAAGCCAAGGAAGATTTAGCGCTGCAGATAGAGCTGTAAGATGGATCGAAAGACATAGATTAACAGGTACCCTGATTAATCCGGCAACTATTGGAGCTGGCTTTTCTCTGGCGACTTATGTTGCAACGAGAGGACTGGGTGTAGGATTACGATTTTCCCCTTATGTTGTCCCCGGAGCAGGGATAATTCCCGGCGCTGTTTTCGCGGCAGTAAGAAGAAGCTACGACTTAAAAATTGACAGAGAAACTAACCAGATAGAACGCGCATATAATATGCAAATTCCTCAAGGGGCAAGACGAAGAGAGGCGCTGGAACAATTCGCTTATAACACTGCCTCTACCGATGAGCTTTTAAATGGCGGGGGCCAAGAAATACTTACAGGAACTGACAGATTAAGTCTTCAAGAGCTTTTAGCCCGGGATTTATCCGAGGGACAGACAACAAACAGAGAGGCAATCTTAAGAAGAATCGCTGAGATAAAATCAAGACTGGATTTTTCTTCCCGGGAAAGAGTAGATCTGATTACCTATCAAGCTCGAGAACAAGTAGAACAAGGCCGTCTTGAGCTTATAAGATCTACTGTTGAGGCAAGACAAACTTTAAGAAATGCGGGAATGGAAGATGCTGAAATTGCGGCAACTGAAAATAATTTTTTAGGGCAGTGGAACAGCCGCTTTACCCAAAACAGAGGGGAGCAAGACAGGGCATTCGCAAGATATAGATTAAGAAATGCAGCCAGCGCCGCCGTCTTTGGAGGAACAGCTGGACTTGCGGGAGGCTTTGCGATTAGGGAGGCTATGGAGAAGACAGGAATAAATCCTTTGGGTTTTTTCTTTCACGAAGCAGGACGGGGCATTGGTAAATTCAAAGATCTTTTCCGCCATGGAGGAACAGTTAATATTTCAGAACACACAAAGGCTGTTATAAATCCCTCTGATCATTCCGCAACTTTTGTAGATGAAACAGGAAAGACAGTCGCTCATGGAAATCTCGGAGCTGACGGAGTTTTTCATAATGTAGTCGCTGGAGACGGACTAAATAGAAATGCAGCACAAAATTTTAGCAACCAATTAAATCAAGCCGGATTTACATCTCAAATCCATGAAACAACAGTAACTTCTCCGTCTGTAACTTCTCAGATACAGGAAGCGCTAACTGCCCACAAGCCTTCTTTTGAAGTACACCATGGAAGTATTGACCTTCTTGTGCAAGGACAATCAGGACATGTAACAATTCATGATGCCTTGGCAAACGCAACCATCCATGGACAAGTATCCCCTGATGGATCTATGTCTTTTAGTCAGACAGGTAATCCCAATATAGACCTGACTGCTCTTCATCACGACTTAGCAAGCGCCGGGTTTGGCGTAACCGAAGTCCACCAGACAGTTTTAGGCGGCGCAAATCCCGCAGATACTCTTCTCTCTCAACCTGCCTCTGAACTTCATGCAAAAGGAATTGTTGAAACAGATATGTATCAGAAGGCCTGGAATTTTCATGTTCTTCGACCCGATATAGTCGCCGCAACAGGAGCACATACTCATAATGAGCTTACTCTTCACATCGGACAGTATCTTGATGCAAACGGAAAATGGATCCAAGGGCAAAAAGGCTTAATAAATTTTGGCGGAGACGTAAAGGGCGTGTCGACGAATTAGCCTTTCATAAGAATTTATGATACAGTTTGAATATGT
>CAYZEE010000026.1:0-13682 GCA_964477485.1 uncultured Gammaproteobacteria bacterium
GTCACCTATTAGTTTTATTGAGACAAAGATTCCAAAAAGTATGTGACCCGTACATAGTAGAATTCTTTCAAAAGAATCTGATATAATTTTTGTAAACCTCTAGCGGCTAATTGCTAGTCGCTAGTTGCTAATTTATGGCTTATTTGGTTTTGGTCAGACACGGCGAATCAGAATGGAATGCAAAAGGAACTTGGACCGGCTGGACCGATATAGGCTTAACAGACAAAGGCCGTCAGGAAGCCAGAAAAGCCGGTGGCCAAATAAAAGATATAAAATTGGACATAGCCTATACGTCTTCTTTGTCCCGAGCAAAAGAAACTTTGGAAATTATAAAAGAAACTCTTGGTAAAACTAGCTTACAGACTTTTGAAAATCCGGCACTTAATGAAAGAAACTACGGAGACTATACAGGGCAAAATAAGTGGCAGGTAAAACAAGAACTGGGAGAAGAAAATTTTAAAAAATTAAGACGCGGATGGAATTATACGGTACCAAACGGCGAAACACTCAAGGATGTATATGAAAGAGTTGTCCCCTATTATGAACAGGAAATATCTCCAAAACTTAAAGCTGGAAAAAATGTTTTGATTTCAGCCCACGGGAATAGTCTTCGTGCGCTTGTAAAATATCTGGACGGACTATCAGACGATGAGATTGAAGGTTTTGAAATTGCAACAGGACAAGTTCTGGTATATCAAATTGATGAGACAGGAAAAGTAATTTCAAAAGAAACTCGCGGATCCTGACCGGACGAAATTGGGGTTGACTTTTTCTTTTACCATTGCCATACTATCATTGCTCTTTGGTATTAGAGAAAGTTTGGGATTTTTCCTTAACAATTTCACCAGATATGAGGCACTCCGCAAATGGCGGAGGACGAGGCGATTTTGGGCTGGGCGTGCTCATCTCAATAGCCTTCCTAATTAGAATATTTTGGGGAAACACCAACTACTCTCGGTATCAAAGACAAGAATTTATTTTAGCTCCTCTATCCTCTATCCCCGTTGACGGGGAATCTAATATTTTTCGCAGAAGATTTTTGTGGTTTTAAATTTAGTGAGCCGGCGATGGGAATCGGACCCATGACCTAGTCATTACCAATGACTCGCTCTGCCACTGAGCCACGCCGGCCAGCGAATCCGCGTTTGACGCGGTGCTGGGGGAGGGACTTGCACCCCCGTAGCCCTTCCGGACGCGTGGTCTACAGCCACGTGCGATTGCTGCTCCGCCACCCCAGCTCATGAGCCGAAGGTGGGATTCGAACCCACGACTTGCTGTTTACAAAACAGCTACTCTACCGCTGAGTTACTTCGGCTTAAGAACATTCTATCAAACTTCTTTTAAATTGAAAAGTTTTCTGATAGAATACTGTCATGGCAAAAAAAGGAGAACATCGGATATTAGTTGGTCTTGTATGCACTGTTTGTAAAAACAGGAATTATGTAACAAGCAGAAATAAGCTTAACACGCCGGAAAAGTTAAAGCTTACCAAATTTTGCAGACACTGCCGCAAGAGAACCGAACACAAAGAGACGGACAGGTTAAAATAAGTCCTTAAAATTCAAAGGATTTTGAAGGGACGTGGTGAAATGGCTATCACAGCAGTCTCCAAAACTGCTTTTCTCAGTTCGAATCTGAGCGTCCCTGCCACGAGAATAATGATAAATTTAGTCTGATAGATTAACATTTTCCGGACCGCCCCCTTTCCCCTGGCATTTATTTTGTCCTTTAATTTGATATGATATAATAAATTCTATGACAGCGGCGAATAGAACTGTCTATGTCCACTAGTTTCAGAAAACTCACGGCAAATAAACTTCCATATTTACTGCTT
This sequence comes from uncultured Gammaproteobacteria bacterium, assembly GCA_964477485.1. Taxonomy (GTDB): domain Bacteria; phylum Patescibacteriota; class Microgenomatia; order Levybacterales; family UBA12049; genus CAYZEE01. The sequence goes on from CAYZEE010000026.1 coordinate 1,835, forward strand.
CTAACTTATTTTCTTTTTAGAATTGCAAACCTCACAAAACTTCCTATCTTTAACGACGAGGCGATTTATCTTAACTGGGGTTGGGTGGAAACCCACAAGCCGGGTTTTCTTTACTATTCTCTCTATGACGCAAAACAGCCGTTTCTAATGTGGATTTTTGGCATATTTCAAACGCTTCTTCCTGATCCGCTTTTTGCCGGAAGGCTGGTTTCGGTAATTACCGGACTTTTGGCAATGATTGGTATTTATAAAATTTCCAAAGAATATTTTAGCAAAAAAACAGCTATTATTGCCTCTTTAATCTACATTTTCGCTCCCATTTTTGTATTTTATGACAGGCAGGCACTTATGGAGTCTACCATTGGAGCAGTTGGAATCTGGTCTTTGTATTTTCTTTTAAAAACTATTAAAAAAAAGAATAACAGATATGCAATTTTTCTGGGAATCATACTCGGGATAGGGTTTTTTATAAAATCGTCAGCTTTAATATTTATCGGTTCAACGTTTTTAATATATGCTCATTATTTTCTTAGAACCAATGATAAAAAAACGCTAATTAAAAATGCTTCAATAACGCTTGCGGCAATACTGCTGATTGATGGGCTGCTTTTTTTAAATCCGGAGTTTTGGTCGACTCTGGGAAGCAACAGCCGCTGGGGTTTTTCAATCAGTGAATTATTAAAATTTCCAATCAAAATTTGGGTAAATAATTTACTTGGAAATATTGAAATAGGCTTTTTCTACTTGACGCCAATAGTGTTTATCTTTGGTCTTTCAGGTATCTTTTGGCTGATAAAAAATAGGAAAGAGGACTTAACAATCTTGAGCTGGTTTTTAATCTCTTTATTTCTTCAAATCCTAATATCCAAAGGGACTTCTACGAGATACATCGTTTCTTTTTTGCCTCTTTGCGCAGTTTTTGCTGCATATTTTATTGAGAGCATTAATCAAAAATTTTTAATTTATAAATACTTTTTATATTTTGTAGCCCTTCTGCCTCCTGTTGCAATAGCAATTATTCTTATCATAAATCCTGTACTTTACATAGAAGGTTTCTCCAAAGTATCCCGATTCTCAGATGAGGAATATATAAAAGGCCAAACATCAGGCGTCAATATTAACAAGGTTGTTAGCTATCTCAAGGAAAGGATAGGCGCAAGGGATACCTATGTAGCTACAGCTCTAAATACAGGCAACCCTGAAAGCGCCATCAACATCTATTTTGAGAAAAGCAAAAATATTAAGGTTATCTTCCTTGATTCTCAACTCTTTAGAAATCCTTTGGATAAATATAAATGTTTGAAACTCGACGAGCCGGTTTATTTTGTCTCAAGAGACCAACAACAAGGCGGACTGAACAAATTTTTTGTTAAATTAACCTCGTTTAACAATCCATATTCAAATTATTCAATAGGAATCTATAAAATTGGCGAAAATTGTCAAAGACCAGCGACAACGATTCATATTTCAAGAGAAAATTGAACAAATGACTTCGTGCTATATTTAATTTATGGATTCAAAAAATAAGATAATTTTCAGGGAATTTAGGAAAGAAGATAAAGAAGAAATAATAAAACTAATGTCTGCGCTAAATCGTGAAGACTCCGAAGAACTTCCTCTAAATAAAAAGAAAATAAGCGAACTTTTTAAACATGCCCCAAAGAAACAATATGTGCAGATTTTCCTAGCCCAGAAGGATGAGAAAATTATAGGTTACGCGATCTACAACAAAGCATTTAGCGTAGAACTATCAGGATTATATGGAGAGATAGATGAAATATATATCAAGCCTTTATACCGAAATCAGGGAACAGGAACACGCTTCGTAAATTGGATCAAAAATTATTCCATGAAGAAAAAGTTTAAAATGCTGTATCTGGTGACAACTTTAAATAATAAAAGGGGGCAAAAATTCTACAAAAGATTGGGGTTCAAAAAAATACCGCACCTGAATTTTGTACTAAAATTAAGTAATTAAAATTATAATTTATTAAAAGGCGATAAGCGACATCAAACCAAGACTTGTCCCAAGAAATCCTCCGCCTATTACATCGGTAGTCCAGTGCTCGCCAAGGTAAACGCGGCTGACAAGCATAATGATATCAAATAGAATAACCAATCCTGACAGAATTATTTTCATAGTACTGTTCAATTTTTTGTTTTTAGCGATTATAAAAAACAATAATACTGAGATAAATAAAGTCCTTGTGCTATGGCCTGATGGATAAGATGAACCAGGTTTTACATAGGAACTTGGAAAATCAAAAGGAATATTGTAGCGGAAGAACATATATGGCGGCCCGGGGTGTCTGACAAAAATTTTTCCGAAGAGCTCGAAAAAAAATCCCATCGCGTAAGTCAGAAAAATAAAAATTGATTTTAACTTCCTGCGGAGCAGAACAATAATCAAAAGGAATACTGTTACAACCTCAGCGCTTCCAAAGAGAGAAAATGAAGAAAAAAAAGTATCAAACCTGCGAGCTATGTGATTTTGGAGTTTAACCGTAGCGTTAAAATCAAACTGGGTAAATAAATGTTTTGCAACCAAATATGAGAATCCGACAAAAAACAAAAAAAATACAGCTCCAAGGGCAAAAAGGAATTTCCTATTCATAAAATCTACAGCTTCAATCCTTTGAGGAACTTAAGAAATTCTCCGTTAATATCGGAGTTCACAAGGGCAAACTCAACAACTGTTTTTAAATACTCAAGTTTATTTCCGGTGTCATAATATTTACCGCCTTTTATCTCCGCAGCAATAATTCTTTTTTTATCTGCCAGCATAAGTTTTAAAGCATCGTTATAATAAAGTTCATCCCCTTCATTTAAATCTTTTAAAACTTTATCTAAATAATTGAATATATCAGCGGTAAAAATAAATCCTGAAACATTTGCAAGACTGCTGGGAGCATTTTTCTTTCCCGGCTTTTCTATGATAGTTTCAACATCTATTATTCCGTCTCCCAGCATCTTCCCGCCCGCAAATCCGTATCTTTCGTAATCCTCCTCTCTTCTTGCCCTGACGCTTCCCAATATGGAACACTGGTATTTATTAAACACTTCCAGCATTTGTTTAAAACGGGAAGGGTAAGCTACAATGAAATCGTCACTCCATGTATATATAAAAGGCTCGTCTCCTACAATATGCTGAACGTTTAAAAGAGGTGTGCCGTTGCCGTATGGCCCTTTTTGCCTTACATAAATAAAATTCGCCATGTTTGCAATCCTTTCTATCTCCTCCAGTAACGCTTGTTTTGATTCTCCTCCCATTCTAAGATTCTCCAAAAGATCCAGATTGGCGGCATCAAAATGATCTTCAATTGTTCTCTTATGATACCCTGTTACGATAATTATATCGGTGATGCCTGCATCAACCAGTTCCTCAACCACATATTGAATAACCGGTTTATCTACAATGGGAAGCATTTCTTTGGGCATTGCCTTAGTCTGGGGCAGAAATCTCGTACCATACCCTGCGGCAGGAATAACAGCTTTTCTGATCTTTTTAGTCATAAGTTAGTATATAAATGTTAAATGGTAAATGGTAAATTGTCAATCGTCATCTTTACTTGTCGTTTGACTTTTGGTAAAATAAATAGTTAATACAAATTTGATTATGCTGGCAACGCCCGTAACTTTTCTAAAAGAGGTTCAGGATGAACTCAAAAAAGTCGTTTGGCCAACAAGAGATGAGGTAATAAAACTTACCTTGGTTGTTATTCTTGTAAGTATTATTGTCGGATTTTTTCTGGGCGGAATCGATTTTATCTTAACGGCAATAACACAGGCGTTTCTAAAATAGATTTTTAATTTTAAATTATTCAATTATGGATACACAGATAAAACAAACTAACCCTTCGGAACTTGCCAAATGGTATATTGTCCACACCTATTCCGGGCATGAAGACCGCGTGACAAAGTCTTTAAAGCAGAGGATTCAAAGCCTGGGATTTGAAGACAGGATTTTTGACATCATCGTGCCGAAGAGAAATACTATAAAAGTTTCCGGCGGAAAAAAAGAAACAGTAAAAGAAAAAATATTCCCGGGCTACATACTCGTTCGAATGGTCTTGGACGACGAGAGCTGGCTTTTGGTCAGAACAACCCAGGGGGTCACCTCTTTTATAGGCGCAGGTAATAAACCGACTCCGATTTCTGAAAAAGAGGTTGAGGCAATTCAGAAATTTATGACCATGGAAGAGCCTCTCTATAAAGCAGCTTTCGTGAGAGGAGAGGCTGTTAAGATTATCGACGGGCCGTTTGCCGATTTTCTTGGAACTATTGATGAAATTGACGAAACCAAAGGAAGGCTCAAGGTTTTGGTTTCAATTTTTGGAAGGGAGACTCCTGTAGAGCTAGATTTTCTGCAGGTGGCAAAACTATAAACAGAGCAACTAGCGACTGGCAACTAGTGGCTAGTGGCTAATAAACTAGTTGCTAATGAATATGGCTAAGAAAATTAAAACAATCATAAAATTAAATATTCCCGGCGGGGAGGCTACTCCTGCGCAGCCCGTAGGGCCTGCTTTAGGACAACACGGGCTCCCTATAATGGAATTCGTTAGGGCATTTAACGAGAGGACAGAAGGCCAGAAAGGGACCATTATTCCTGCGGTAATTACGGTTTATGAGGACAGAACCTTTTCCTTTGTTACAAAAAAACCGCCGGTTGTTGAGATGATAAAAAAATCCCTCGGCCGAGAAAAGGCTTCGCAAAAACCGGGAAGAGAAAGCGCCGGAAAGCTTACAAAGACTCAGGTTGAGGAAATTGCCAAGGCAAAAATGGAGGACTTAAATACAGATAACGTTGAACAGGCAATGAAAGTAGTTGCAGGAACAGCAAGGTCGATGGGAATACAAGTAGAAAGTTAAAAATTATGGGAAAAATTAGAGTAAAAACCTTAGGAATAGACGAAAAAGAGAAACAGGAAGAAAAAAGACTAAAGCAGAAAAAAGAAGCCAAGAAAATGGCTAAGGGGGCCCATGGAGGCGAGCGGGTCACTGCAGTCGGCCCAAGCGAGAAAGAACTGGAAATGGCAATAACCGGGGAGAAAGAGATAGAAAAACCCGCAAAAGAGTTAAAAGTTCAAAAAGACGAAAAAAAAGTCAAAAAGACAGCAAAACGTAACCGTTCCAAAAATTATCAAACACGTGTCAAATTGATAGATAAATCCAAAACCTATCCTTTATCCGATGCTTTAAAGACATTATCTGAATTTAAAAAAGCAAATTTTGATGAAACAGTCGAGCTTCACCTAAACACTATAACAAATGGGATTTCCGAAACCCTCACCCTCCCCCACGGCACCGGAAAAAACATAAAAGTGGCTATAGCTGATGACAAATTAATATCGGAGGTTGAAAAAGGCAAAATTGATTTTGATGTTCTCATATCTACTCCTTCTATGATGCCGAAATTGGCAAAAGTGGCAAGGATTTTAGGACCTCGGGGTCTTATGCCAAATCCCAAAAACGGAACCATCACAGACAAACCGGAGGATCTTATTAAAAAATATGAAGGCGGACAAATCGTGATTAAAACAGAGTCAAAAGCGCCGATCATCCACGCTACAGTCGGTAAAATTTCTTTCGGAGAAAAAAAACTTGCAGATAATATCAAGGTTCTAATTGACGCCATCAAAAAAGAAAACATCAACAAGGCCGTACTTAAAAGCACAATGTCTCCCGGGATAAAGGTAAAAATATAAAAAGAGGGCTATTCCGGCCGTTTTGATCTCCATTTTGGCAGCTCTCCATAACGGACCAGAACTTCATCGTAATAAGCTAAGTGCTGAGATGCGATTATCTCCCAGGCAAATTTTTCTTTCACGTCATTTACTGATCTTTCCCTAATTTCTCTTGCTCTGTCATCCGGTAGATTTAAAACTTTGTTAATCTGCCTGGCGAGGCTGTCTGCATCAAAGGGTTTTGCCATAAAATCTTTTAGGTCATCCCCTATTGCCTCGTTTTGTCCTCTTATATTTGTACAAACTACCAAAGCTCCACAGCTTCTTGCCTGGACAATCGTTCTATTGAAGCCTTCTCCTCCTATAGAGGGACAAGCGACAACATCAGCGCTTCTGTATGCCCTGGCAAGGTCCTCTTTTGGAATCATTCCAAGAAATTCTACATCCGGAATTTCTTCTTTTTTAGCCAGCTCTTTTAGATGTTCTGTCGAATCCCCAACTCCGGCTATTTTAAGTTTGATATTATCAAACCCAACCCGCCTAAGAAGTGAATAAGCCTCGAGAAGATATTCAAGTCCTTTTCTTCCATCATGTCTTCCGGCAAAAAAGATTGTCTTCTTCCCGTCCTGCCACTCTTCAAATTTAGGTCCATCGGGATTGAAAAATTTTATATCAATTCCGTTATAAATCACTCTATATTCTCCCGGAAACATTTCATTCCAGAATTCACGTGTGCCGTTTGAGACTGCAATCCTTCCGGACAGAGCTTCTTCAATAGTTTTTATATATCCCATTGTGACCCCAGCCGGAATGCCATATTTAAATTTAGGTCTTCGAAGCACTTTTACCAGAAAAGAATAAATCTTTGCCCGATTATCAATTCCATGCGGCGGGTAACCGGCATGAAATTGTCCTATCACAGGAACAGTTCTTTTCTCATGTTCGTCTTTGGGAATAGCAGAAAAAAGTGTGTGAGAAGAATTGGGAACTGCAGGCTCGTGGGATACAATAATATGGGGTTTTATTGCAGAAAGTATACGCCCTGCCTGTCCTTTATCAAACGTAATTGCCGCATCTGCCCTGGTGCCCACCGCTCGTATGCTCACTGCTCTGCCCAAATGATAATCGGACTGATCTTTTTTGCCTCCGTTATTGGTAGGACCGACTTTTGTGACAGTGCATCCTAAATCCTCAAGATGAGGAGTTATTTCGGTGATAAAATCGCTTACTCCGCTTGGAATATCTCTGCGTATAGGATAAGGGGAATGAATAAGAACTTTTAATCTTGAACTTCTCTCAGGACTCATAGAGCGGATTTTAACATACTTCTTGACTAATTCAAAATGTTTTGTTAAACTCATAAAACCTAAGACAGCAAGAGCTCAGTAGCTAGCAATTAGCGACTAGCAACTAGAACATAAGAACTTGCCGATGGTAAATAATTGAAACTAATCACTAATTGCTAGTGGCTAGTTGCTAATTACTCTCTTAGGAGAGTTTTTTTATGGAAAATAAAAAAATAAGTACTAATAGACAAAAAAAAGAGCAAATTGTCAAGGAGTTTTCAGAAAAATTGGAGAGAAGCAAAGCTTTGATTTTCGCAGATTATCAGGGTTTGACCCATAAACAGCTTGAGGCTCTTAAAAAAACCCTTAAAGCCATAAATGCCGAACTTGTTATAACCAAGAATACTCTCCTCTCTCGTGCCCTCCAAATTTCAAATTTCAAATTTCAAATTTCAAATTTTAGTGGTCCCACGGCCACAGTTTTCGCCTACGATGACGTAATCCCTGCCTTGAAACAAATTACCAAAACTATAAAAGAATTGGGCAAACCAATAATTAAATTTGGCATTCTCGACAATCAAGCGCTTACAGATGCTCAATTGCTAAAATTAGCCTCTCTACCTTCTCGCGATATACTTCTTACCCAAGTTGCAGGCGGACTCAAATCCCCTATTTTTGGTCTGCACCGTGCCCTAAATTGGAACCTAAATAAGCTTGTATTAACTCTAAAGGCAATAGAAAATAATAAGCAACTAGCCACTAGTAAATTAGCCACTAGTTAAATATTTCTAGTTGCTAGTAGCTAGTTGCTAAATTGAATGGAGGTGAAATTATATGGCAGACAAAAAAAACAAAACTGAAGAATTATTAAAAACAGTTGAAGAAATGTCAGTTCTTGAGCTTTCTGAATTTGTAAAGGCTCTGGAGGAAAAATTCGGCGTATCAGCTGCTATGATGACCGCAGCACCGGCTACCGGAGCACCAGCAGCATCTGAAGAGCCGAAAGAGGAACAAACTGTATTCAACGTCGTTATTGCAAACTCAGGCGCAAATAAAATCGCAGTTATCAAAGCTTTAAGAGAATTAGTGCCTACTTTGGGACTAAAAGAAGCAAAAGATTTGGTTGACGCTGCGCCAAAGGAAGTAATGAACCAAGTAAATAAGAAAACAGGAGAAGAGGCTAAACAGAAACTAACCGCAGCAGGCGCAACCGTAGAACTTAAATAATAAAATCTACATTTCGCTTTTTTGCTGAATTCCCAGAAGCCAGAGGACTGCATCTTTTTTGTAGCGTCTGTCCCCTCTTGAATTAATGCGGATTGCAGGAAGTTTGCCTCTTTTTCCCCATCTTTTTATTGTAAGAGGAGAAACCCGTAGGATTTGGGCGACTTCACGTACTGTAAGAAGATCTGGTAGGTTATTGATTGATAGAGTTTGATTTAACATAGCCTCAAAAACTAGGATTATTTATTCGTTAATTAGTTATAAAGTAACAAACTATAACAACTTTGTCAAGAGGGAAATTCAGCGAAAATTAAGATTGAGCTTGATTTAAAGGGATTAAAATCTAACTTTGAAGAGAAGTCAAACGCGAGAAGATTTTTATCAGTTCTTCACTTTCATCTTCCAGATTGTCAATTCTTTTACTTTTGCTGGTTTTCTTAAGAACCCTGACCCAGTATCTTGTCTCCCGCACTTCCCTTTTTGCCTCATTCATTTTCATGACAAATTCCTTCCCCGCCCCTGCCTTTTTTGCTTTTCCATAAACTTCTTCTGTCATCTTAATCTTTCTTGCAATCTGGTTAGACAGCACGAAATTTACATTAGAAAGCGGCAGCTCCTCCTTTAATTCCATCGCAGCGTATAAAAGGCTTACTATCCTTTTTTCTATGTAAAGACTGAGTTCAGTGCTCATATAAATTTAAAATTATTTCTTCTCGTCCACTATCCACCAGTCAAACTTTATATCCTGTGCGTACGGATGTTCTACCTCAACTGTGAATCCGGTTCCCGCCGACTTCTTGCTTACTATCAATTCCTGTCCTCCGGTCTTTGAAGTCGCCGTCACAAATATCTTGGAGTTAGCGGTAACAGCAGCTGTTGAAATATCAACCGACGTCTTCCCTGCTCCAATCAATCCCGAACCCAGCGAAGGCGAAGCTGGGTTTGACGCGGTGTCTATATTAATCTTTGTAGTCGTTATCTCTCCTTGCGTCTTTATGTTTCCCTTTGTATCTATTGTTACCTCCCCTGCAAGTATGTTTATTCCTCCAAGCTGATTGCTCTGTAGATTCAAATCGCCAACGCTGTTTATACTCGCCCCCCCGTTTCCGTTGTTAAGAGACGTATCCATTCCGTGGATAGACAAAAGTCCGGATGCTATATTTCCTGTAATTCCCAAATCGCCCAGAGTAGTCCTTCCCAGAACCATAAGGCTTCCTGATATTGTCGCGTTCTGGGCATTTATATTTGCAAGATCCGAGCCAAGAGCCGACTGCGAAGCCGCGTTTGACGCGGATGCGGCCAGAACGCTCTGCATAAACGCCGACTGCGAAGAGCTGTCTAGAATCATTGTCTTAAGATCGACAATCTGGGCCTCCGCGCTCGCCACCCTGTCCTTAAGGTCTATGAAATCAGGATTAGTTGCCAGATCAAAGCTTGCCGAGCTTGTAGAGACAGGGGTTGGCGCAGGAGTAATGGTTGCTGATGTCGTTGCCGAAGTATTTATGCCAAGACTTGACGCGACTTGGCTTGCCGACGGCGTCGCAGTTGTCGCCAAGCCTCCATTCGAAGTAAGATAAACCGACGGATCGTACCAGGTTTGATTCAAAGAAACCATCACTTCCCCGGTGGTATCTGTTGCGGGATTATAAGTTCCAAGAGCACGGCCTACTATAACCCCAACTTTTGTAGCCTTCTCTACTGTCCCGGCAGTTGTTGAAGATGCTGTTAGGGGATCAGATGGATTTATAATACCACTGTCTGATGCAATCTTTACAGGCAGCTGTCCTACAAGACCTACCAGCACATAATTCGGATCATCAGTATGATTGCCTACGCCGACAAATCCTGCATTACTCGATACAATCCCCAGAATACTTCCGCTGTCTCCGCTGCATTTTGTAACTCCGCCTTTTGCGCTTAGACAGACCAGGTCTCCGGCACTAATACTCTCCGAAGGATCTGCTTTCTTATAATACTCGGCATAATCCCCTCCGTTTGCATCATAGGTAACAGTGTTGCTCGTTCCGTTCCCCCGAATTTTTCCCAAAATTGCGCCGTTTCCGTTTAGAAATGCCATCCAGTAATTGGTAGTTGACGGCGTAGTCTGTCCCAACTGAAGAGCCAGTACGCTCATTTCATCTGTTGTCCTACCATCTTCATTTCTAAAGAATGCAGTCGCTGTTGCTGTCTGGCTATCTGCTACATCAAGCATAAATGATGGAGTCCTGCCAATACCAACCTGTCCAGTACTATTTACAGTAAACATTATGGGATTGAAGGTAATATCCGCATATCCCCACATGTAGCCTGTATCCGTTGTCCCCGGGGGCCCACCGGAGCTTGCACTATACCAAGAGCTATTTATCGTTATATCTCCTTGAGTCACAGGAGTAGTATAGGAGAGGTAACAATAGTGATTAGTCCCGCTTTCCTGAGCAACGTAATATACAGAACCGCTTTTTAAAAATACGGGAGATATGCTCGCATAGACCCAATTTGAAGCCCCATTTGCCGTAACACTTGCGCTTGCCAACACATTGCCTAGTGAATCGTAAAGTCTCACTGTTCTTGTTCCGGAATCGGCTCTTAGTCCCAATTGAGTAACGTCTCCATTTACATTTGGAGTAAATTTATAACCCATGTTATAGTCAAAAGAAGTTATACAATCTGGAGTAGAAATACCTGTATTCTGTAAAGGATTTTGGGTGCCGTTACCGCTGGATTCCATTTTAAAAGATTTATCCGTAGTATCAAAAGTAGCAAAAGATGTTCCTGCGGCATTAGCAATATTCAAAGCTGTGGTTGAATCCGAAAGAGGCTGCCAACTAGCTCCTGCAACAGATACCAGATCTCCGCTATTTGTAATCCTGAACTCTGTTGTCCCCGAAACAGAAGCTGTAAAGATATCATAGCTTGCGCCCGTCTGGTTAATGGTAAGCGTTGCGTTGGGTGTGGTCGTTCCGACTCCGACATTTACAGCACTTGAACTTATGCCTCCAAGAACCAGAGCATTATTTTGACTTACAGTCGAATTTGCTCCAATCGCCGTAGCATTAGTAAGACTGCCTGACTGGGGTATTGCATCATATCCAATAAATGTATCGCTTGATCCTGTTGTAAGTCCATTTCCTGCTAGATAGCCAAGGCCTGTATTATTGCCTCCTGTAGAGCTCTCCAGTGCAGAGGCTCCAATAGCTGTATTAGAACCGGAAGTGGTGTTGGAAAAGAGAGCACCGGAGCCCACGGCGGTGTTATCTGCGCCTGTGGTATTTTCACCAAGGGTATAAGTAGCGTGAAAAAGACCAGTTGCGCCACCTATTGCAACGTTATTGCTGCCTGTAGTGTTTAGCGATAGAGCACCCTGGCCCACGGCGACATTATAACCGCCTGTAGATAAGCCATTTTGTCCCTGGAGAGCTTGATAACCTAAAGCCGTGTTGCCAGCTGCTTTGCTGTTGAATAAGGCATAATCTCCCAAGGCAACATTGTTGGAGTTTGTTGTGTTGTAATAAAGAGCCTCATAACCAATGCCTACGTTATCAGCACCTGTGGTGTTTGAATAGAGGCCTTGTAATCCCACGGCGGTGTTGTTGTAGCCTGTGGTGTTTGAATAGAGGCCTTGTAATCCCACGGCGGTGTTGTTGTAGCCTG
>CAYZEE010000026.1:13782-16137 GCA_964477485.1 uncultured Gammaproteobacteria bacterium
TGGTGTTTGAATAGAGGCCTTGGTAGCCCACCGCGGTATTGTAAAGCCCTGTGGTAAGGCTGTTAAGAGCCTCGTAGCCCAGGGCAGTAGCGGAAACACCACCGCCTAAGGAAGCAGATGCTCCTGTTCCTTCTCCTACGAAAGTACTTTGTCCTGCTCCAGAGGTTGGATTTTTAAATACAGTAGTTCCTCTGGATTGAAGTATAAGTTCTCCGGTGGTATTTCCTCCTATTGTCAGAGTATTATTATTCGTTGTTTGCAGGTTTCCTGCGCCATTTATAGTAAATCCGGCAGCAGATGAAGCAGTACCGTTGTTGGTGATCCTGAATTTGGTTACCCCGCTTGCAGAAGCTGTAAAAATGTCATTGGTAGATGCTCCTGTCTGGTTGACTATAAGAGCTGCGTTTCTTCCCGTATTACCTCCTTCTATATCAAGAAGGGCAAGAGGACTTCCTGTTCCGACTCCGATATTTCCACCTGTGGCTAAGAACAACTGATTGGCATTGCCATTGCTTTCCAGAGTCAGGGAACCTGCCGATACGGTATTGATTACCGGATTGGAATTTAGACTTGAAAAATCAAGGGCATCAGTCGTACCACCGCTTTGTCTGAAGCTTATGTCATTGGTACTGCCTGCTGCCAGATAGAGTATGTCATTATTGGCTTCAAATAGTCCCCCGCCGGTTGGAGTACTGGTATCAGCAGCCTCTCTGAATCTTATACCCCTGGGGGTTGAAAAATCTCCGTTATCCAAAGCCAGAAAGCCTCCTGCCACATCCAGTTTGCCTCCCGGATTGGTTGTTCCGATACCTACATTTCCGGTTCCGTTAAGAGGAGAGAAGATGATATTCCCTGTTGTTGCTCCTCCGATGGTCAGGGTCTGGTTGTTTGTTGTTTGTATGGTTCCTGAACCCGATCTGAATGTAAGCTGTCCTCCGACAGAGGCTGCTCCTGCTACATCAAGAGTGGCGGTTGGCGAAGTTGTGCCGATCCCTACATTGCCTGAATTGGTGATCACAAATTTAGTCGCGCCGCTTGAAGAGGCTGTAAATAAATCTCCTGCTCCGGCATTGTCAATAACCATGGCCGCAAAAGAGGTGTTTGCCGACAGAGAGGCAACAGGCGCTATCCCGCTTGTTTGAAAGAGCGCAACGGTATTAGCATTATTATCCATTAAACTCAGGCTGTCAGCAATCTTCGTGTTGCCCATTTGATCCCCAATGGAATACTTGTAGACATAGGAAGTAGTCGCGTTAACTGACCACATATATGAGCCGTCAAACGTTAATCCGTTGATGTGATCGGTGCCTGCTCCGGGATTTATTGTTTGGACAATGTATCCGGTATCAGGATCTATAATATTAACATTCCCCTGATCGCCTGCAGCCCACAGATATCTGCCGTTAAACTCGATGGAGTTAAACAGACTGTCGTTTGTCCCTGTATAGGTCCATGTTGAGACGAGTGTTCCGTCTTTAGCCAGAAACTTGCGTATAACGCCAGGATTGACATAGGAAGCGACGTAAATGTAGGCGCCGTCGGTTGTAACTCTGTAACCCACAGAATCCGTAGTATAGGTTCCGATAACTGATGCATCGCTGGCCCGGATCTTGCCCACAAATCCCTCTGATGCTGCCCAAATATACTCAACCGATCCTGATGAGGTAACCGTATTCGCAGCCAATATACCGTTAACGTTTGTCATTCCCGAAGCTGTTGCCACAAAAGAGCCGGTGGTTGGGTTTATTTTTTGAATAAGACCGCCGGATGCATTTGCCATCCATATATTGCTTCCGTCATAAATTACACTCTGGATTCCTCCTGTTCCTGCGCCTGATGCATTTGACTCCAACACGTAAGTTGCTTTTTGCGTATTGGGATCAAATTTATAAAGATTGCCATATGTATCCGCGGATCCTATCCAGATGTATTTTCCATCCCAAGCTAGGGATAGCGGCTTCAGGTCGCCGGGCAAACTGTAATTACCAACTACTATTCCATTTTGGTTAATTTTGACAAGATTATGACCATAATAGTTGGCAATCCAGAAGTTTTGACCATCAAATGTTCCGTAATTAAGGCCGTCGACAGGACTGCCGGTATTTACACTTTTTGATACTGCCGGCTGATTCCACCAGTGCCAGAGCGGGATGTTATTATAGCGATACATCTCATCTCCCCGTGTGCTATCAGAAAGTACTGTTCCCTTAACCCTGGCAATTCCGTTGACGTCCAGATTGTAGGAAGGATTCGTTGTGTTTATCCCTACACTTCCAGTTCCGTTAAGAGGAGAAAGGATAATATTTCCTGTTGTTGCTCCTCCGATGGTTAGTGTCTGGTTGGCTGTTGTTGCAA
>CAYZEE010000027.1:0-15989 GCA_964477485.1 uncultured Gammaproteobacteria bacterium
GTTTTTTCTACAAAGTATTTACTGATTTAATTGAATTCGTCGACAGTCCCATAATTCAAGTAATGAAAGACAACTATTACATTACGGGTATCTCAGGCACAGGTAAGTCAGCCATTGCGTCGGAGCTTAGGAAAGAAAATACTAAGGTCTATGACATAGATGAAATTAAAGGACTTTGTCACTGGCGACATAAAGAAACGGGAGAGAAAGCTATCTACTATACTGGGATTGGAGGAGAATGGCTTGACGCACACGAATGGATTTGTGATGTAGAAAAACTGAAAAAATTACTCCAGAATCATCCAAATTCGGATGTAGTAGTTGTTGGAATTGCTTCAAACCAAGAAAGTTATCTAAAGTACTTTGATAAAGTATTTCTTCTACATTGCCAAGAAAAAACTTTTTTAAAAAGATTATATATCAGGAACGAAGGCAATGCTTTTGCGAAAGACAAGTCTGAACAACAACATATTTTAACTTGGTATAAGGAATTTGAAAATCGAATGAAGGAATTAGGCGCTATGCTAGTCAATACTGATAAATCTCTAGAGAAAGTGGTTGGAGAAATTAAGATTGAAATAAATGCAAAATAACAATTCGCTTCAAGTCTTCTTTGTGGTAAAATAGAGTTTATGCAGTCCCAGTTCTCAACAGTTATTGTTTTAGTTGTAGTAGGATTTATCGTAGTTCTCTATTTTATTAACAAAAAACTCTCCGAGCTTAGAAAACCGCAGGAAAACGAAACTCTTTTGGAATGGCTCAAGTCAATGCAATCTTCCTTAGAATCAACCAACAAGACTTTAAATGACGCTCTTTCCAAAAGTTCTTCCAATATGGTCAAAACTCTTCAGGAAAACTCGAAACAATTAAATGAACGGCTGGATAAGACAGCTTCTGTTATAAGGGACGTTGGTAAAGAAGTGGGACAAATGAGTGAAATTGGACGATCGATGCGGGAGCTTCAGGATTTCTTAAAAAGTCCAAAACTTAGGGGAAATATAGGAGAACAGGTCTTAAAAGACTTAATTTCCCAGATGTTTCCCAAGAACAGCTTTCATCTTCAATACCAATTTAAATCCGGGGAGAAAGTCGATGCGGCAATAAAAACTGATGCTGGTATCCTCTCCATAGACTCCAAGTTCCCCATGGAAAATTTTCAACGGATGGTAAAAGCAGAAACTGAAAAAGAAAAAGAAGATGCAAAAAAAGAATTTATTCGCGATATCAAAAGACATATAGACTCAGTCTCAAAGAAATATATTCTGCCTGATGAGGGAACTATGGATTTTGCCCTGATGTATGTACCAAGCGAAACTGTATTCTACGAGCTTTCGGACATGCCGGAAATTATAGATTATGCGAGAAAATCCCGGGTATATATTGTTTCACCAAACACACTCTATGCCCACCTTCAGACAATTCTTCTTTCCTTTGAAGGGAAAAAAATTGAAGCAAGATCAAGGCAGGTCTTAAGGCTTCTTCGAGCGCTTCAAATTGATTATGATAAAGTTGAGGATAATCTTGGAGTTTTGGGAAAACATATCAATAATGCGATGTCACAATTCAATAACGTTACAGGAGGCTTCCTGCAACTTGGACAAAAAATTCACTCTGCGGGAAATTTAGAAGAAGAAAAGTATAAAGAGCTATCCGAATAGATAAAGCTGGGGAGGTGAAAATAATTGATTAATAAAAAATTAGTTGTGGTAATTGCGGTCTTAATTGTTGTTGCGGCGGTTATAATAATAACAACAAGGATCAGAAGAAGGGCAAATGTTTATATGCCAAGCTACACTATACAGAAACAGCAGATGCAAGGATCGCCACCGGTACAAGCTGGTACAACAAGCGCAAATAAAGAAAGGAGGTGATAACGTTATGTGCTATAACTGCGGATGCGGTATGCCAAATAATGATATGGGGAAGGGCAAGGTGTCACAAAATGGAGGATCTCTGACTGACGACGATTTTAAACATATGGCCGAAAAATGGAACATGAGTATTGAGGAGACAAAAAAGAACACCTTCGAGCTTCTTAAGAAGCAGATAGAAAAACAAGACTAGTCTCCACAAGCAATAATTCTGTGCTAAAATACCTTCATGGCCGACTCGATAATACTCAACAAAGAACAGCTTGAGGCGGTAAGATATGGAGATGGCCCTCTTCTTATAATCGCAGGCGCCGGAACCGGAAAAACAACTGTAATAACTGAAAGAATAAGACACCTTATAGTGGAAAAGAATTATCCACCGACAAGCATCTTGGCTTTAACATTCACAGATAAAGCAGCGTATGAGATGCAGGAACGAATTGATGTTCTTCTCCCTTATGGTTATACGAATCTTTGGATTCATACTTTTCACTCTTTTTGTGACAGGATTCTAAGAGACGAAGCCCATACGATTGGTCTTGACCCAAATTATAAATTGATTTCAGAGGGAGAAAGTGTCCTTCTTATGCGGAAAAATATTTTTAATCTAGGGCTTAAAACCTTCAGGCCTCTTTCAAACCCGACAAAATTTCTGGATGCGCTTTTGACTCATTTTTCAAGACTTAAGGACGAAGACATAAGCCCCCAGGAATATATAAGGTGGGCAGAAAAACAAGAGAAAGAAGCTGAAAATCCGCCAGCTGGCGGAGAAAAAAAACAATATGAAGAACTCGCAGATTCTTATAAGAAATACGAAGATTTAAAAATTAAAGAATCTGCTATGGATTTTTCGGATTTAATCTCAAATACCCTCTTGTTGTTTCGTAAAAGACCGAATGTTTTAAAAAGATATCAGGATCAGTTTAAATTTATTTTAGTTGATGAGTTTCAGGACACTAATTTTGCCCAGAATGAATTAGCTATTATGCTTGCCGGTAAAAATAAAAACATAACCGTGGTTGCCGATGACGATCAATCAATTTATAGATTTAGGGGCGCTGCGGTTTCAAACGTTCTTCAGTTTAAAAAAAGCTTTCCTGGGGCAAAAATAGTAACTCTAAATGATAATTATAGATCTACCCAGACAATTTTAGATGCGTCTTATCGGCTTATTCAGAATAATAATCCTAACAGACTTGAAGTGGTTGAGAGTATCAATAAAAAACTTAAGAGTCATTCCTCCTCTCCTGCGGAGAAGATAAGAATTATTCATGAAGACCGCTTGGAAGATGAGGGAGATAAGATTGCCCAGGAAATAAAGATACTATCTAAAACCTATGAATACAAAGATATTGCAATTTTGGTTCGCGCAAATAATCACTCCCAGGGAATAACTACTGCCTTGGCCCGCCACAGAATTCCTTATCAATTCTTAGGACCCGGTTATCTTTTCC
Source organism: uncultured Gammaproteobacteria bacterium (assembly GCA_964477485.1). Classification (GTDB taxonomy): domain Bacteria; phylum Patescibacteriota; class Microgenomatia; order Levybacterales; family UBA12049; genus CAYZEE01. The sequence continues at coordinate 3,326 of CAYZEE010000027.1, forward strand.
AGCAGGAGGAAGTAAAAGACTTAATTGCATATCTTAAATTTTTAACCGACCTTTCAGATTCTGTTTCTCTTTTTAGAGTCTTGTCTATGGAAATCTTTGATATTTCTTATATCCAGCTTAATTTTCTTCTAAACTTTGCAAAAAGAAATAATCTTTCACTTTTTGAAGCGCTTGATGATGTAAATTTAAATTTCTTAAAACCGAATACCCAGGAAAAACTTGCAGATTTCAGAGAAATGGCCAAGCGCCATCTTGAAAAAACCAAAAAAGAAACTGCCGGACAAATACTTTATTATTTTTTGGTTGATTCAAAACTTTTTGAAAAGCTTAAGACTTCGGATTCTATCAAAGAAGAAAGACGCATTCAAAATATTGCAAAATTCTTTGACAGAATAAAAAATTTCGAGATGGAGCGGGCGGATGCAAATATATTTACTTTAGTTGAATGGCTGATGCTTATGATGCAAATGGGAGACAGTCCGATTGCCGCAGACATCGATATAAGAGATAAAAACGCGGTTAATATTTTAACTGTTCATTCCTCAAAGGGATTGGAATTTAAGGTAGTTTTTTTGGTAAATCTTGTTTCGGACCGTTTTCCGTCGCGGGAGAGAAGCGAAAAAATTCCTCTTCCCGAAAGCATTATTAAAGAAAAAATAGATAAAGATCGGGATTTCCATCTTGAAGAAGAGAGAAGACTTTTTTATGTCGGCATGACCAGAGCCCGAGATATATTATATTTCACCAACTCGGACTATTACGGGATGGGTAAGCGTCCCAGAAAACTTTCTCCTTTCGTCTTTGAAGCTCTCCCAAACTTAAAAGCTGAGAAAGAGAAAAAAGCGTTAATACAACAACTTTCCTTAACAGAGGTGCTTTCGGTTTATGAAGAAAACGGAGAGGAAGAAGAAAAAAAACCGCCTCTTAAGCTAAGCTACATCACTTTCTCAAACCTTCAAATGTTTGATATATGTCCTCTGCACTATAAAGCGAGGGTTATTTTTAATATCCCTACACCTCCGGCAGCGGTTCAAAGTTTTGGAATTTCTGTCCATAATACTTTGTATAGATTTTACAAACAAATTCAGGAAGGAGAAGAACCAACACTTGCGAAGCTTCAGGATCTTCTTAAAAAAGAATGGAGTTCCCAGGGGTACGACAGTAAAAAATACGAAGAGGAACGTTTTTCTCAAGGCCAAAAAATGCTTGATAAATTTTATAAAGTGAATTGCAACCCGCCTATAAAACCGCTGAGACTCGAGGAACCGTTTTCTTTTATTTTGAAAAATGGTGTAAAGGTTTTTGGCAAGATTGACCGCATAGACCCTAAAGATAAAGGTATAGAAATTATAGATTACAAAACGGGGGAGGAAAATCCTAAAGCGAAGAAAGCACACGAACTTCAGCTTGCAATGTATGCGCTTGCGGCAACAAGAATAAGAGATGAAGTATTAAACCGCGACCCAAAAGATATTACTCTAACTCTTTATTTTCTTGATGGAAATACTAAAAAATCTATGACTTTCACAAAAGACGACTTGGACGCGCTTGAGAACAGACTTATTGAAAAAATTGAGGAAATAGAAAAAAGCGATTTTAAATGCTCAGGAAATATTTTGTGCAAAAACTGCGAATACAAAATGCTTTGCCAAGTAAATTAGTTAGTAGTTTAAGAGAACTATTGAAAGGTTTAAGACTCCGGCAAAACTTACCCAGAAAAGATAGGGAATAAGAAGATAAGAAGCATTTTTGGAAATTTTGTAAAAAGTTTTAATATTAAGAATTATTAAGATCCACAGGAGAAGTATATCCAAAAGTGCAAGCAAAGGATTGTGAAGCCCGAAGAATAACAAAGACCATAAAATGTTTAAAGCAATCTGGGCAAGAAAAAGTTTAACTGCAAATGTCTTATCCTTAACTTTACTTGTTAAAACAAAATATAAGGATATTGCCATAAGAACATAAAGTATTGTCCAAATAGGCGCGAAGATAAAATTTGGAGGATTAAAAGAGGGTTTGTTTAAAGTTATATACCAAGTGCTTATTGCCGGTGTTGTAAACAAAGAACCAATCGCCCCTGCCCCAAGACAAAGAATAAGGGAGAAAAATAAAAGCTTTATATCTTTAATCTTCACAATTCCAGTGTATCAGAATATTGGATCCACTGTGAATACAAAATCCCCTGTGAAGCAAATTAAAAAGCTCTGGGGGGGGGAGAGTAAGCCAGATTCTGTTCTTACCGCAATCTATCTATGCCCTCTACTTGGTACTTCTGTAAGGAAAGTAATAGCGTACCGTTCTGAGGTTGCAGCGGGTAGGATTATCAACGTTTCAGACCCACTCGTTTCTGTGACTCTCAAATCTTGTCAATTCAAGATTTGTTCTAAGTTTCGCATGTGGGTAAAAAGCTTAGACACCAGCCGCGTTTGACGCGGTCGGAGCTTGCGCCCCGTCCCCTCCTTACCGCTGTCTGGACTTTCCTCTACTCTCATATTACGTGAGAGCAGTAGCGGTCCTTCCTCCCAGAGCACCGGTATTTTACCAAACTTGAGGCAATTATGCAATTTCTCTTTTCTTTACGGAGTAGCTGCGCTCGTTGATTTTGTCAAGATAATATTCGAAAAGAATTTTAATGCTTGCGGCTATAGGCACTGCGAGGATAAAACCCATGGGCCCCCATAAATGCTCGCCTGCAAGTACGGAAAATAATATAACAACCGGATGAAGCCCTACGATCTTTCCCATTACCTGAGGGGTAACCACATAATCCTGAAATTGACGGATAATAAAATAAATTATGGCAACCGCAATCGCCGCCTGAACAGGCGTTAAAGGAAAATTAGAAACTCCATTAAGAAGAGCAGCTATAACAGCTACTATTCCCGCTGTGATTGGTCCTATGAAAGGAATTACTTCGGCAAATCCCGAAAAAATTGCGATAATCAAAGCAAATCTTACGCCTAAAATGGTAAGTGAGATATAGGTTAAAACCGTAACTATGAAAATCAGAAGAAGTATGCCACGCAAATAACCCCCAAACACACTGTTAATTTTTCTTGTAAGAATATCCACCTCTACTCTATAGTCATTGGGTATATAATTAAGCGCTTTATCAAAAACACCTCTTCCCTCTTTGAGAAAATAAAAGGCCGAGAATAAGAAGATTAGAAAACTGAATATTCCCGACACTGCTTTTGGGAAAATATTAAGAATTGAAGACGACGATATAAATCTTGATTTTTCAAATGATGAAAGGAAATTATTTATCTCAGGCTTAATCCAGTAGGGCAATGAGTTAACCTGCGCCTGAAGTGTTGAAATAAGACTTGAGAAAAACCGCCTAAGATCTGTCGATTCCTGAAGCACTTGTCTTGTAGCAATTGAGCCCAAAAACATTACACCGAAAATTATTAAGACATAAATAATAAGTATTGATACGGACCGGGGCAATTTAATTTTATGATACGCAAAGTTAACAACAGGATTAAAAATATATGCAAAGATCGCGGCCAAAATAAATGGAATGAGAATAGCTCTCTCAAGATAAAAAAACAAAAGTATAAGAAACCCTACGAAAATAAAAAATGCAGTTCTAAGTCTTATCACCATAACACTTCTTATTATATCAAGTCTAACGATTAACTGCTTGCGCTTGCATAGTGTCTAAGAGAAAATCTAAAAAATCTAAGACTTAAGTATAAAAGAACTGCGCTTACAAAAACTGCTATCAAGACAGAATTAAAAGATAAAAGTCCCATTGCAGCCTTTGCCGGAAAAGTTATCATAATTCCAACAGGAATAAGAAATGTGATGAAAGCCCGGAGCGGATTTCTATAAATATCAATAGGGAATCTTCCCATTTGGGTAAGATCCCGGAAGAGCCAAAGCGTATTATCAATTTCTGTTGTAAGAATTCCAATTGCAAGAGCCAAAATATGAAAAGACAGCGCTATCACAAGACCATTTATCAAAAGCACGGTATATATTAATACGTTAAAAGGGGTGACGTAGGATAAATGCGAAAGTGAAACATAAATAAAAAAGAAGGATATTACAAGAATAGGAACGTCCAAAATATCACTTCCCCCAAAAAGAAGACGAAAAAGAACGGGCATTGGTTTGGTCAAAAAATAATCAAAATCTCCGGTTAGAACATAACTTCTAAATCTATAAACCTCTCTTAGGAAAAACTGTGCCAGACTATCAATTATGTTAAATGTTATGTAAAAGAGTATAACCTGCCAGAGAGTATATCCTGCGATAGCATGAGTTCTTGATGCAATCACGAGAAGAAAAAAGAGAAAAAAAGCAAATCTTATCATTTTACCAAAAACAAAGAGTATTGCTCCAAATCTTGACACGAATGCAGTTTGAGAAACCATCGCTGTCATCCTCAACCAGAGTTTTATATATTTTGTCAAACCCATTCTACCTTCCATAAGCTGTATAATTTTTTAATCCTTTCTGCCAAAAGAATTTTAATAAAAAATAGATTACAAAAACCCAGACTAAGGAAATCAGAAGTCCTGTTAGGACCTGCGGAAAATTTAATTGTCCAAGATAAATTTTAACGGGGAAATATAAAAGATATGTAAACGGAAGAAATTTTAAAACTGCAAAAATACTTTTTGGTAAAATATCCAAAGGAAATAATGAGCCTGCAAAAAATCCAAGGAGGGTTATAAAGATAAATCTTGGCGCCCAAACCTCAGGACTCCAAAAACCTATAAGACCAAGCAAGAAATTTAAGAAAAAATAAATAGAAAGAGCTAGAACTGCCGAAAGAATAAAAAACAAAAGATAAAAAGGATTTGTTTGGATAAAAAATGGCGGCTTAAGAATTATAAAGATCAAAGTCAGCTCAACTGCCGAAAAACATACATTCATCGACTTATCTCCGATATCTCTTGAAAACCAGTATGCGAAATAGTTTATAGGTTTTAGTAAAAAATTTAATAGATTACCATTATTGATTTCTTCTCCTACAGCGTACGTCCTTGAGGAAAGAACAATAGAGTCAATCAAAGACGTTCCTAAGATATAGGTAAGCATAAGAGACTGGCTGTATCCCAGAAGAGTCTTTCCGGGTGGAATTATCACAAGCCAGAGAAAATAAATAGTCAAAGCGCAATTATATTTCTTACTCTCCACATAATAAAACTTACTCTATATGTAAGCATTTCATCCCACGTATTTCTTGCAATAATGTAATATTTTTTCATTCTTTATTTTCGGTATAAACTTGAGCCACTACATCTTCTATCTGCGGTTCTTCAATTGTAATATCCTCAACTTCAAAATTCTTAAGTATCGTAGAAGCGGTTGAGTTTGCTTTCTTATTTGGGACACTTAGAATTAGTTCCGGATAGGTAAAAGAATTTACGTTACCCAATTTGTTAATCTTTTTAGGATCCGCATATTCTTTAAATATTACTGTTATTTTTTTATAAGGAGCATAAATTTCAACAAGAGAAGAAAGCTGTCCATCAAAAATGATTTTGCCAAAATTTATAATTATTACGCGCTTGCAAAGCGCTTCAACGTCCTGCATGTAATGGCTGGTCAAAATAATCGTTGATTTAAAACGGATATTGTATTCTTTTATAAAGTCCCGGAGTTTCTTCTGCATTAAGACATCAAGACCAATTGTTGGTTCATCCAAAAATAAAACTTTTGGGGAGTGGATAATTGATGCCATAATTTCCATTTTCATACGTTGTCCCAGAGAAAGTTTTTTAACAGGAACTTTAACGATATCTTCTACCTCCAAGAGAGAGCAAAGCCCACCAAGAACTGTATTGTATTTTTCATCCGAAATCCCATATATTTCTTTGTTTAAGATAAGCGTATCTATCGCCAGCAAATCCCACCAAAGCTGATTTTTTTGTCCCATTACAAGTGATATTTGCTTAAGAAATTTATTTTTTCTCTGATATGGAGTAAAACCTAGAACTGAAATTGCTCCTTTTGTTGGATACAAGAGGCCAGATAGGCATTTAAGAGTCGTAGTTTTCCCTGCTCCATTTGGACCAATAAAACCGACGAGTTCTCCTTCGCTTATTTCAAAAGAAATATCATCTACTGCTTTAACTGTCTCGTATTTTCTTACAAACAGAGATTTTATAGATCCTAAAATGCCTGGTTCTTTCTGATGGACCTGGTAGTATTTTGATAGATGAGAAACAGAAATAGACATAGAATTAGCAATTAGCCACTAGAGTTTAGCGACTAGTAGTAATTATAATCCTACTAGTTGCTAGTTGCTATCGTCTACCTTACTGCCTTTTTAAGTGTCTTGCCGGGAGTAAAGCCAGGAGCTTTTCTTGATGCTATTGTAATTTTCTCCCCGGTCTTTGGATTTCTTCCTACTCTTTGCGCTCTCTTTCTGATGCTAAAAGTGCCAAACCCTGTAATGACAACCTTTTCTCCTCTTTTTAAAGAATCACGGATAGATACTATAATGGCCTGGGTTGCATCTCTTGCCGCTTTATTGGTTAAATTTGCTTTTTTAGCAACGATTTCGATAAGGTCTCTTTTTGTCAAAATATATCACCACCCTTCGGGCAAATAATTTTAGAATTACAATTTAGTTTAGATTAAAAATACAATGAAAACTACGTGTTGTCAAGATATCAAAAGAGGACAAAATATTAACTTTCCGACTGAGATGAAACTGCGCGGAATTCACGAATCGCCGTTACCTTCACTTCTCCCGGCACTGCCAAAGACTTGCTGACTTCTTCTCTAATCTTATGAGCCACAAGAGTTGTCTGCGCGTCATCAAGTTTCCCGGGGTCTATAATAACTCTAAGTTCCCGTCCTGCTTCAAAAGCATAGGCATCCTCAACCCCTTCATATTTTTTGGCAATTTCCTCCATGTCACCAAGGCGCTTTGCATACTCTTCAACATCTTCATATCTTGCTCCCGGTCTTGCTCCTGAAATCGCATCGGCTATATAAACGATTACCGATTCTACAGAGGAAAAAGGCTTATCTTCGTGGTGTTCAAGTACACAGTTTATAATAGGACGAGGTATATTAAAACGGACGAGTAGATCTCCTCCAAGTTTTACATGGCTTCCTTCACCCTCAACAACTTTTCCAATATCATGAAAAAGGCAGCCAAGACGGACTATATCTACATTAGCTCCTATTTCATGCGCTATATGGATCCCTATTTTTGTCTCCTCAAGTGTATGAACTATTAAGTTTTGTCCGTAAGAAGTCCTGAATTTAAATCTTCCAAGGATTGATAAAAGCTCTGTTGGTAAATTGAAGACGCCGACTTCATGGGCAAGTTTTTGGCCCTCTTCAAGCATAATTTTCTCAACTTCGTTTTTTGTCTGGGAAACTATTTCTTCTATTCGAAAAGGCTGAATTCTCGTATCTTTTATAAGCTTCTCCAGTGACCTTCTGGCAACCTCCCGCCTGACCGGATCAAAAGAGGATAGTCTAATAATGCCCTCTTCGTCAAGATCCACATCAACTCCTGTTGCCTGCTCAAAAGCTCGTATATTTCTCCCTTCTTTGCCGATAATTCGCCCCTTTATGTCCTCATCAGGAATCTTAACGGTTGAAAGTGTATATTCTGCTATATAGTTAAGAGCTCCATGACGCATGCTGTCTATTAGGATTTCTTGTGCCTTTATGTCTGCTGTTCTTTTTGCCTCTTCCTCTGCCTCTTTAACGATCCGGGCCACAACCTGCGCTTCTTTCTCCTCAACTTCTTTAAGAAGTATCTTTTTTGCTTCTTCCGAGGTCATTCCGGATGCTTTTGAAAGCTTCTCTCTGTATTCTTCTTTAAGTTCTTTTAGATCTTCTTTTTCTTTTTCAAGCTCTCTTGTGTTGCGCTCGAGCTTTTCTTCTTTCTCAAGAAGCTTTTTCTCAAAAGTAATTAAATCTTGTTTATCTGACGCCATAGTTTATTTATATCTTGAAGACAATAGAAGAAATGGAAACTTTAATTTCCTATAAAAGTTGTTTTGTCTCTGAGATTTTGCACAACCATTAAGCTACTGCCTTCTTTATAAATTATACTCCATCCTCTGGCAGAGAGTCAATCATCGGAGGTATGTGAAACAACTGGAGCCGGAATTCCCGGGCAAACTTTATTCCAGTTCTTAAGACCGGCAATTTTTACTGGCACCTGAGCGGTGCCGGAATCATCACCAATAGTTAATGTTACTTGAGAAGGATTTTTAAGCCGGCACGGGTTAAGCCCATGGATCTCAAAGTGAAATTTATAGTTATTGTTTCCAAGAGATATAATCTGTATTTCAGTTTTATTACCATTGACCATTCCCTCGAAGGTATAAGTTGTCCCGCCTGTATTTTCGTCCTTATTTCCACTTGCTAATTTAAAAGAGCCCGGTGGAATTGTAAGAGAAAGAGCCGGGGAACTTAGGGTAACCGTCTCATTAACCGGATCTATTCCATCACTTTGCTGTCCCAGTGTAAAGGCGCCTTGGATCTCTAGCTGAGTTTCAGAAATCTTTCTTCCTATTTCAGCTTGTATTTTGGCTGAAAAAGTGGCAAATGGGACGGGTATTACGTTAAACTGCGCTGTAGATGAAGCATTATTTCCGGCATTATCCGTAGCATCAACAGCTAAGGTATGCTGTCCAAGACCTAGAGTCTTCAAGTCAATCGTTTGGCCGCTATCTACCGGGACTCCATCCAATAGTGCCGTTGTGGTCGCAACTGCCGAAACCGTATCCGTAGCACTAAAATCAAGAGTTAAAAGTCCAGCATGATAATAGCTTGTAGGCTGCGGTGAGGTTATGGTAATAACAGGAGGGGTTTTATCTATTTTTATTGTTTGGGTTTTTGTTGCCTCAATATTGCCGGCATTGTCGGTTGAGCGGAAGTATAATGTTGTTGTTCCTTCGGTAGTAATCGTAAATGGAGAGACATAAGTAGTCCAGGTAGAACCATCAAAACTATATTCTGTATTTTTTACACCCGATCCGCCCGGCTCATTATCAGTCGCTTGAAGTGTTACCGAAACATCCGATGTGTACCAGCCATTATTCCCAAGAGTTCCGGAAAGAGTAGCTGTTGTTACGGGAGGAACGGTATCTGTTGGCGCCGCGCTGTCTACATATGCCCAAGTTGTATAATAAGTATCCCCTGTTTCTTCGGCATCAAATTCCAATCTAAGAGTCTTGCCCATGTAGGCAGACAAATCAATACTGACTGTTCGCCAACCCGTAGTCTTCAAAGAAAGATCTGACCCCCATGCCGTCTGAGAATAATAAGCTACATTTGTACCGGTAGAGACATCCTCAACCCTGTAATAAAACTTGTCATATCCGGTATAGTCATAAGTAAAAACATCGTAAGCAAAAGTTAACGTAGGGTTCACTACTACAAAATCCTGATATACTGTGTTGGGGCCTAATGACCTTGCGTTAAATCCGGGTGTGCCAAGACGCAACATATAATTTCCCTGATATGGTGTATTATAGCCATCCGGGCCTACAACTCCGGCAAAATCAACCACAGTTCCCTGAGTCCAGCCGGTAAGATCCCCTGTCTCAAAACCAGGATTAACTAAATTATCAGCAAAAGAAGCACGAGTGGACATTAGAAACAAAATTCCAAAAACGAAAATTGATAGTGCAAGCTTTTTAATATTTTTTTTCACTCGGATTTTGTTCTGTATTTTTTGAGTATATCAAAATATTTCTAATTAAGTCAATATGTCAATTTCATCCTTGAAAAGACCTTTTTGATAACGTCATAATCAAATCCTTTTGACGCAAGGAAACGGCCAAGCTTTTGAATTTTTTCTTCTTTTGATGAATTTTTATACCTAGACAATCTTTTTTCAATTAGTTTTTCTGCTGACTCCAAATCATCTTTATTCGTAATTCCTGATTCATAAATCATCTTCTTAATCAAATCCTGCGCAATTCCTTTTTGCCTTAATTCCATTTTAATCAGTCTTAAGGAACGGGGCTTAAATGCTGTCCTTTGTTCAATCCACCATTTCGCAAACTCTTCATCGTTTAAGAAATTTTTCTCCTTTAACTTAACTGAGATAGCTTGAATCGTTGAATCGGGGACTTTGGCTTTTTTCAGATTATCCCTGACTTCTTTTTCCGACCGAGGACGAAAAGATAAGAAACGAAGCGCCTTGTTATAGAATTTATCAAAAATATCTCTATCCATTTAGGCGGCGATTTCTTTTCCCTCAACTCCGACGGCAACAGGAGTACCTGAGGATTGGCTTTTCTTCATAATCTCATCAACGATTTTTTTGGCAGTTTCCGGATTCTCTTTTAAAAATATTTTAGTTGCATCTTTACCCTGTCCAAGCATTAACTCTCCAAATCTAAAGAAAGCGCCTGATTTTTGAATAATTCCCATCTCAACACCTACGTCAATTATTCCTCCTTCTCTTGATATTCCGCTGTCTGCCATAACATCAAACTCGGCAATTCGAAAAGGCGCTGCAACTTTATTTTTTACAATCTTTACCCTATGTCTCGAACCAACAACCTTATCATTCTCTTTAAGAGTCTCAATTTTCCGAGAGTCTAGTCTAACCGATGAATAAAACTTAAGCGCAAGTCCTCCTGTTGTTGTCTCGGGGTTTCCAAACATAACTCCAATTTTCTGACGCAACTGATTAGTAAAGATAACAACAGTCTTTGATTTTGAAATAACTCCGGTAAGTTTTCTAAGAGCTTGAGACATAAGACGCGCCTGAAGTCCCACCATCGCATCTCCCATTTCTCCTTCAATTTCAGCTCGCGGAACCAAAGCCGCAACAGAGTCAATAACGAGGACATCAACTCCGCCGCTTCTAATTAAACTTTCTGCAATTTCCAAAGCCTGCTCTCCGGTATCGGGTTGGGAGATAAGAAGTTCATCAAGTTTTACTCCAATTCGCTCTGCCCATAAAGGATCTAGCGCATGTTCTGCATCAATAAATGCTGCAATCCCGCCGTGCTTTTGGGCCTGGGCTATAATTGATAAACAAATAGTTGTCTTTCCGGACGCCTCCGGACCAAAAACTTCAATAACCCGTCCTCTTGGCACTCCTCCTATGCCCAGTGCCAAATCCAAGGGAAGACATCCGGTTGAGATGGACGAGACATCAAGCTTTCCTCCTATTTCTCCAAAACGCATGATAGAACCGCGACCGTATTGTTTTTCTATCTGCTCCATCGCGAGTTTTACCGCCTCGAGTTTTTTGGAAGATTCTGTCTGGCCGTTTACCGGAGTTTTTGCTGATTTTGGTGTCCTCGCCATAACAACCCCATTGTAACAATTTTATGATAAAATACAAGAGGTAAAAATAAGAGAATAAATTACGATAACGCAAAATCGTTGACTCACGAGTGTCGATTTTGCGAATCAATTTAGGGAAAATCGTTGGGAAAAAACCGTTAGGTTTTATCCCATTTGCGGGGTGTAGTTTATCGGTAGAATGCGCGCATGGGGTGCGTGTGGGCTGAGTTCAATTCTCAGCACCCCGACCCTTCGATTCGCTTCGCTCACTCAGGGTCTACGACTCTAGAGCTAAAGAGAAGCGAATCCAAGGACACTGAACTTGTTAAAGTGCAGGCATTAATGTTTTTTGTTTATATACTTCGAGGACCCAAAAATCATCTGTATGTTGGCGTAACAGAAGATTTTGAAAAGCGTTTAAAAAGACATAAATCCGGTGATGGAGCCGAATTTACAAAAAGAAACAAAGCATTTCAACTGGCTTACAAAGAAACTTTTAAAACATTATTTGATAAATGGCCAACGCTCGGAGAAGCTATAGAAGAAATAGAAAATGAAACAAGAGGAAATACCGGACAGGTTGTATATGTTGCGCTTGGATTTAGCGGAGAAGACCAGGAATTAAGAATAATTGAAAAGGCAAGGCAATTACCTGCGGAGACTCCTACGACCCCTGAAGTCGTTGCTAGTCTTAGAGACGGGGAAGGAAAAATTCCCCCTCCTGATCTTTTGGTAAGAACATCAGGCGAGAAAAGATTGTCTGATGTCGGGTGGCTTGCCGTAAGAAATACGGAGCTTTATTTTTCAAATAAATTTTTCCCGGACATAACAATGGGTGATATCGTAAAAGCTTTGGTTGATTTTTCCAAAAGAGATAGAAGATTCGGAGGCAGACCAACTAAATAATAATTATCTTTTTGGAGATTGTCTTTTTCTCCTCGCTTTTCCGCCCATTCCAATCTTTCGTCTTTCCCTAACTCTTGCATCGCGGGTAAGAAGCCCTTTTTTTCTAAGGATCGAGTGAAATTTCTCCCGATCGTGCTTTGCCAGCGCGCGAGATATTCCAAGAACCACGGCATCCAGTTGCCCATTTGGTCCTCCCCCTTCAACTTTTATAGTCAGCAAATATTTGCCAAGTGTATTTGTGGCTCTAAGGGGCTCTTCGTATCTAGCTCTTGCAACTTCTCCTTTGAAATATTTTTCTATAGCTTGTTTATTGACAAAAATTTCACCTTTTTTTATTTTTTCATCATCCCAGGAAATTTCGTTTTTACTATCGTAAAGCCTAACACGCGCAACAGCTTCTCGTCTCCTGCCAACAGCATGAGTATACTCTTTCCCGAGCGGTTTAACCTCTTTTATTTCCTCTTCTGTCTTAGTTATTTTTTTTCTTGGCATATTTTATTTTTTATTTATAAATTTATCT
>CAYZEE010000028.1:0-15647 GCA_964477485.1 uncultured Gammaproteobacteria bacterium
AAAATTCTTGTTTCACAAATTAGTAAAATAAAAACAATTATTACCCGCTCCGAGATAGAAGCTCTAATTTTAGAGGCTAACTACATAAAAAAATACAAGCCTAAATATAATATAAAGCTTACGGACGATAAAGCATACCCTTTTGTAAAGATTACATCCTGGGAGAAATATCCTAGGATCTTGATTGTACGAAGAATAAATGAAACAGAAGAAAATAAAAATATTTATTTCGGGCCATATCCAACAGTCGGAGCATTGAGACTTGTTTTAAAGACTATAAGAAAAATTTTCCCATACCAATCTGTTTTGAACCACCCAAAAAGAATATGCTTATATAATCATCTGGGTCTTTGTCCCTGCCCTCCCGTTTTTGACTCACCGAAACTTCGGAAAGATTACAAAAACAACATAAAGCACATTATAGATTTTCTTGGCGGCGATACAAAAAAAGTTATAAGAGATCTTGAAAGAGAAAGAAATTTATTTAGTAATTATAAAGAATTCGAAAAGGCGGCAGTTGCTCAAAAAAAGATGGACGCAATTAGAATTGTAACAAACGGCCACTATCCGTTCCTAGGTGGAAAAACAAATTCAAATGCGCTTGCAATGCTTGAAAAATATCTTAAAGACAACAAGGTTAAGATACAAAAACTAGACAGAATAGAATGTTATGACATTTCAAATATTCAGGGACGTTTTGCCACCGGTTCTATGATTGTTTTTGTAAACGGAGTTTCCGGCAATTCCTTATACAGAAGATTTAGGATTAAAGCAACAAGTACGGAAAAACCGAATGACTTTGCAATGCTTTCCGAAGTAATCGAAAGACGGCTTAACCATAAAGAATGGCCATTTCCAAATTTGATAATTGTTGATGGAGGAAAAGGCCAAGTTTCAACGGTTGTTAAGATAATAAATCAAAAGAAATTAAAAATTCCGATCGTCGGTCTTGCCAAAAGAGAAGAAATTGTAGTAACGTCAGACTTGAAAGAGGTCAGGATCCCAAAAGATTCTCCCGCACTTCATTTGCTTATGAGGATAAGAGACGAATCTCACAGATTTGCCATAAATTATCATAAACATCTTAGAGCAAAATCCTTACTTTCTTGACACATCGTATTCGTAGGGCAGGTAGAGAAACAAAGCGGGGGGATCATCGAGAAGATATTTTTGAAAATCCGAATAAATGCTCTTCCTCTGGCTAATGTCAATCGTCTTTCTTCCATCTTCCAATAGCTTGTCAATCCTTAGATTTTTATATCCCGTTATGTTGTCAACTTGATCTGAGTGCCAAAGTATATATTGATCCGGGTCTTCGGAAAAACTAAAGTTTCCCAGAAAAATCTGAAAAGTATCCGGGATAGAATCGACGGTTTCAACTTTTGTATTAATGCCTAGCTTTTTGAAGTTTTGGGAAATTACATTTGCGGTGTCTATATATTGAGGAAGAGTTTTTATGGTTAAAACCGTTTTGGAAAATGCAGGTAGGCCTTTGGATTGCGATAAAATTGATTTGGCGTGGGCCGGATCTTGACTATGAGAATTTGATATATCATCGTATGCCCATGAGTAAAAAGGGTAGGGGCCTGGATTTCTTTTACCGCCCGGCAATGAATCAGGAATCGCATAAGATAGTGCTATCCGTATGTCTTTTTCAGACAAAATTTTATCTTTTGTATTAAAAAATAAAGTAACAAGTTGATTGTTGCTTAATTTTTTATCTACGACAACTGATTTAAAATTTAAAAATGACGTATTTATAAATTTTAAATTCGAAATTGCGTAAATTTTGTTCACCTCGCCCAGGACAAAAGCTGTCTTTAAAGCATCCTCTGTTGGGAAAAACTCATATCTTAAGAGCCTGAATGAAGAGTTGGTCGATGTGAGATCAAGGGAAACTACAAAATCTCCATTTAATTTAATATTTGATATTTTATAATTTCCGACTCCGATAAACCCTTTTTTAAAAATCGGTCTTGATACTGTTGCGAGAAAAGGGGAATAACGATCTTTTAATTTAAAAACTATTGTATAATCATCAGGTCTTATTATAGTAACTCCGGAAAATCCATAATCAATATATTTAGAAGTAAGCTTTGTTCCGTCTGTAAAACTGATATTGTGTTTCAAGAAGAATGTATAAGTTTTGCCGTTATCGCTAACTCTCCAACTTCTTGCGACGCTGGGTCTTACTGTTTCGTCACTAGAAAATGAAGTTAATCCAAAGGACAATTCATAAAGAATGTTAGAGGGTAAATCGTTTATCGTATAAGAACCGACCATCCCAATTGCTTCATTGCCAGAGGAAGGAATAACTGACGGAGATATTTTAATCAAAACTCGAATAAACAAAAAAGCTATGAAGCCTATTAAAAAATAGAGCAGAATTAACTTTCCCCATTTCTTGATATATGCTTTTGCAAGCCAAAATATAAGACGTCGTCTTATAACAATCATAATTTCGCGAAACTAATCTTTAACGCGGGGCAAAAAGAAGAGTTACTAACGCAAATAGAAAAGAAAGGACAATTGTTATGTAGACAAGTAATTTCTCTATACTTTGTTTACTTCTATAGAACTCTCCTCCCCCTCCGAACGTGCCAGACAACCCACTTCCTTGCATCTGAAGCAGGATTGAGGTAATCAAAGAAGCAGCAATTAAAATCTGGAGTATTGTTTTAAAAATCATATGCAAATTATATATTGTTTAAGACTGCTTTTGCAAGTTTTTTTGGACTGTGATAAAGAGGGAAATTATTGTCAATTAAATCTTCATAGACAACTTTATATTGAAACTTATTTTTCTTAATCTCAACAGGTACATATTTATATTCGTTTTTAAACTTTTGAGGGATAACAGGCGAAATGTTGTCGTTTAATAAATAAGTGTCAAATAATGCCTCTCCGCAATGCTTCTCTATCGCTGCTGCAAAATCCTCAAATGAATATCTTGGAGTCTCATATCTCTTGTTGGCAATATTAACGATAAATAGCTTTCTCGCCCTCGATTCTTTTATCCGATCGAGTATGTGGGGCACCATGATAACCGGCAAAATAGTAGTGTACAAATCTCCAGGCCCTGTGATAATAACATTAGCATTTTTTATCTTATCCAAAACATCTTGATTGACAGGTGGATTTTTAGGTTTTATAAATAATTTTTTTATTTCACCTTTAAAAAAACCTCTGTCAATATTTTCTTCCCTTGTAACAATATGGCCTTTGGAGGTTTTTGCCCATATTGAAATGGGTACTGCGGTTGCCGGAAGAATTTCCCCTTTTGTCTTAAAAATCTTTTCCATCTCTATTAGTCCTTCATTGAAACTTCCTTTAATTGTACTTAAGGCGACTAATATTAAGTTTCCAAGCTTTTGGCCCGGCAAAATATTATCCGGCCCATACCTGTTCCCGCGAAATCTAAACCTAAGAATATCTTTCATGAGTCCATTTTTCTGTGAAAGAGCTATCATGCAATTAATAACATCACCGGGGGGGAAAGTTTTATAATATCTTCGAAGTCTTCCTGCAGACCCACCATCATCAGCCATAGATACAATCGCAGTTACATCGTTAAACTCGTTTTTAACTCCCGCAAGAAGATTTGCTGTTCCGATACCGCCGCCGAGACAGACTATTTTTTTATTAACCATGTTAAAAAAGTAATAATAACGGAAAGAAATAATCCTGACGCTATGAAGGCAAAAACTTCATTAAGATAAACTCGGGGTATAATAAACCCTGCAAAAGAAAATCCCTGGAAAACAAAAGGCACAATCTTTATATTAGGAACAAAAAGAGTTAATAAATAAAGAATGATAATATTTACTACGAAAGAGAATGTACCAAGGGTAATAATATTTAAAGGCAGCGTAAGAATATTTAATACAGGCTTTACCACGAGAAACATTATCGCTAGAACAACTGCGCCAAAAACATAAGTCAGTACACCGCCTGATATTTGAACTCCCGACAAAAATTGGGTCACTACAAAAAGAGAAAATGCGTAAAAAATGATATTTCTAATAACCATTTTCATACCACCTGAAAAGTCATAAATATCTTCTGATGCTATCAGATATAAACTTCTCTGTCAAACTCAGGTGGTATAATTTATGGAATGAAAAAACCCACATTTATAGAAGAGCGTAAGCTTTGGAAAAAAAAATGTAATTTTGTGATAGGAGTTGATGAGGTTGGCCGAGGCAGTTTTGCGGGACCGGTCGTGGCAGGTGCGGTTGTATTTGATAAAAATGTATATAATAAAGCTGATACGAAAGTTGCAATTTCGCAGATAAATGACTCTAAACTCATAAGCCCGAGGAAAAGGGAAGTGCTCTCAAAAGAAATAAAAAAACACGCGCTTGTGTATGCAGTTTCGATAATAGGTGTCTCAACGATAAATAAAATCGGGGTAGGAAAAGCAAGTGAAATGGCAATACGAAAAGCTGTTAAATCCATATTTGGCCAAATTCTTGAAATAAAAAAAAGCAGGCCGCCAATTTTTGTTTTGGCAGACGGTTTTCATATCCGTTATATCCGCGGGATCGGACTTGTAAATCAAAAAGCAATAGTAAAAGGGGACAGAAAAAGCGTATCTATAGCTGCTGCGTCAATTATTGCTAAAGTTTACAGGGATGAACTTATGAGCAATTTAAGCATGAAATATAAGAAATATGGGTTTTCAAAAAATAAAGGTTATGGCACAAAAGAGCATCAAGCAGCTTTAAGAAAATATGGACTTTGTAAAATTCACCGCACATCGTTTAACCTAAGCAAGTTTTTAGCTTGAAATCAGTCCTCCTTCAACTTTTTCACGAAGATCAATAAGGCCTTGAGTTTCTTTGGAAGTAAATTCTCCTTTTGCGACCAAAACGCCGTCATCTACTACTGTTACCAATCTCCATCTTCCTGGAATGGGACGCAGAGTTCTACTTTCCCAGGACGGAAAAATTAAATGTTTCTCTTTCGCCTTAACTAAGTTCATACTCTTTTCATCCAGTCATGGGCAAAAATCTCTGCTTCCTTGTTTTTAATGCCTTCGATAATCTTTTCTGCAATATATTCTGCGGTATCGGCAGGACGGAGATTGTCGTTGCCTTCCGCTTCCTGAATAAATTTACTAACGCCTATCATATTTTTGTCAAAATCAGTTTTTGTAATATAGGGATAAGCAACGCTTACGCTTATTCCGTCCTCCTTAAGCTCTTCACGAGCCGTAAGACTAATAGCGTTTAAGGCTCGTTTTGTAGCTGAATATGCGCTCATACCCGGCAGATACATAAGCGAAGTTCCGGAGCTTATATTTACAATTATGCCGCCACCCTGTTTTTTCATTATCGCAGTTACAAGCTGCATGGCTTTAAGAGGGCCTAAGACATTCAGTGTAAAAAGCTCAAGAAAATCATTCCTATCGATTTTCTCAATTTCCGCATCATAACCGCGGCCTGCATTATTAACCAATATATCAATTCTTCCAAAATGATTTTTAACTTCATTAACCATTCTCTCTATATCTTCTTCTTTTCTCATGTCAGCAATTACCGACAGGGAATTATCCAATTCTTTTGAGAGTTTTTCAATTTTGTCTTTTGACCGCGCAACGAGAGCAACTTTTGCGCCATTTTCTGTAAGAAGCTTTACTATGGCCTTGCCAATTCCGGACGATGCACCGGTTACTATCACGATCTTGTTTTCTATTCTCATGAATCTAATTGTACCACAAAATCGTAAGATTGCCTTTTATTTTTTTATTTTATAAACTTAAAATATGCTAAATAGCATCAAGGACCAGTTTCTGAACTTACGCCTTAAGAGAGACGAAAGAGAAATAAAGATTGGTTTTTTTATTGTTGGACTCGTAACAATTATACTATTGTTTAATGTCATATATCTAAATATCAAAATTTCCAAAAATAACTCCGCCAAGTCTCATCCCTCTTCTGCTTTTTTGACTCCGACCTCAACGATAATCAAGCCACCTCCAACGGCATTAATCCCATCTACCAATGCAACACAATCGGCTAAACAATCAACTATCACTGAACATGCTTCAAATACTCGAGTTTCAGGTGCTACAAAAGATTATTATATCAATTTAGGATCTGGAACTGACCAGTCAAGCGATTGGGCAGATGTTCAGGGCGCGCTAACAACATTTGATTTTGGGCAATACTACAACATTAAAGAGGTTCATTTTGAGGCATCTATCAGCGTGCCAACTGCAAATGGAACGGTATCTGTCAGATTATTTAACGAGACTGATATGCATCCTGTCTGGAATTCCGAGATAACAGGTCCTGCAAGCTCTCAATCAACCCTTATGATTTCTCCGGGTATTATTTATGATAATGCACCTAAAATGTACCAGGTTCAAATGAAAAGCCAATTAAATGTCTCTGCAAACCTTCTTGAAGCAAGATTTCACATAATAGCACAATAAAACGGCTTATCGTCATTATCAGTCTGGATTTTTAGCCCTGAAATACCAAACTCCTTTTCTTTTCTCTCTTTGTACTGTCACTGACGTTTCCCTATTAAGTCTCAACGTAATTTCTAAAGATTCCGGAGTTTGGGGTTTGAAAAATAACCTTATGGTGTCAGCATTAAGTCCTACTTTTTCAGAAAGATCTTGGAGGGTAAACGACTGATCCGGACTGTTTTGAAGCATTTCTACAACTTGTAATCTATTTTTCCTGCTTTTTCTTTGTTTGCTTGAGGCTGAATGAGGATAATAGAATTCCGCAGAGTTTCTGGCAAACGTAACGTAGCTACCACTTATTTCCTGAAGATATGATAAATGGTTTTTAGAAGGGTTTCTTCCTGAGGAAAAAAGAAGAACAGGATAAACAACTTGAAAATATAAACTTTTTCCTTTAAGAGTTAAGCAAGCATCAGAATATTTCTCGTGCCCTCTAAATCCCCCTACTCTCTTAAGAAATCCTTGTTTTGATATTTTGCTTAAAATTCTACTGATCTTTGATCTAAGCCCTATCTCTCTCCAATTTTTTTTGATCTTATCAGGAAGTCCGCCGAAGATATCATCTGCTGAATGTGGACCGTCAGTTTCTTCCAGCATCTTGATTATTTGATTATAGAGTAAGGAAAACCCAGGATAAGAATCAGCATCTGAAAGATTCTTATCTTTTATTTTTTCATATCTAACCTGTGTCCTGCCTGTTTGTAAATTCAATGCCTTATAATCTATAATTTTATGATTATTCAAAGACATTAGATTATCCTCAACGACTCCTTGTGTCAATCCTAAAGCGGTTGCTAAATCTACCTCTCTAACCTCATAAGGATGTCTTATCATATAATCAAGTATGCGAGCTCTGTTAAGAGGAGCTCTGGTTTCGCCGGAAGAACTGGTGTGTCCCAGAACGGAGAATAAAGACTGATTGGTTTTGCTTTCATACCATAAGACAGATAGGGCAGTAGGGATTCCGATTTTTTTTCCTCTTTCAGTCACGCCAAAACCCAGAAGACTTTGGACTCCATACTCATCAATTGCCCACTCCTCAGCTAAAAGCCCTACGTCGCAAAGGCTTTCCCGACAGTAACTTATTGCTCGATCTTTTACTTTATGCCCCTCATTCAATGCATCCAAAAGGCTCTGTCCCCTGAAATAAATTTCTAAATCTCTCAACGACTGTATCTAAAGGCATATACGTTCCAGGTGAAGCATTCCGGGCAATTTCAAGAAAGAGTCCTGCCTTTACTCCGTTATTTAGTCCTGATAGGACTTGTCCTGTTTCTTTCCACTGTTCCTCTGTAAACTCAGGAAGGCTTCTTCCGAAAGCTTCCCACCTATCTAGAAGAATCATTCTTCTTGCTTGCCGGTACTCAGGATCCTCTTTTAGAACTCCTAAATATTCTTGGGCAACAGGAAACAATCCGCTTCTTCTATCAGTACGAAGTATATCTGATTCCACTCTACTAAAATTTCTTGCCTTATTAAGCTGCTGTTGAAATTCAGGTGAACCCATGTGGGGAATTATAGCAGAAAAAGGAAGGTTAATCAACTATAGGATATTCTGCGAGCCGCCGGGGAATCGAACCCCGAACCGATTCCTTAAGAGGGAATTGCTCTGCCAGTTGAGCTAGCGGCCCACATTTAGTATACTACAATAGGTTTTTTAACATTGCAAGGTTTTATCCCATTTTGCGCCTGTAGCTCAATGGATAGAGCACACGGCTTCGGACCGTGGGGTTGGGGGTTCGACTCCCTTCAGGCGCGCCAAGCAAGGAAGACATAAAAGGGCACTTGACAAGTTAATTTATTATGTTCTATTCTAGAAATGGATGGCAATTAGGATGCCTGAAATTATTACAATTGATTCGCACTCAAAGAAGGAAGGCGAAAGAGAAAAAGGGGAAATATTCAGTGTATTATGGCGGTCGTATTCTTCGCTTGATAGATTCACCAAACTGTTTATTGTAATTGTTGTTATATTCGGTCTAGTAACCCCCTATATTGTTAATCAATATCTAAGCTTGCGTCAAAGAGCAGCGGATAGCCTCGGTGTAGTCAACACGGTAGACGATGTAGTCAACGACATGACAGGCTACCATGAAGGATGTCTTGAGGGACAACCAACCGGTTTCTCCTGGAACAAGCAACCTGAGGCAGATAACCCCGTGCCACCATCTGGCTACGACGCAATGACTTATTGGGGAGTAATATATGCAGACTGCGCCGGTAACCCTGCGACAAATACCAGAGTTCAAGTTGCAAATATTAAGGCATATGTCCTACTTAAAAGTACAAACAGTTGGCAACTTATACAATCCCAGGGAAGCCTAGCAGGGTGTTATTATACGGAGGATTGGAGTTCCAACGATTGTTCATTTGACATAAGAAATGAGTCTGTAGGTCAATCAATTAAGCCCAAATCAAACATGGCTGCGCACTTTTATGCAGGTGATGCACGCCCAACTTACAACAACTCTGATGTTATAGGTTTATTTGTCACCGCAGATGCAAGACTAATTGTCGATAATCCTAATTTACCGGATGACACATCTATCGCGAAATTGCTCATGGATGTAGGAGGTGACTGGTGGCAGAGTCCATCAGCGCCATATCCAAACAACGCGCAGGTTGGACTTGGCAAGTTTAAATATCTTACAACTACGTGGCGCGCTTTCAACATGATATTAACAAAAGATAGCTATGTTCCACCTCCCCCAGGAGAAGCTTCCCATACAATTAATCCAACTCCGATCATAGACAACCCTCCTCCGAACCTTAGCTCGACATTCGTTACGGCAACACCTACGCCAACTCCCACGCCAATGGCATCAAGTCCTACGCCAACTACAAATCAACAACAGACGTTTTCTGTTCCTCCGGGGTCACTGCTTGCAAGTGACCATGCTTATCTCTCCGACCTCCCTTGGACACAGGTTGCCAATGGATCGGGGAATGTTAAAAAAGACACCTCAAGCGGCGGATCTACTATTACAATCAATGGATACAAATATCCAAAGGGTCTTGGCGTTGATGCGCCCTCGACAGTAACTTTGACTTTGAACAGTCAATGTTCCTCTCTCAATGCAAACATGGGAATTGACGATGAAACTGGTGGCCTTGGATCTGTTATTTTCCAAATATACGGCGACAATAAGCTTATTTGGCAATCAGGCGTTATTAACGGGAAAAAAAATGCGGCGAATGCTGGTGTTAATTTAACCGGAGTGAACCAGTTGAAACTTCAAGTTATTGACGGTGGTAATGGCAATACTACCTATGATCATGCAGATTGGGCAAGTCCTATTCTTCAATGCAAACCTAGTTATATCTCGTCATACCGTCCCACTAACAATTTAACTGATACAGATCATGACGGCTTCCCGGATGCAATAGAAAATTACATTGGGACAGATCCGACAAATTCCTGTGGGGTTAACGCATGGCCGCCAGACATCGATAATGACGGCATAGTTAATATAATAGACATTGCAAGAATCTCCCGCCTTTACGACACTCACATAGGTGACGGTAGATACAATAAACGTTATGATTTAAATGCTGACGGTGTAATAGACAGGACGGATTTAGATATTGTTGGATCTTACTTCCTTAAAAAGTGTAAATAGCTTTCTCAATAGACAACTATTCTAACAGGTTTTTCCTCGTTAATACTTTAGGGTACAGTGCATGCAATCAACTAATATTTTATTTTGTTTATGATAAAATAAAAAAATGGATAAAAATCATTTCTGGGAATTTTTAAGAATTTTTATAGGCTGGCCGATTTCCATAGTCGCAATTTTTTTTCTCATCAAACTTTTCCTGCCGAATCTTAACCAGATTCTAGAAAAAATAAGAACCCCTGATATATTTATTTTGATAATCTCGGTCGTTTGTTTAACTACATTTTATTTTCTACGTTCGTATCTTTGGAAAATGCTTCTTAAGGAGAAAGGTTATGCTATTCCTCTTAAAGACACCGCATTTCTCTGGGGCATGTCGGAGCTTAAAAGATTTGCTCCCGGCAACATTTGGTCATTCTTGGGAAAATTTTCGGTTTTTTCCAAAAAAGATGTTGATAAAAAGACGCTTGGTTATCTTATCCTCTTTGAGGCAGAATTTTTCGTCTTTGGCTGTCTTATTATTTCTGCATTTTCGATTCCCTTTATACTTAAATATGTGTTATCTATAAAACAAAATTTAATACTCATCACATCGGTATTAGGAGTTTTAATTTTTTTAGTATCATTAATCTTTATCTTCAATCAGAAAGTGAAAAAATGGAAATTTTTACCTGATTTCCCACCATCGACCAACTTGAGTCTTCTTTTTATTTCTATTCTTGCTCTCTCTTTTTTTGGTATGGGTACATATTTTGCTATTGCGTCTATTTCCTCTCTAAATCCTGCATCAATTGTTTGGTTCGCAAGTTTTTTTGTCTTTTCGATACTTATAGGGTATATATCTTTTGTAACACCGATGGGGCTGGGGATAAGGGAAGCGGTGCTAACAATCGGCCTTTCGAAATTCCTAACCCTGAGTCTTGCCGTAGTTTTGGCAATATATGCAAGAATTATTCTTATAATATCTGAGATAGTATTTCTAATTCTTGCCTATCTATGGAAAAACGTTAAAATCAAAGTGTTCCTCAAAGTTGAAAATTTTATTAAAAGCCATCCGCATGAAACAATCCTTGCGATTCTTGTTCTTGTTTACATCACATATTTTACCTGTGCAAGTTTTTTAAGATACGACAACTTTTATACAGGACGTTTTGATCTCGGAAATATGGACCAGACAGTATGGAATACTATCCACGGCAGAATATTTCAAATTACAGATCCCAACGGGACAAATATTATCTCCCGTCTTGCCTTTCATGCTGATTTTATCCTGGTTCTTATCTCTCCTTTGTACCTTATCTGGTCAAATCCCAAAATGCTTCTAATGCTTCAGTCAGTGATTTTAGGAGCCGGCGCTGTTTTCATTTATTTACTCTCTTGGGAAATTTTAAAAAACAAGAAGCTATCCCTTGTCTTTTCATTCGCTTTTCTGATAACCCCTTCGATAGGGTATGCCAATTTATACGACTTCCATCCGGTTGTTTTTGCAACAACATTTTTGCTTGCAACTTTTTACTTTTTAAAACGTAAGAACTACTTTTGGTTTGTAGTTTTTCTTTTGCTATCAGCGCTCACAAAAGAACAAATTTGGATAATCGCGGCATTATTTGGCTTGTACGTTATTTTCATTAAAAAGAAAAAGCTTTTAGGGGGAGCTCTAGCAATCTCATCTGTTCTTATTTTTTACTATCTGATCTGGCATGCAATACCTTCTGCCTTAGGAGGACAACACTTTGCTCTTGCTTATTATTCTGATTTTGGAGATTCTCCGACAAGTGTTATCAAGAATATTATTTTTTCTCCCCAAAAGACATTCTCTGTCATACTCCAGAAAAATCAGTTGCTATATCTTCTCGATATATTTTTGCCGCTTGGCTTCCTGTCTTTATTAAATCCTTTACCTCTTATTTTTGCAGTCCCGGATCTAATGCTCAATCTTTTAAGTAAAAACGCTACGCTTCATGAAATTTACTATCAATACTCATCGTCAATTACTCCTTTTATCTTTATTTCTGCTATCTACGGCATGTCGAATCTTAAAAATAAAGTCCCGAAGATTAATGTAAATGCCTGTGTTTTCTTTATATTTTTCTTCTCGTTTTTATCTTCCATAATCCTAGGCCCTCTTCCCGGCTCGCTTAAGCCAAACATTGATATGTTCACAAAACCTCAGCCTGATAGAAAAACAATTGATGACTTTCTGTCATCAATCCCCGGAAAATTTAGTATAGCTGCAACAAATAATCTTGGATCCCATCTATCGCATAGAGAAGCTATTTATACAATACCCGTAGGTATGAACAAAGCAGACATAATTCTTTTTCTTTTAAACGACCCATTTGCACAACCCTCGTTAAATGCTCAAAAACAGTTTGCAAAACAAATGGAACACGACAAAAATTATATCGAAGTCTTCAAAAAAGATGATTTTATCGTCTTTGAAAAAAGGAATCTTTACCTTGAAAAAGGACGGAAAAAAATAAATAAGGTAGAGCTGTTTCCCTTATCTATTCCTACTCTTGAAAGCAGACACTACGACGACGGGGAAATTAAAATAGAAAGGAGAGTAAGCTCCTCAAAATTATTTTCAAGCTACATAATTTCATACCCGGCAGACGGTCTTAAGATATACGCTCTCATGAATATTCCAAACTTAAAGAAACCGAAAAACGGATTTCCGGTTGTCATAATAAACCATGGATATATAAATCCTAAAGAGTACAGTACGATTACCTCCTACAAAGCTATTACAGACTATTTCGCATCCCATGGTTATCTTGTCATAAAACCCGACTATCGCGGAAACGGAAAATCCGAATTGGATAACCAGGCTCTTATGAGATTCGCGTATCCCATCGATGTTATGAATCTAATAGCCTCGCTTAAAAATATCATTGACGCAGATTCAGGCAACATTTATCTTTGGGGGCACTCAATGGGCGGCGAGGTAGCTCTTGAAGTCCTGGAAATTGCAGGAAAAAATCCCGATTTTTCAGCGAAAATAAAGGCTGCTGTTTTATGGGCCCCTGTTACAGATCCTGTACGATGGTTTTCAAGATCACATGTTTCAAGTCTTGAAGAAGCCACAATCACACCTTTTCCTTATACAAAGACATTTCAAATTCTCGGAACTCCCGATCGGAACCCCAAGCTCTGGCAGAGTCTTTCTCCACTTAACTATCTCTCAAATATCCGTACACCAATACAAATAGACCAGGGAACTTTAGATGAGACTGTTCCATATAGTTGGTCTATAGAACTTTACAATGATTTGGAAAGTATAAACAAAAACGCGGAACTTCATTTATATCCCAATAACAACCACAATATAATTCAGTCGTGGAGAGAAGCTTCGAAAAACTCTCTAGACTTTTTCAAGAATCATTGATTTGCCAATCTTTTCCTGTTTAGAAAGACATATGTTCCAAGGTTGACAAAATATTTTGAATAATCTATACTGAGGTATAGAAATATTTAAATAAATAAATTATGAATAGGGATGCAACAAAAATTCTAAAAGCATTGTCCGATAATACAAGAGCTGATATAGTCAAAAAACTCATTGATAGCAACAAAGAGGTTGCATGCAAAGACCTGTCAAGAAAATTCACACTTTCTCAACCAACATTATCCTATCATTTCAATAAACTCATGGATGCAAATATCCTAAAAGTAAGAAAAAACGGAGCAAACCATTACTATAGCATTGACAGAAATTATCTGCGAAAATCAGGAATTATAATCGAGAGAATAATCTAATAATATGTGGGATAATATTCCAAGCGACAACATCATCAAAAAAACTAAAACAGCATTACAAAAAAATAATATCGAGGTTTTTGTCGTTGAAAACGGGAAAGAGGCGAAAGAGAAAATTCTAAATCTCATTCCAGAAGGCTCCGAGGTTTTTACAATGACTTCAAAAACCCTTGAAGCAATAGGAGTTTTAAAAGAAATTGATGAATTCGGTAAATTTATTTCTATCCGCAATAAACTCAATTCGATGAATAGTGATACGCAAAAACAGGATATGAAACGGCTTGGATCCGCACCTGACTACACAGTGGGAAGTGTTCACGCCGTTACACAGGATGGCAAAGTTCTTATCGCGTCAAAATCAGCCAGTCAATTGCCAGCGTATATATATGGCGCAGCGCATGTAATATGGGCAGTGGGCGCACAAAAAATTGTAAAAAACATTGATGATGGAATGAAAAGAATTTATGAATATTGTTTTCCGCTTGAAGACGCACGGGCAAGAAAAGCTTATGGTATTGGAAGCGCTGTTGATAAAATCGTAATTTCAAATGGAGAACCAGTGCCCGGAAGAATAACTATGATACTTATTAAGGAAAAACTGGGTTTTTAATTGCTGCAAAGTCTTCTTGTAAAACTGCGACCAAAAATGTACGATGGTAGTATGCCAACGGTTATTAAAGCGACGGGAAATAAAGAGCCTTTTAACGAACAAAAAGTTATAACATCGATAAAAAGAGCCGGAATTCCTGAAGAAATTAGAGATCAAGTATTATCTCATGTCAAATCAAAACTTTACGAAAATATTCCAACTTCAGAAATCTATCATCATATTATAGAATTTCTAAAAAATTCACCCCATCCTTTTTCTCCTGCAAAATATGGTCTCAAACAGTCAATTATGGATTTTGGACCCACCGGATATCCCTTTGAAGATTTTGTCGCCGAAATTCTAAAAACAGAAGGCTATGAAACCCAAGTGCGTCAAATCTTAAACGGGAAATGCATAACGCACGAGATTGATGTTCTGGCAAAAAAAGAGGGACCCTCGATAATGGTTGAATGTAAATTTCATAACAGGCCAGGCACAAGATCTAATACGCATGTTTCTCTTTATACAAAAGCAAGGTTTGACGATGTAAAAGAAAAATATAATCTCAAAGAAGCTTGTCTTATAACCAATACCAAGATCACAATAGATGGACTTGATTATGCTGTCTGTAACAATATGAAAGTTATAAGCTGGAACTATCCGGAAGGGGAGAGTCTTAGGGATTTAATTGAGAAATCAAAACTCCATCCGATTACAGTTCTTAGGTCTCTATCGGAACACCAAAAAAAACAACTTCTGTCCCAAAATGTTGTTTTGGCAAAAACTCTATGTAAAAACCCAAATCTTATAAATACATTAGGACTGTCTTCCGATGAAAGAAAAAATCTCGAAAACGAACTAAGCTTTGTTTGCGATTTTTGCTAGCTTTGTTCTTTCGTATTTGTCTGCCATGTAGCCGTTAGGAACTGTTGTTAATTTATCGAAGTAGAGTAAAAAACCGTTTCGAATAGTGTGATCTCCAAATCGATCGTTAATTTTATCTATTGTCGATAAGAGCCTGCTGTTTTTGCAATCTGCGTCAAAAAGAGAAAGAGTAATGTTTTCATTGTCTTCAAGGGTTGAAACCCAAACGCTTATCTGCCTAACGTAAGAGGAGTTAAGATTAAAAGTTTTTATGTCTTCTCTTAGGGGACTGTCGACGAATTCAATTAAATCAGTAAATACTTTGTAGAAAAAACTAATT
>CAYZEE010000029.1:0-15077 GCA_964477485.1 uncultured Gammaproteobacteria bacterium
AAGTTTAGGTTCACTGGTACAGGTAGATACAAAATACCTGTCGGTGCTAGGGAATTTATACTTCCCCATTCTCTGTTACAATTGAAGGAACGACAACTTTGTATTATAGATCAACTGACAATGCCGGCAACGTTGAAACAACAAAGACCCAAACAATACAAATAGACAAAACCCCTCCTGTTGTTTCCATAATTACTCCGCAGAATGAAAATTATTCTAATAGTCAATCTTTAACTGTGGATTTCTCTGCCGCTGACTCCGTCTCCGGGATCGCAACTTCAACAGGATCATTAAATAATAATATCGTGGTAAACGGACAGACGATTGACCTTAAGACTTTACCTCTTGGGCAAAATACTTTGAATGTGAGTACCACAGATAACGCCGGAAATGTTGCTACAAGCTCTGCTAGCTTTAATCTTCTTAATGGCCTTTCTGACAACGATCTTGATGGTTTTTCTAATAATATTGAATTATTTCTAGGCACAAATCCGCTCGTTGCCTGCTCCCAAACTGGAATGATTGCCGAAGTAACGGTAACTGCCGGAGGCTCTGGCTATACTTCCGCACCAACTGTTTCTTTATCAGGAGGCGGCGGGGCAGGAGCCTCGGCGACAGTACCAAGACTGGCATCCGATTCTTGGCCGGCCGATCTTGACAATGACGGAATAGTATCAATTCTGGATTTAGCTATCATGATTAAACACTACGGCGCTCATGCCGGACAGGCGGGTTACGTTAAACGCTATGACTTAAATGGGGATAATTACATTAATATTCTTGATTTAAGCGTCGAAAGCAAACTCTATCACAAACACTGCGGCTCTCCTCCCTTTTAAACAGATCGAGGCATCGATCTAAGAACCAGAATCTTTTACAATATCTATCTTATAGTTGCAAAATCCCCTAAGAAATTCTTCCTGAGATTTCACTAATTTACAAAGAAAATATAAAGAATTTTTAGACAGAGTAAAAAGTTCTCTTCGTCCGGCAGATCAAGAGATGTTTGCGGATACGGTTAACACACCGCTTATTGGAGATACGGTAGTGGATTGACCAAGACACCGTTTTTTATAATTTCAAAATGTACATGAGGTCCAGTGGTCCTTCCTGTCATTCCGATCCATCCAATAACAGTCTTACCTCCTACAACCCTATCTCCTGCCGAAACGTTTGCAGCTTCCATATGGGCATAGTGAGTTACATATCCGTTGTCGCCGCTAATGTACACATTGTTTCCGTATCCTCCATCATAAGTGCCCAGAATAACTTGAGAGACTACTCCGGAGTTTGCCGCAACTATAGGAGTGCCATAAGGAGAGGCTATGTCAAGCGCCATATGGTACCATGATGCGAATTGAGTAATCACACCATGGACGGGCCAGAAAAAACCTTCGGATGAGACCAAAACTGGACCCTGTATTAAATATACCTGTCGTTTGATAAACGGCTGCTCCGAGGGCTTTATGCCATCCGGGACAATAAGCATTTGTCCTTCAACCAGTGAAAAGATTTCAGGATTTGCAAAATCATTAAATGGAAAATCAACTATTTTTTGAGCATCTGTATCAAACTTCTTAGCAATAGAATAAACTGTATCGCCTTTGGCGACCTTGTATGCTATTCCTGTAACTGGCAGTATCGAAAGTTCTTCTCCAACAGTAAGATTGTCGTTTGAAAGATCATTTTCCCAACGAATCGTATCGGCGGATATTCCAAATTTTTGGGCAATTGTAGAAATTGTATCTCCTTTTTCAACAGTATAAGTTATAATTTTGTCTCGCGGTTTCTGCGAGATGTCTGTATGTAATAAATCCTCTTGAACAAGTATTGACTTGTCTTGAGCAGGCGAGTTAATTTGAGCCGATGCATTTGTTGTAAAAACAGGAAAAGTACTCGCTAAAAATGGCGCGACTATTATTCCGATCCCCAAAACCCCCACTGCGGAAAAATGCAAAAAAGACCGATTATATCGACCCCTTTTCATCGTAAAGAGTTTTACCAAAGCATTCTTATTCTTCTCAAAAAAAATGGATAAGACAATAACCTTTTTCTTTAGGTATAAGAAGAGAAAACTAGAGAAAAAGGAAAATTCAGCTAGGAACTTGGCAAAAAATTGAACATAAACATAAAAAGAGAGGTGACGCTTATGCATGGTTACAAAGTTTAAGGTTAGCAAAATTAGAAGAGGATGTCAATATTTAGGATTTGCCGAGGGACTCAAGGAATTCCTCGTTGGTCTCTGTTTTTGAAAGGCGTTCGACTAACGCGCTTGTCCGCTCTTCAGGTCCGAGCATATCAAGCATCCGTCTCATTGTAGCAACCTTTTTAAGTTCTTTTTCGGCAAGTATAAGCTCTTCCTGTCTTGTGCCTGAGCGCTCTACGTCAATGCTTGGGAAAATTCGTCTGTCAGAAAGTTTTCTATCCAGATGAAGTTCCATATTCCCTGTCCCCTTAAACTCTTCATAGATGAGGTCGTCCATTCTTGAACCCGTTTCAACAAGAGCGGTACCAATGATGGTAAGAGAACCACCTTCTTTGCAGCTTCTTGCCGCGCCAAAAAAGCGTTTTGCAGGCCAAAGAGCAGCCGGGTCAAATCCTCCAGAAAGAGTTCTGCCGGATGGAGCAACCGATAAATTGTAGGCTCGGGCTAGTCTGGTTATGGAATCTAAAAGTATAATAACATCGATCCCATGCTCAACCAATCTCTTTGCTCTATCCAGTGTTATCTCTGCAACTTTTGTCTGCTTTTCCGGCGGCTCATCAAAATTTGAGGCAACCACATCGCCCTTAACTGATTGGCTGATATCTGTTACCTCCTCCGGTCTTTCTCCGATAAGTGCTGCCATAAGATGGGCTTTTGGAAAATTTTGAGAAATTCCGGCCGCTATTTCTTTAAGTATAGTTGTCTTTCCGGCCTTCGGGGGAGAAACGATCATGCCTCTTTGCCCAAATCCGATTGGCGCCACAAGATCAATAATCCTAGTTGATAAAGGAAGTTTTCCGGTCGTAAGAACGACCTGCTTCTTTGGATAAATAGGAGTAAGGTCATCAAAATAGGGACGTCTTAAGGAATCATCGGCAGGAATGTCGTTAACTTTTTCAACTTTTAAAAGCCCGAAGTAGCGTTCTGTATCCTTGGGAGGCCTGCCAAGACCTTTAATTAGGTCTCCGGGGCGAAGCATAAATCTTCTTATCTGAGACTGGGAAATATAAACATCCCGGGACGACGGAATAAATTTGGGCCGCAAAAATCCATGGCCTTCAGGCTGAATATCCAAAATTCCCGAAACTTCAAGAGCTTGAGATGTTTCAAGCTCCCTGACAGGACGAGAAACAGGAGCTTGAACTTCTTTTATCTGAGGTTCTCCAATAATATCGTTAACTGTGGGTTTTTCTTCTGAAACTTTTTTCTTATATGCCATATGAATTATTTTGCAGAATTTATTTTAATAATGGTAATTCCTTGGGAATCTACATGAACTGTGTTGAAAACTATATCCGCGGAAATCTCCCTTGAAGGCTTAAACCAAATGTATTACACCATATCCTTAATTCTTTGTCAAGAGGCATTTAAAGATTATAGGGGTTGACATAGACCTATAATATATGGTATCATCGCTAACATAGTTAAATGATACTGCCTAATTATCATTGGTAGTATCATTTTTTGTTATGAATAAATTTTTATTTTCAATTTTTTCATTAACCGTTTTGTGCTTATTAATTGCACTGCCTGCAAAGGCTGATGTGTCCTGTCAACCAATTTATGGTGGAGGAGAAACATGCATCCAGGTAGGCCAGGTAACTATAGCAAAGACTGTGCAAAATCCAACCACAGGAAGTTTTGTAAATAATCTCGGAGTAAACGACCCTAAGTTCTCACCGGCTTCAACTGTCACATTTCATTTAACAGTAACCAATACCGGCGGTACTAGTATCTCCAAAGTGGATGTTAGCGATATTTTCCCTCAATTTGTAGATTTTGTTTCGGGAGCCGGAAGCTTTGACGCAAATACAAAAACTCTCTCTTTTGAGGTGGATAATCTAAATGCTGGAGAAACAAGAATATTCACTGTGCAAGGAAAGACAGCAAGCGCTGATCAGTTCCCTGTATCACAAGGAATTACTTGCGTAGTAAATCAGGCAACGGCAGTTTCTGACAATGGACAGCAAAGCTCCAGTAATTCGCAGTTTTGTATACAAAAGCCGGTCTTAGGAACCACAAAAGGAGGACTTCAGGTTTTACCCGCTCCAAGCGTCACGACAACGCCTCCGACGGGACCTGAAACGCTACCTTTGATAGGACTTATTCCAGCCGGACTGGCAGGATTTATTTTCCGAAAAAAATCATATAAGAATATTGTAATGTCAGGGGGTGAAAAATAATGGCAAATATCAAAGAATTAGCAAGAACAGGTGTTATGATAGGTGGACTTCTTGCAGGAACTGCAGGTGTCACATATGGCGTAAGCCAATATGAAAATAGAGGCTACGTTAATTCAAGTTATTCGCAACTAAAGGATCCTACAACTCCGACAATCGGCACACCTACCGTAGGAGAAGCAAGTGGCACACCAACGCCACAAGGAGAAATAAAAGGTTTTGCCCCGGCTCAAGAAAAAGGAAATGAGTGGACGCTAAAAAATCCTGACGGCGGAGAAGCTGATATGACTCTGCCTGCCGGATTTACTCCAGATGCACGTCTTGTAGTTCCAAGCGATTTGACGGTAAACCCGATTAACTCTGACCTTTCAGTTTATGCTGACTGGGAAAAAGCACTTAATACAGGCAGGCCGGTGGGAGATCGTTTGGCTGGTTATAATTATGACTACAATGACTTTTGCCCAACTGCCGATGATATGTGCAATGTTCAGGGAGATATGTATGCATGGAGAGTTTTTCAAGGACAGGAAGTTGAAGTTCCCGGTATTGGAAGACTAGTCGGCGGTCCAAGAATATCTGTGGTCCTTTTATTTATTAACCTTGACGACAGTGTTGTTGCATGGGACAATCAAGTTGGAGGACAAGGTCAGGTAAAAGTTGAGAGAGGATTCACTGCAACCGGTAGAATTTTTGACGGAAACAAACTCACAGAAACCGAAGAAAATCTTGCCGGCCACTGGCTCTTTACACAAGAAAATGGAGACCCAGGCAAAAGCTACATTGGTATAACAGACAGCCCTGATAACGCACAGGGAACTTTATTTGTGACTGTTGTAAGAAAACAATGGGGCAATAATCCAGACGGATCAAAAAGAATGGAAAACCAATTAATGAGAGCGGAGCTCGTAAATTTTGGAAAAGGAAAGTAACTTTTTGATTCCTGAAATTTGCAAATATTAACAAGGCAGGGCTGACCTGCCTTGTTTGCTTTAGTATTATGAAAAAATCCAAAAAAAATAAACCGCTTGTGTCAATAATCTTGCCTGTTCATAATTCTTCAGAGTATCTCTCTGATTCTTTGAAAAGTCTTGTCTCTCAAAGTTACAAAAATATCGAGATAATTGCAATCGATGATTACTCCAGAGATAATTCCTATAAGATTCTTCGAAAATTTGCAAGAAAAGACAAAAGAATAAAAACCTTTCGCAATATTAAAAGATATGGTATTTCCGTAACTTTGAATAGGCTTACAAGAAGGGCGAAGGGCACTTTTATAGCTTTTATGGATGCAGGCGATGTAAGCGCAAAGGATAGAATCAAAAAACAGCTTGAATATTTGCTTTCAAACCCCGAAGTTGTGGCTGTCGGAACTCAATGTATATTTATAAAGGAAAACAATAAAAAAATCGGCAGAAGTAAATTTCCTAAAGAAAATCGTTATATCTACAGCTCCCCTCTTCACGGAGTATCTATGCAATTTGAAACTCTTATGATAAATAGAGCTATGTTGCCCAAAGATTTACTCAGGTTTAATGCCAATTCCTATCCGCTTATCTACAGCGATATCTTGATAAAAATTCTTCCCTATGGTAAATTCTCAAACCTTGGGAATTACCTGCACTTGCATAGAAGTCATCCCAACGTTTACTTTAGCGATCTTCGCAAAAACGCTTTTTCTTTTATAAAGCTTTGGATAAAATCTATTACTCTTTATAATTATAATTTTAAAATTCGCTCCTTTTTTGCACCTCTTATAAAATCCGTGTAATCTATAGATATGGGAAATAAATTTAAAAATAATCTCCCGATTATTGCTCTTATAGTTGTTGCCTCCTTTTTAGCTGTAAAAAATTTTACCCCGGGGACGTTTTTATCAGGTTGGGATACTCTGCATCCTGAATTTAATTTCGGCTTAAACTTTACCCGGCAAATTTTTGGAGTATTCAGAAACGACCAGGGCATTGGAGCAGTCGCTGCACATTCCCACATGGCCGACCTGCCCCATTTAATAATTTTATACTTGCTCCACTTCCTCTTCGCTGTTAATCTTCTAAGATATTTATATATTTTCCTCAACTTGATCATTGGCCCTTTGGGAATGTATCTTTTTCTAAATAAGACTGTTGTAAAGAATAAAATTGCAGCTTTCCTCGGAGGGCTTTTCTATCTTCTGAATCTAGGCACAATGCAGCAATTCGTAGTTCCATTTGAAATGTTTGTTGTTGAGTACGGACTGCTTCCTTGGCTATTTCTATTTGCATCTGAATATTTATTTTCACAAAATAAAACCGATAAAAAATTTCTTCTATTATTTTCGCTGGTAACTCTTCTGGCAACTCCGATGGCTTATGCCGCCACGCTCTGGTATGTTTATTTCTCTGCGTTTATTCTTTACCTTTCTGTGTTATCGTTTCCTTCTCTACTCAGGAGAAATTTAATTCTTGCCAAAAAATCTCTTGCACTTATCTTTCTTTCTCTCTTAATCAATTCATTCTGGATTTTACCTAATATCTATTTTGTTCTAACACAAGGAGCAAGTGTTGCAAAGGCAAACATAAATGTCCTCTTTTCGCCCCAGGCATTTTTATATAACAAGGAGTTTGGTAATTTTAAGGACATTGCCCTTCTTAAAACTTTTTACTTTGACTGGGGCGTTTATGCGGGAGGAAATCATTTTGCCAATCTTCTCCAGCCTTTCATTGACTACTTAAATAAGCCTTATGTCGTTCAAATTGGCTATTTCTTTGCGATTATTAGCCTTGTTGGCTTAGTCTATGCAATTTATAAAAAAAACAGGATTGGGATTGGAGTCCTGTCAGTCGGTATTTTGGCTCTTTTTTTTCTTATCAATGACAATTTTCCAACCTCATTTATCTATAATTTTCTTGCCCGAACAATACCTCTTTTCGGAGAAGCGTTCCGGTTTCCCGATGACAAGGTTTTAGGACTTTTTATATTTGTTTTCGCGGTTTATTTTGCCTTTGGACAACTGTTCCTCGTAAATTTAATTTCAAAAATTCGGAGAATGAAATTTCTGACGTTTTTTCAAATACTTGTCACAATTTTTCTTCTTGTCTACTTCATGCTGCCTGCTTTTAAAGGCTTTTTTATAAGTCCCTACATGAGAATCCGGATTCCTTCTTCCTATTTTAATATGTTCTCTTGGTTCAACTCTCAAAAAGATAACGGACGCATAGCAAATCTGCCTATCAATTCTCAATGGGGATGGGAATATTACGACTGGGGCGAAGACCAAAATACAAACATTCCTAGTTTTCAAGGTTCAGATTTTATAAGTTTCGGAATAAAACAGCCGATTCTCGACAGAGATTTCGACCGATGGAATCCAGATAATGAACAGTACTATAGAGAAATGTCGTATGCCATCTATTCAGAGAATACAGACCTTCTCAAGAAAGTTATTGAAAAATACAATATCCACTATATCCTCCTTGATAAAAGTATAATTGCACCGGAAAACGATCCTAAGGTTCTCGCGTATAAAGATATAGACAACATGTCAGGCGAGCTCATAAATGAGGGATTTGTTCAAAAAAGTATAAAATTCGGTAATGGTCTTGAGGTTTACAAAATATCGCAACCCTTACCCGGCTCTGCCTACTCTATTAAAGACTTTACTTCTGTATCCCCCGCCGCCCAGGCGATTTATGAAGATTTTGCCTTCGAAAAATTCAATAACTATATTGTGGAAAATTCTGATTCCTCAGCTCATTTTTATCCATTTAGAACACTTATTGACGCACAAAATCATGTTCTGTCGCCTCTTCTCTCAACACAGGAGGGACTAAAAATTTCTCTTAAGGAAAAATTAACTGAGGCGTCAGCGCCCTCTTTTATTGCAACAGAAAATTCCATAGCAGCCGATCTTTTTGTGAAACGGGAGAAAAATATTTTAACCGTGACTTTTTATCCCCATCTGCCTCAAAAAAACGCAAACCAATCTTCTATCCCTATAGAATCATCTTTAAGTCTTCCTACTGATAAAAATGTTGTTCTTAGCATTAATGATTCGTACAACTTTATCCTTGATAATGTTCCGGACAATACACCTTTGTCTCTTGGCATAGTTTTTCTTAAAACAAAAGACAATAATACAGTTACGCTCTATCCCAAAACTCCTGATAAGATAATTATCCCGGATTTTTCAACTATAAATTTATCTCTTGCCCCATGCGGAGCAAAAAGTTCAAATCAAGTATTTGGGTTAAGAAAAGAAAAAAACAACTTTGTTCTCTTTGGGAAACACACTCCCATCTGTATGTCTATTCCTATCGCAAACCTAATTTCCAATGATAAAAATCTAGGCGAGCGGTATCTTTTCACAACAAATTTTGAATATCAAGGCGAACCATCTTCCTATATGTGCATAGCCAATACAAAAACCAGTAATTGCCAGGATTATGTCTCAAAAAATATTGCCTCTTCGCAATCTTTAACTAGCAACTATTTTGAAATCAAACAAGAAGATTTAGGAAATTTGGGAATAAAAATTGTGTTTGATGCGACTCAAAAAGACAAAAACCAATCTGTATCCTACTCAAATGTGGTTTTTTCTCTCACAAAGCCTTTTTCCTCATCTTCTATTTCGCAAGATTTGATAACAGAGTCTATACAATCCGTTGAGAGTATATCGTCAAACACTTTTATAATACCCTTCTCGGGAACAGCACAACTAAGCAAAAACATAACCACCTTGCCAAAGACAAGCTTGGAATGTAACAGTTCTTCTCCTGTCAGTCATAAACTCTCAAAAAAAATAGTAAGTCAAGAAAAACAAAGCTTTATAGAATACAAGGCGGGAGAAGGCGTTGCTTGCGATCATTTCTCTTATCAAAACCTTTCTCAAAATCAAGCTTATCTCATCGAAGTCAGCTCGCGAAATATCAAAGGATTGCCTCTGACTATGTGCGTTCTAAATGAAAACACAAAGCATTGCGATTTATATACAAACCTAACTAAATCTCCAAATTTTACGAGTGAGTTTTTTCTTTTACCTCCTATGCGTGAAGAACAAACAACCCTGTCCGGCCAAGGCTATGACATAGACATAGGCAGTCTTGGGATAAAACGTTCGGAAAGCATAAATGATTTACAAAGTATCCAGATTATCCCTTTCCCCTATCGTTTCTTATCTCAAATACAGATAGATAGAACAGGCTTGAATAGCGTAAACACAGCAAATAGGAATTTATTGGTATTTCCAGTATCTTTTAATAGCGGGTGGAGAGCATATAGAATAAATTTTCAATTTGCCCAAGTTTTTCCATTCCTTTTTGGAACGGAGCTTAAGAACCACGTGCTTGTGAACAATTGGGAAAATGGATGGTTATTGAACAACCCTCAACCCTCAACTTTCAACTCTCAACTTGTAATCATTTATCTTCCTCAATACCTCGAATACATCGGATTTATCTTGCTGTTTATCTCGATTATCTATATTATTAGACTGGTACTGATCAAGAATTGACTATTTTCTCCTTTCAACAAGTTATCCACATTTTTTCTTTATAAATTAATTAGGTTTAAGCAGCAAGCTAAACCACCTGTAATTTACTATAAGATATAGAGATTTTTACCCAATTTTTAGCTATAGGCTTGACATACTTGACAAGGTATGATAAAATAGTTTCAAATATGAACTTCTCTTTTTTTAGAAATAAAAATAGGCGGGCAAAGAAAATAATTGCTGATTACAAACAAGAATTATTGGTAAAGCATGGAAGAGAGCAGTTTATGGTTTTAGTCAAAAAAGGACTTTCAGTACCAATTGCACTTTTGTAAATTGAAAAAAAGAGCATCGCTTTCGTTACTCGTATAATAATTTCAGGTACGAAAAGCAATGCTCTTGGAAAAAAAGGCAGCTAGTTCCTAGGCAGGAATATAAAACTAATTGCCTTCTTATTAAATATCAAAAATTTTCTAAAATGTCAAGGAAAATTGATGAGGCTAAAATGCTTAGTTTTTCTTGATATAGTTTGATATTTTTAGGAAAAATTTTTATATTTAAATTTGCATTTTTAGACGAGGTAGGAGTCTTGGGCAGGGATTCCTACCTCTTCTAAATTTTTTTAGCAAATAAGATTCTCCCAGCTGTAGTTTGAATAACCCGAGATACCAAAACATCAATCTGCTTCCCCAATTCCGAACTTGCATTCTCAACAACAATCATAGTTCCGTCATCCAAATATCCTACTCCCTGCGTTGGTTCTTTACCTGCATGTAATATTTTTATATGAAGTGCCTCTCCCGGAACAGCACGGACTTTAAGCATAACTGCCAGTGTATTAACATTTATTGCGGTAACTCCGCTAATATTTGCTTTCTTCTCAAGGTTGTAATCACAGGTTAGGATCTTACCTTTATGTTTACGTGCTGCATAAATTAGTCTTTCGTCAACTTCCTTAAGTTTCTTCACTTCCAAAATTTCTTTCGCATCATCTGATAAAACAATAAATTTAATACCCTTAGTTTTTCTAAGCTTCTCGAGAAGCGCAAGTCCTCTTCTCCCCCTCTCTCTCTTAACCGTATCCTGAGAATCCGCGATATGTTTTAATTCTAAAAGTATACTCTCCAAAAGTACAAAAGTCCCAAAGAAAAATCCTATACTTATAACATCAAAGATTCTCCCGTCAATTATTGCCGAAGTGTCCAGAAAAATTGCATTTTCTATTTTCTTGCTCTTCTTTCTTTTCTTAGGACGTCTGAAGGACGGCAGCCTTCTAATAACTGTCCTTGCTACCTCATCAGCAATAAGCCCTACTACTTTTGGCGAAAATGCTGCTCCATGTTCTTCCTCTTTTGTTACCTTCTCTGGTTTTTGAATTTTTTTAATTTTTTGAGCCATTTTTGTAAGAATACCTGCCTATTCCTTTTAAAACATCTGAAAGCCTCTTGTATTTTTCAGGCGTTATAATCTCTAGAAGACCTAGCTTTCGGGATTCTTTCACCCTTTTTCCAAGAAAGGGAACATCCCGAAGCTCCCCCAATAGTCCAACTTCGGAAATTGCAACGGTTTTTCGAAGAGGAATATTCTTAAAACTTGAGAATATTGCAAGACAAATTCCAAGATCAGTTGCCGGATCAGAAAGCCTAAGTCCTCCGGCGACATTTACAAAAACATCTGTTGAATCAAGTGGTACGCCGCAATGTTTCTGAAGGACTGCCAAAAGCAGTTCAAGTCTCCTATAGTCGACCCCTGCCGCAACGCGTCTTGGCATTGGTAATTTAGAAAATACAACCAAGGCTTGAATCTCTACCAGAAATGCCCTTGTTCCTTCAAGCGTTGCCACAAAAACAGAACCAGGAGAATCCTCCGTATTCTTACTTAGAAAAACTTGAGAAGAATCTTTAACCTCAATCATTCCTTCGTCTGTCATAGAGAAAAATCCAACCTCATCAACTGGGCCAAATCTATTCTTGAAGCTTCGTAAAATTCGGACTGGCATCCCTTTTTCTCCTTCAAGAAAAAGAACTGCATCAACCATGTGGGATAAAACCATCGGTCCTGCCACCATTCCTTCTTTTGTAACATGACCAACAATTATGACCGGTATATTAAAACCTTTTGCCGCTTTTATAAATTGCGAAGCTGCATATCTTACCTGTCCCACGCTTCCCGAAAGGCCTGAAAGATTTTCAGATGCCATAGTTTGTATAGAATCGATTATTACAAGCGATGGCTTTATTTCTACTATTGCTTCAACAACTAAATCCGTATCTATCTGGGAAAGAACAAAAAGATTGATATCTTTGTCGGCATTGGAAATCCTTTTTGCTCTAAGCTTTACCTGCTCCTCGGACTCCTCACCGCTTATGTACAAAACATTTTGAGACGGATGCGGGGAGTGGACGGCCTCAACGCCATGGCCACTGATATTGACTGCAATCTGAAGTAAAAGTGTTGATTTGCCAACGCCCGGATCTCCTGCCAAAAGAACAACACTCCCTTTAACTATTCCTCCGCCCAAAGCTCCATCCATTTCAGAAAAGCCGGTTAAAATTCTACCTTTTTCCTCGTAATTAATTTCCGAAAGCTTTTTTGGTTTTAATTCTTTTTCACTTTTTGACTTTTGAGTTTCGATTTTGACTTTTGAGTTTTGAATTTTGAACTCTCGAAGCGAGTTCCATTCTCCGCATTCTGGACATTTTCCTAAAAACTTTGGACTTTCATAACCGCACTCTTGACAAACAAAAGAAATCTTCGATTTCATAAAAGCAACCGGCAACTAGCCATAAGCAACTAGAATTTCTAGTGACTAGTCGCTAACCAACTAGTTGCTATCTATACCCGATGGGTTTTTCTTTAAGTACTGGCAAAAGTATAATTTTTCGTCTTTTTTCATCAATTTCAGAAACCATAACGTCAACCATATCGTCAGTTTTATAGGAAACTGACGGTGGAATTTTTTCTTTTCTCACAAAACCCTCAAGGCTGTCCCCTAAGTCAAGGAAAACCCCTGCAGACGAAACTTGCAATACTTTGGCTTTTAATTTTTTGTCTATGGGAAAATCTTTTGCTTTTTCTCTAAACGGATCGGGTTTTAGCATTTTTATAGAAAGGTTTAACCTTCTTGAATCTTTATCAAAGCCCAGAACATAAACATCAATTGTTTCTGAAGATTTGTAAGTTGATGGAATTTGGGAAATTCTTTCCCAGGAGATCTCTGATATATGAATAAATCCATCGACTGCGTTATCCTCGACTGATACGGAAACAAAAATTCCATATGGAGTAATATTTTTGATCAAAGCTTCTATTCTTTGCCCGATTTTAAATTTTTTGATATTTGCATCAAATTCGCCAGTTGTCATTGTTTGAGTTTGAGAAAATATAATTTTATGAGTTTGTCTATCTATCTCCAAAATTATTGCCTTGATGTTATTACCAGTTAAATTTTGTGATGATTCTCCTACTGCCTCATCCGACTTCTGGGGGTAAGACGCAAAAGAGACTTGCGAATTCGGAAGAAATCCAGAAATTCCATCATTTGTTGAAACCAAAAAACCTCCTTTTACCGCCTCATTTATTGTAACTTCAAGAACTTTTTTATCTTCTTTAAGTTTCGAAATCCTATCCCACATTTTGTTGTCGAGAAATCTTCGAAGAGATACCACGGGGTATCCCATATCAGACTCTGGGTTTAAGACTTGGACGTTAACCTTATCTCCTACCTCCAGAGTTGACAGAATTGTACGAAGTATCCTTTTATCTTTTTCAAGAACCACTGCCTCTGCTTTGGCATTTATGTCTATTAAAATTTCAGAGGATGTAAGCTTGGTAATTGTACCGGGAATTATTTCCCCTTTACGTGGCGCTATAAGCGCGGTCTTCTGCCTTGCTAGAAGCTCTGCCATTGTCATCGGTTTAGAGCTTGAAGATCTTGAAGAATTAGTTGTCTTTGATTTTTGATCTTTGATCTTTGATTTTGTTTTTGCCACTCATTTACTCCTCCTTAATAATTAGATACTTGTATTGTACCACACTGCCCATTTTGGTACAATCCGGCAAATGGCCAAAATAAAAAATTCAGCCTCCACTACTCCTGTTTATAGTTGGTCTGTTGATAAATACATAAAATTTGTCGAAAATACGCAAAATCCAACCCTAAGAGACTACGAAGACAAAGAACTTGATTATATTCTGAAAATTTCAGATCTTTCCTCCAAAACAATTATTGACGTAGGCGCTGGATACGGAAGGGTTCTTCCTTATATTACCCCCCATTTCAAGAAATGTAATTGCCGTTGAAATTCATACAAACATGTTCGCAGAACTTAGAAAAAGAACACAAAAAAAACCAAGGCGTTTTGGCAATTCAAGGTGATGCAAATAATCTTTCTCAAATTTTAGAAAGATTAGACATTCAATCTCCTGTAATTTTATCTCTCCAAAACAGTCTCGGCACCTGGGAAGGAAACGCAATAAAAGCAATTAGGCAGATGAGAAAAGCCGCAGAACGAGAAAAAGGCGAGGTAATAATTTCTCTTCTCCGCCAGGAAGCGCTGATAAAATGGGGCATCGATTTTTATAAAAGCTTAGAACCATTGGCAGGAGGAGTCGATTTAGAAAAATGTGATTTTGAAAATGGTATTTTCAGAAGTAAAACCGGTTATCTAAGCCGCTGGCGGGCCCAACAGAAAAGAAAGGAAATAAAAACCCGACTTGCGGGACAAAAAGTTGCTGAGATTCTAACCTCTGCCTTTTGGATTCTCCATGTAAGTTATCAATAAAAATAAAATGCTGGCCTTGACCCATTGTCCCTCTCGCCAAAGGCAGAAGTATCGTGGGCGCTAATGCGTTTCACTTCTCTATTCGGAATGGGAAGAGGTGGTTCCACATCGCTCCAAAGACCAGCAAGATATTATATCAAATTTTTGTAATTTTGGCTCCCTGAATAGTGAAGAGAATTAAAAAATCTACGTTTTGACCATTAGTACGGGTAGGCTTAAACGATTGCTCGCCTTCCACCGCCCGCCTATCAACCTCGTAGTCTACGAGGGGTCTCTTCCTCAATAAATTGAGGAACGAGATCTAATCTTGAAGACTGCTTCCCACTTAGATGCTTTCAGCGGTTATCAGTTGGAAATATAGCTACCCAGCGCTGCCCTTATAAGGAACAACTGGCACACCAGGGATTCCCCCATCCCAGTCCTCTCGTACTAGGGACGGA
>CAYZEE010000030.1:0-14520 GCA_964477485.1 uncultured Gammaproteobacteria bacterium
GTAAATAACAGGATTCATGGCTAATCGTTCTTTTTTGTGATTTTCAGTTTGAATAAGTTTAGCAACTTTAATACCGATAATACCTAAGATAAGGATTCCAATACATAGTACTAATATTCCAGTAAAAATTTGAGAAAAGACAACGAGTATATCTTGCATACTTTTTTTCCTCAATGATGCATAATACCTTGAGATAGAATCAATTGGAGTTATGAAAAATTTGTCGATGACCTTTATAAAACAAATTTTCAGATAGATAGATATAGGAAATATTACCTTTGTGATAAAAGAGTGCGGAATAATAGAATAAAAAAATTGTTTGATATCTTTACATTCTTTGTTTTTTCGAATTTCTATAATAGACTGGATTGTTCCGACTATAAGAAATATATATGCCCAGATAACAATTTGTTCAGAAATATATTCTAAGTTAATTACGATAAGTACAGGAGCGAATATAAACAATATGAGAGCAAAAATGAAGTTTATACGCGCTTCAACCCCATATCCAATAAGTACACCAATCCATATAAGAATGAATAAAAAAATATTTGAGCCTGTCGCATTTCCTATTAAAAATATCTCTACAATAATGACAGTAACACTGACAAGAAGTAAAACAAATCTTACTTTATAAATATAATCAAGGATTTTATTTAACATATTTTACATTTCGTTTGTATTTAATATATGCGTAGCTTATAGACAAACAAAGGGAAGTAATAGATATAATCAAGCCAATTTCAAATAATATCTGTGGCCAAAATTCTACTATGATTTCTAAATCGTAAGTCCCGTCCGAATTTTTTACACAATACCCAGGTACAGAACAGATACTTTTTGTATTTAAATCCCAAGCGTTTGCATAGGAGTTAATTTTTACATGATTACTGACCTTAATAGTATTCATAAACAAGGTTTCTAAAAAGAAACCAGACGGAAGATTATCATTCTGGATAGTATTATAATAGTCTTTTGATACAAAATTAATATTATTTTTATCAGTTCCTAGTGTTGAAATATATCCATTGCTAATAAATTTTTTTATATCTTTTAAACTTGCTTGGTCATCAATGTTCTTATTGATAATCTTATAATTTTTTAAAAACTGATCATTAAAATTGGAAGAAAAATTGTATTTAGCTAAATAAATTCTCCACTGTCGATGAAAGCTATTATTAAATATCAGTCGAATCTGATTAGAGGCGCCATGAATACGAATTTTATATTTAGATTGATTAACCTGTTTAAATTCTAAAGTTGTTTTTTTACCATTTTCGCCTAGAGTCGATTGTGTATAAAGAATTGGTTTAAACATATTCTGTTTTAATTCAAAAAATTTAAAATAGCGAGTATCTAAAATTTGCTTAAAATTCTTATCTTGCTGAATTTGGAAATTTAAACTTTTATAGTTTGTTTGACCAAAAACGGTCGCATTAA
Organism: uncultured Gammaproteobacteria bacterium; assembly: GCA_964477485.1. GTDB lineage: Bacteria > Patescibacteriota > Microgenomatia > Levybacterales > UBA12049 > CAYZEE01. The sequence continues at coordinate 1,441 of CAYZEE010000030.1, forward strand.
TATTAACTTCAAATGAATACTTCTCGGGAATATCCTTATGTAATAAAATATATTTAATATTAGACTCCATCAGAATTGGTACGTAATCTTTTAACTCATTGCTTATTTTAAAATCAGGTAAAAACCATCCATTACTCCAAACAGGTTTTCCAAGCAGGAACATATCAGGATGAGCGTCACCTCCGTAATAATTTCCGTGCTCCCAATCTAACGTCATTCCTGAAGAAAACTGTGGGAGAGAAAGAATGGAAAAATCAAGTTTTTTGGTTGCGAGAAATCTATTTATCTGCATGTACTCGATGGGAATTTCTGTTTTATGAATATTTCTCATTACTTTACCAGAAAAAAACGGCCATGCGCTAATGACAACGATACTTAATGGAATTGCTACAATTAGGCATTTCCCAATCGTTTTAACATGGAGTTTGAATGTAATAAATAAATAAACCTTAGTAATACTTAATGCCAATAATATGGATAAGGCAAAAATTGCAAAGTATTCAAATTTATAATAGTTCGCCCTATACATTTGGAATAATGGGATGTTGACATATATCCACGTATTGATTGATGCGAATGGATTGTGACCGGCTTTAGCAAAAAAAATACTCAGAATATATACTAATAATAAATAGATTTCCAGATGATGCAACTTCTTTTTAAGTAGAATCAATAAAGAAAAAATAAGAATTAAATAGTTAAAAAAAATTATTATTTTATTTGACAGAAAACTGTAAAAAACATAATCTTCTTGCGAACTTTGACCGATACCCCTAATGAGGTTTGATATAGAGGTGGTTGTGCTGTTATAACTCATTGAGGCAATATTAAGGTTGTTTATAACATTTGTGTACGGATTTGCTTGATTGGACAGGATAGGGAGATATATATAACTGGTTATTAAAAGTATCAGTATTATAGTCGGCAAGAACCTCTTCCAATTATTATAAATTTTATTCTTTCTTCTAAAAAATAACTCATAGATAAGTAGCAAGACTAGAATGCTAATAGTATTTGAGGGATTTCCGCTCAGAAATATCAGAAAAAAAAGTGAAAAGAATATTTTTTTCCATAAATTATCACTTATATGATAATCTTTCAGATAAAAAAGGAAAATCCAGGGCAATAAAATATAGGAAACCGCATAGCTTGTTGGCGGAAAGGAAAACAGAAACATCGAGTAGTTATTAAGCATATAATAGATTGAACCTATTAGTAATCCAAATTGAAATTTGGTATTTTGCAGTTTCGATACAGAATCGGTCATGAATGATGATAATAAATACATTCCTAGTCCAGGAATAAAATAACACAGGAAATACATAAGCCTATCTACTAGTATCGGTTGTATACCTAGCTTATTCAGTACAAATATACCGCTATTAATTATTAACGCAATCGAACCGATTACATTAGATAATCCGGGAAAAGTGTAGGTATTCCACATGGAGCTGGTAATAGCAAAAAGCGTTTGCGTAAAATGATAGCCTACACCAGCGTCATCCCCGATTAACTGTTTTTTGACCCCCAAATTCGCTAACGTAACAAATATGGCAACTGCAAAGATTATCAATATTGCTAAGATTTGTTGCGTAGATTTCTTTTTCATATAAAGTTAAAAACTTAACTGATGTAATCGACTATTAAATTAACTATGCTTTTACTTGCACTACCGTTGCCGTAGGGATTTTCTGATATTCGATTGAAAATACGGTTTAATTTTGAGGAATTATTACAAAGTCTCGGTAGGCTTTGCAGTGTTTTTTTTTCAGGATCTAAAACGATATTTACTCCCAACCGTTCCGTATCGACCCACTCGGTAGATTTTCTCAAAGTCAGACACAATTTTTTTGCAAAAAAAGCCTCTTTTTGCAAACCACCCGAATCCGTAATCACCATGTCGCAATTATGAAGAATTTTCAATATTTCATAATATCCTAATGGCGGAGTTACTTTAATGAAATAACTTTCTAAATATTTGTTTAACCCAAATAAACGAATCATTTTTTGCGTTCTAGGGTGAACAGGGAATATAATTGGGCCGGATTTAATGTTATTAACCGTTGTTAGTATTTTTTTCAATGTGACTTTATTATCGACATTTTCTGATCTATGCAATGTTAGTAATATAGATGCTTGATTTATTAAATTCGTATATTTGCTTTGGTAATTAACCGCTTTTTTTTGATGCAATAAAAATACATCGTACAAAGGATCACCAGAAAAGACGATTTTTCCGTGCATTTTTTCTATCAGTAAATTATTTTGATCGTTTTTAGACAATGCAAAGAGAAGATCTGATAAATGATCGATTATGATGCGATTATATTCCTCCTGCATTCTGTAATCATGACTCCTGCAACCTGCTTCCAAATGACACAACCTTATTTTTTTCTTGTTTGCTGCTATTGCCGCTGCTAAGCTGGAATTCGTATCGCCCCAGACGCATAAGATATCAGACTTTTCTTTAGATAAAAGTTCTCCGATTTTAATAATAATTTCACCTATTTGTTTATTTGGGTCGAACTCTCCTATTGACAGATTTATATCGGGCTTTGGTATATTAAGCTCATCAAAGAATATCTTGTTCATGTAATCAGTATAATGTTGTCCGGTATGGATTAATGAAAGGTCGATAAACTTTAATTTCTGCATTTCATGAATAATCGGTGCGAATCTTATTAATTCCGGCCTTGTTCCCACTATGACGGAAACTTTTTTTTTCATGGTATAAAGTTAATTATTGAGTGAACAGTTTTAACTATATTCTTCTTGCTATATTTTTCTTTTGCATATTCATAGCATTTTTTATGAGAATACTCTTTGTTGTCTCTTATTTTCGTTAACAGCTTTTCAATCTCCAAGGAATTAAATGGATCAATTAGCCACCCAACTGATCTTGGAACCAAATCGATGTTTATCAGCTTTCGTTTACCCGCAACAGCGGAATATTTCGGAATAATAATCGGCGTGTCGCTAGCGATAGCTTCGATAGCAGGTAATCCTAAATATGTAGTATCGGCAAACGACCAAACTACATCTGATTTTCTATAAAGTTTTGAAAGTTTTACTTTATCATGTATATAGCCTAAGAAAACAATATTTCTGTTATTGTTTTTTTTAACCTTATTTACATCTTTTCCGGAACCCACAAAGATAAACTCAAATCCGTCGTTAGATTTAGTTTTATTGGCAAAATTTATGAGTGGGAAACACAGCTTATCAATATCAATTCTACCTACATACAGTATTTTTAGCTTTGTATGTGGCTTTTGGAACTTTTTTCCTGAAGAGAAAAAAATATCATCAGCAAAATGTTCATTCACAATAATTTTTTTATCCGATATAACATTTTTTAAATCATCTTTGCTTCCTTCAGAATTTACTATAACAAGGTCGGCAAAGTATGAAAATAATTTAATGCTTTTTTTAGTAATTTTGCTACAATTCTTGATTACGCTATGATACATTATTATGTTTTTTTTACCTAATAATTTGAAAATCGGAGATAATATTAATCCTGTTCCGAATCCATTGTATATAACCGTTTGAGGTCTAATTATTAATGAAAATAATATTGATATGAGAAACAGCGGCATATCCCATAGTATTCCTAATAAAGGGCTATAAGTAGTAACAAAACCATATCTGTTATAATCGATATATGGTATAAGGAAGTAGTTGAAATGAGAATTTTTTCCGGATGGTTTTCCCAAACCGGTTATATATATTCTCTTCCCTTTTTCCTGTAATCTAGCTATGATTTTTTCTATGCTTAACCAGCTTCCACAGGGAAAACATTGTGTAATGACAAGTATCTTATTATTCATTTTTATTTAGAATTTTTTTGACACGGTTTTTCCTTCTTTGTTTACTTTTCCTCGAATTTTAGCAGGATTTCCGAAAACTAAATTAAATTCCTTAACGTTATCAACGACTACGCTCCCGGCACCTATCATTGCAAACTGATTAACAATAACTCCAGGAAGTATTACAGAACAGGCACCGATGGATACCCCATCCTTGATTATTATATGATCTACATGCCAGTCATTCGCTGTTTTTAAAACGCCTTCTTTTGTAGTTGCCCTGGGATATCGATCATTAGTGAAAACAACGTGGGGGCCAATGAATACTTTGTTACCAATAACGCTGCCATGATAAATCGAGACATTATTTTGTATTTTGCAATAATTGCCGATAGTTACCCCAGAATCTAAATATACGTTTTTTCCTATAATACAATGATGACCAATTTTTACATTATTCATGATTTGTGTTAAGTGCCATATTTTGGTACTGTGGCCGATAGATGCTGATTTGGATATAAATGAGGACGGATGACTATAATAGTTTTTCATAAACATTTAATTTTATCTGAAATATATTCAATATTTTTTCTGCTAAGGTTAGGGTGGATTGGCAAAGATAAAACTTCATTACACACTTTTCGTGTTATGGGAAAATCATTATAGTCGAAATTCTTATCTAATCGGAGATGTTTAAAGTTAAATAGGGGTTTAGGGTAATATACTTTGGAATCAATCCCATTCTTTAGTAAATATTCTTTTAGTTGATCTCGAGAAAGAGGAAATTTTGAAGTAATTCTTATTGAATACTGATGGAATACATGCGTGGAATAATTTGGTATTTCCGGGGTGATTATTCCTGGTACTTCGTTTAATAATCGATTATATAAATGAGCATTTGACTGTCGTTTTTGGGTTATATAATCAATATTTTTCATTTGCGTCAATGCTATCGCGGCTAAAATATCAGTCATTCTATAATTATATCCTATAGATTTATAATCATACTGTTGGTGATTTGATTGACCATGTTGCCGAAATAGCCTTGAGTACATATAATATTTTTTATTATTAGTGGTAATTACCCCGCCTTCCCCGCACATAATATTTTTGGTTGCATAAAATGAGAAGCATGTTATATCAACGATATTTCCGGCTTTTATACCTCTGTATTCTGAATTTATTGATTGAGCAGCATCTTCAATTATAAATAAGTTATGTTTCGATGCAATCTTTTTAATTTCTCGGTAATCAGCCGGTAAACCATATAAATCTACGGTTATTATTGCCTTCGTTTTAGCGGTAATTTTATTTTCTATAAGGTTAACATCTATATTAAAGGTTTTCTCGTCGATATCAACAAAAACAGGTATAGCTCCGACCATTCTTATAGCATTTGCGGTAGCGATGAAAGAAAAAGGAGTTGTTATTACCTCGTCTCCATCTTTTATTCCTAAAGAAAATAATGCGGTATGTAAAGCAGCTGTTCCATTGGAAACTGCTACAGCATACTTGCTTTCTGTTAACTTAGTGATTTTTTTTTCCAAAGCGGCAACAGTTGGACCTTGAACTATATGGCCTGATTTGAGCACGCTAACAACAGCTTTAATTTCTTCTTCAGAAATATCAACAACAGACATAGGGATCATATTGTTATTTTCTTATTTTTAATATCTTTGCTGGATTACCGCTTACAACTGAAAATGGTGGAACACTTTTTGTTACTACAGATCCTGCGCCTATAACAGAGCCATCTCCTATTTTCACTTTCTTCAAAATGATAGCTTTTTCCCCGATCCAGACGTCATTTCCAATAATTACTGGCGTTTCGCTATTAGCCATGGGCTGTTTATTTCTTTTTTATAAATTTCTTCGATAAATTTCACCGAATCGATTGCATTGATTAATCCTATGCCTTTTCCCTTTGCGATATCTTTGTACAATAGAGGATGATTCGGACATGAACCTTGATGAGTGCCGTACGAATTCGGCTTAAGTGACTCTGAATATTTACCAATAATTCTTAACCACTTCTTTTCTATGTCATTATTTAAAAATAAGGCTTTATCTACCTTATCAAGCGCCTTTCCCCCTATTTTAACATATCCTTGTGACCCGATCACGCTAATGGAACATTCCAGGTTTATAGGCTCGGACGCTATCGTTACCTCTACTGATCCAGATACGTTGTGAGGGTATTGTACTAAAGAAAAAACCGTGTCCTCAAACTCAATATTTCTATGTTTATGTTTGAACGTTTTTGTTGCAAATACTTTAGGTAAACCAAATAGCCATTGGGCAATGTCTAGATAATGAATGCCAACTTCATATAATATTCTCCCTCCAATCTTGATGTTTGCTCTCCATGAGTTAAAGTACGAGATCGGTCTTTGCCATCGTTGGACAAGGCTTACAGATCGTATATTGCCTATAATATTTTGCGATAGAGCCTCTTTGAGCATATTTACAGTTGGGTTATATCTAACCTGTAAGACGGCAAAGGCTTTTTTATGCGTAATTCTTGTAGTTGCGACAATTTCTTCTATCCTTTTAGGATTAAAATCAATAGGTTTTTCAATTAAAATGTTATAGTTCGCATGGAGAGAATTAACTGCTTGTTCAAAATGGAGACTATTAGGAGTGCAAATAGATACGAAGTCCATATTATTTGTCATTTCCTTCAGCATTTTTTTGTAGTCATTGAAGCCCCTTACGTCTAGGTTTTTTGAAAAAAGTTTAACCTTATTCTTGTCTATGTCACATATTGCTACTAATTCAAAATACTGTTTATTCAGTATTATTGCTTCCAGATGTCTTTCAAAAATTTTTCCGCATCCGATAATTCCAACCTTAATTTTTTTCATATAGTTTATTTTTCTTTTTTAATATCAAAATAATTAACGGTGCCAAATCTATAAAATGGTTTCGAAACAATAACAACTCAACTTTTCTATAGCCTCCACCCATGGATTTGACTATTTCCAATCCATGATATTGTACAAACTCTTTTAATGCTTTGAAGGTAAATAATCTAATATGATGTATTGGCCCGGTTCCATAATATTTCTTACCTAAAAAACCTTTTCCAAATGTCGAATCTATGTTTGATACCTCTGTTGGAAAAGGCTGATATCCGAATAAAAGCATTATTCTACAATGCCAGGCGGCCAGATTGGGTGTAGTTAGATAAATATAACCATCTGATTTTAGGACCCTGCTGATTTCTTTTAGGAGCACATCAGTTTCGTCTATATGTTCAATTATTTCCGACGCAATAATAAAATCGAACCTCTTTTTTATGGTTTTACTGAGCTCTAAAACATTACAGCAGATATAGATTCCTTTTAGTTTGTTGACATACTTTTGATATTTTGGATTATAGTCAACTCCAAAATAAGTAATATTACTAATATCAATACCCCTGTTTTTCGCATAGAGTTTGAAGAATTTATAGAAAGACCCATCTCCGCATCCAACGTCAAGAATATGAATATTACGATCGTTGGTGGTCTTCAATATATCCAACAGGAATTTTATTCCAATTAGCCATCTATTTTCACGAAGGAGTGTATAATTTCCGCCCTGATTATCAATATATTTATTCATTGAATAAAATTAACTTTAACGTATCTACTAAATTATATTGAGGTCTCCATTGTATCAATCTCAGTTTTGTGTTATTTGATTTAAAAGGGCGAACAGTATGTTTACTGTTTGTATCAGAAACTCTAATATACGACAAAATATTTTTAATTCCCAGAATTTTACCTACCTGTAAACATATTTCCTTAATTAAATAGGTTTTACTCATAGAGATGATATAATCGCCAGGCTTAGCTTGAGAAAGAATAAGATTCATCGCCACAACATAATCTCTTGGATCACCGATATCTATAGCTGAGTCCAAGTTCAACAAGGGAAAAGAAGAAATACGGTGGTCTTTGAGCAATAAAGAATAATGACATATTTTTCTTACGACAAAATTAAGGTCCTTAAGATAAGATTCGTGGTTGTATAAGATTCCATTACATGCAAATAAATCATATTTAGTTCTATACAGCTTGACAGCTTGGTGACCTATATATTTTCCAAGACTATACGGATCCAAAGGATCAACAGGGGAATTTTCATTCTGTTCTATTAATTTGCTTTTGCCGAATATTTTTCCAGATGATGCGAAAAAAAGTTTTGTTTTTTTGGAAAATTGCCTCATTGCCTCTAATATATTTATTGTACATGAACCATTAATATATATTACATTTTTTGGGTTCTCCCATGAAATAATAGGTGAAGAAAAAGATGCTAAATGATATAGATCATCCGGTTGATAATGTTTTATGAGATTAATGATTTCATATTCATTTCGTATATCAAGGTGTTCATGAATGATATTTTTATGTAAATACAAGGAATTGAAAGGAGTTTTAGAGTTATATGATGTACAAATTATTTTGTAATGACCTAATTCCAATAATCTTTTTGTAAGAAAATATCCGTCTTGTCCCAGTGCACCGGTAATAAGAGCAGTCTTCATTTAAGAATAAGACTTAAAAATTTTAAGCACGTAATCTATTTCGCCTTTAGTTAATTCAGGATTATTTCCAAAATAGAATCCGTTTGAATGTATGAGTCTAGAATTAGGAGTTTCATATAGGTCATCTCTTAATATAAATTTGTTATAAAAAGGTTGCTGGGTTATATCTCCGCCAACGATAGGTCGTATTTCAATCTTATCTCTAAAAATACTTACAAGATCATTTCTTATCTTTTGAGATTTGCAAATTACAGGGAATGCGAAATTAGATATGCAATCAAGATGGCTAAAACGAATTGGATAAAATTTATCTGATTGGCTATATATATTCGAGGCCATATAGAGAAAGTTGGTCTGCCTTTTTTTTATGATTTTGTCAATGAACTTTAGTTGAATATTTCCTAAATAGCCCGTAATCTCCGTGGGACGAAAATTATACCCAAGATTATAAAACGTATATCGGGAATAAAAAGTCGAATTTACCTTGTATTTATTACGAATCTTTGTTTGGTGTTTTAAGCTCAAATTTCTATCCCAACCATGTGCTCTTACTAACTTCAGCATTGTAGACAGTTTTTCACTATTCGTACATATGGCTCCTCCCTCTATCGTAGACATATGGTGGCCTACATAAAAGGAAAAAGTACTGGCTAGACCAAAATTACCTAACTTTTTTCCTTTGAAAACACTACCTAGAGATTCGCAGTTATCTTCTATTAACAATATCTCTCTTTTTTTGCACAATTCCTGTATCGCATCTATATCATCGCAGAATCCGAGCAAGTTCGTTAAGAAGAGCATTTTAATAGGATATCTTTTAAGAACACTTAAAAGTGTTTTTGATGAAACATTTAAAGTATTTAACTCGACATCAATCGGTATAGCATTAAGTCCAAGTTCAATCAAAGGCATTACGTTAGTTGACCAGGTGAGAGACGAAAAACCAACGAGATCCCCTCTGTGAATTTTTTCCAGATTTAAAAGCCCTTGTATAATAGCTAAATTGGCGGAGCTTCCGCTATTCACCAACACACAATATTTCCTAGCCTGAAATTTTGAAAAATTCGATTCAAATTTACTGCATTCATCGCCCATACTTAATTGGAATGATTTACTGATGAATGTACACAGTTTTTTTTTGGTTTCTTTTTCCTTGTAGAATGTTGATTTAATTAATTTGATCATTTTAATTATTGATTATAACTGTGAAATGAAACAGTTTTAAATTTATCACCATATTTTTTGGATAATTGATCAGTATTTGTTAGTGCATCTCTTTTAAGACTAATATTTGACCAATACTCTATTTCCATATCTTTTATAAAATTATTATATATATATTGGCCATATGTTTCATAATCAGATATTGCTGAACCATTTGTTTTATCAATGTTTTCAATTATTGCCTTATACCATGGTTTCTTACAGTAGGCCTCTACATCAGTTTTAAGCTGCTTCATTCTTCGTTTATTAATTAACACATGATGGCTTGTAAAATTTATATATGGTTTAATAGTTTTTCCTAAAATGGCTCTATATGAAATGAAATATGGTATATGACATAATTGACCGCTACAAGGAAAATAAATTTTCCTATGCTGCTCAAAAACTCGTGGTCTTATAAATAATGTATCTGACTCAGTAACTAAATAATATTTTTGACGACAATATTTACTTGCTTCATATTTTAATAGCTGCTGGAACAACCAACCAGATCTATCAATTCCGTTAACAACATATTTAATATCTTTTTTAGTGATCGGTAATACGGTATTTTCATCGATAAAGACGCAGTTAGTTTCTTTACATAGTTTTCTAATTAAATTAGACTTAGAACTTATTACTATTATTTTTTTAATTGGGTGCCTGACGTTTTTTTTTATTGACTCAATGGTATGTATTAATACATTATAATCTTTTTGAATTGAAACAAGGACTACTTCTATAGGTAATGTTGAAAAGGTATTTTTTGAAAAGTTAATATCTTTTTTCAAAATTTGCATTAACAATAAGCGTATAATGATAAACCTATTTATAAGTAATGTCACTGGATGTTCTAAATAATATCGTGTTGTTGGATGATTAATTAATAAAAATGTTCTATTAAAAATTCGTCTTAGCGTCATATTTTTTCAATTTATTTAAATATGGTTCTATAATAATTTTATTTTTATTTTTATTGAGCCAACCCCCCCACCAGCTAAAAGTGCTATTAGCGATTATATTATGTTTACAATGGCTCATTAAAACCATATCCCTATAGGCGTTTTTTCCAAAATTATAATTAATTGTCTTAAAGTTAATTAACAAGGGGGAAATCTGCATTCTACACCAATCAAGATCATCGGAAAAAATATAGAAGTAAGGATTTTTTACTAATTTATTAATTTTTTTAATTGCTTTAATATAATAATCTATACCAACAAAAGCACCCTTGTTATTCTTTGTAAGATAATCCCCTCTTCGTACATGAATACTGACAGAATTTATTTTCTTCATTTGATTGATGATTATTAAATTTAATCTATCAAGTAAATGTTTTAAGGTGAATTCCTTTCGAATAATAGACTCTATCAGTATAAAATATCTTTTATCATTAAAGAAACCCTGGATGTAAGAATTATTAGGAATGTTAAAATATTGGGAATTAAAAATGTAAGGATATTTTTCTGTGACAATATTTTTATTAAATTGAAGGCCTAATCTTTCATCCAATAAATACAGTATTCTGTTACTTACTTTATTAGTAACGATTTTAAAGTTATTCAAATCTTGTTTTGATGCCAGAGTTGCTTTTATATTAAAGACATCAAGTTCGTAATCACGTTGAGTATTATAAAGAGCATTGATAAAATGGAGTTTTAATTGCGTTTTATGTTTATATGCTAAATATCTGCCGAATGCATATTGAAACATTTGGTTACCCAATCCACCTGTCAAACAAGATATAATCATGAGAAAGATTATAGCAATGAAAATGAGTATAAACAAACGAATGAAGCTATCTTTTTATTTTACCATAGTTTTTACAGAACCAATCGTATTCGAGTTTTATTCCGTTTTCAAGAGAAACCCTTGGTTTCCATCCCAATTTTTGAAGTTTGCTAACATCTAATTGTTTTTTTGGCGTTCCGTCTGGTTTTGTTATGTCCCAAACAATTTTTCCTTTATACTCTATAATTTTTTTTATAATTTGAGCTAGTTCACTTATCCTAATGTCTTTTCCAGATCCAATGTTGATAATCTCAGATGAATTATATTCACGCATAAGAAATACGCAGGCGTCAGCCATATCGTCAACATATAGAAATTCACGATATACCTTTCCACTTCCCCAAAGTATAACTTCGCTAGAATTTCTCATTTTTGCTTCATGAAATTTTCTAATTAGAGCAGGAAGAACATGAGAATCTTCTAGATCAAAATTATCATTGGGACCATATAGATTAGTTGGCATTACGGATATAAAATTAGTTTCGTATTGTTCATTATACGATTGGCACATTTTTATTCCAGCGATTTTAGCAATAGCATATGCATCATTTGTTTCTTCCAGCGGACCAGTCATGAAGTACGTTTCCTTTATGGGTTGTAAAGCATACTTTGGATATATACATGAACTGCCAAGAAACATAAGTTTTTTAACATTATATTTCCAGGCGTTGCTAATTACATTAACCTGAATTTGGAGATTGTTGTATATAAAATCAGCCTTTTTGGTTTTATTAGCCCAAATTCCCCCAACGAGAGCTGCGGCCAGAAAAACATAATCAAGTTGTTCTTTTTTAAAAAAAGATTCAACACTTTTTTGATCTAACAAATTCAATTCCTCTCTAGTTTTAATAATAATATTTTTGAATCCTTTTATTTTGAGATTTCTAACAATTGCTGTTCCGACTAAACCGCTTTGGCCTCCCGCAACAAATATTTTTGAACCTAATTTCATAGTTTTTTAATAAGATATATAAAACCAATAATTAATCTAAGGCTGTATACTCCGGTACTTAAAAATGGATGACGTACCAGCTTTTTCCATTTTCCGTTTTCAAGAAAAACACCAAAATATCTGTACCATAGTCCGAATTGTTTTTTTATGTCAGGATCATTTCTTCCCCATTTATTAATATATTGATAAAAACTTTTTGCGTAATAAACCTTTCTATTAATATATTTTACTAAATTAAATTCCGATTCGTTGTGATAAATGACAGCTTGGTTGTCTTTATTAGGCAACAAGCGGATAGTGTCAATTTGTTTTATTTTTTTATCTAAATCCCAGTCTTCCGGACCGCTCATAGACTCATCAAAACCGTGAACTCTTTGGAACGATCCCCTGTCAAAAAATCTTGCACCATCGATTACGGTTCCGTCGTAAAAAGACCTTTCGAATCGCCGTACCTGACTCCAAAATACGTTTCCCATCACAATTTCACTGATGTGTAAGGCGGAACAATTTGACGTTTCGATATAACGGACACATTCGGTTATGAGACGCTTTGAGAGTATCATGTCGGCGTCTATATACATGACATATTTACCTTGAGCTTTGGTTATCATTCCGTAGTTCCGCTGCGCAGATCTCTCAGGGCCTTTGTTATAGACCTTAGGGGTATATCTGAGTGCGATTTTCTTGGTATTATCCGTTGAATGATTGTCGATGACGATTATTTCCAGGTTTTTGTAGGTTTGACCCGCTATTGATTTGAGGCAGTTGTCTATATTTTTCTCTTCATTTTT
>CAYZEE010000031.1:0-14375 GCA_964477485.1 uncultured Gammaproteobacteria bacterium
TATTAGATCTTTGTTTAATAAAAGATTTTTAAATTGAAGATTTGAGTTTTGTTTTATGTTTAATAATGAAATAATTAAAAGGATTGCTATTAAGATATATATTTTTTTAAATTTTTTAAACAATAAATAAATTAGTAAAGTCAGAATTATAAGGCTTGGGTAGGCGCTCTGAAAAATATGACCGTCGTCGCTTCTTACTAAAGCCGATTTAAGCTGCAGCCCTGCCGTAAAAGATAAAATAGTTATTGTATATTTAGTGTTTTCGGAAAATAATTTTTTTTTGAAACCAAATATTAATGTGATTATAAGAATAATGGGGATTAATAATGGGGAATAATTTTGGTGAGATGAAAATGGAATGTTCATTATAAATTGATAGTTTCTTATTGTGTCCAGTGAATAGGCAATGTAGTTTAAATTATGGCTTAATATTAAGTTTATTGAAATTTCAAACAAGGAAATAATAAAAAAGGGAGCAATAATAACCGAGAATGTTTTTTTAATTTTATTTAAAATTTTGAGACAGAGACTAAATGCAATAAATACGCAAGATATTATTGTAGAAAACACAAATAAATCAAAAACATATAATCCAAATACTCCTGGGAGGGCCAGAAGGAAAACATTTTTATAATTCAGGCTATTCTCTTTGAATATGAATTTATAATAAATTAAAGGAAATAACAGAAGTATTAAAATTCTTATCAATGAATTTGGGTCGATTGGAATAATAAAACTTACCAAAAGAAGCACCATTGTGTAAGGAAAAATAATTTCTTCTTTATTGTCAATCGATAATTTTAGCATCCAGAAGATAAGAATATAATTTACGAAAGTAATTATTATTTGTGAGATTATAATCGAAACATAAGACGGAATATTTAAAAAAATAGAAGGTAGAGACTGAATAATTTGATATAGAGGACCGTATGTAAATATGAAATCACGGCCAGCAACATATCCATGCAGCAGTCTTTCGACCATATCTGATTGCCAGGAAAAATCAAGGGTATTTTTAAGTTCTATACCATGCTTAGCTTCGGCCTCGAGGGCTAATAGCTTGAGGATCAAGAAAAATAAGAAAATAAAGACAGATATAATATATTCGCGTTTTTTCATCTAGCTATTTACATTTTATATGATTTCTATTAAGATTGTTATCAATGAAAAAAACAATAATAATAACCGGGGGCTGCGGGTTTATAGGGACGAATATTTCACTTGAGGCAAAGAAAAGAGGATACGAGGTTATTGCTTTTGACTCCTTGTTCCGTCCGCATACAGAAGAAAATTCTACGATTTTAAAAAAAGCCAGAGTAGAGATAGTAAGAGGGGATGTTCGAAATAAAGAAGACCTAGAGCGTCTCCCGTCAAAAATAGACGGAATTATTCATCTTGCTGCAAACCCCGGTATTCCCTGGTCCATCAAGTGGCCAACTTATGATTTTAACGTAAACGCTTTTGGAACTTTAAATATTCTTGAATTTGCGAGAAAAAGGTTAGCGCCAGTAATATATGCATCAACAAATAAAATTTACTCCGAGGAGATAAATCTGATTCCTGTTAAAGAAGAAAAGAAACGTTATGTCTGGGATTTTAAAAAGGCTAATAAGAAAATTGTCAGGAAAACTGTCCTTGATGGAATAAGTGAAATGGGTATTAATGAAAATTTTCCTATGGATAGTTCAGGAAGGTTTCCTCACAGTTTGTATGGAGTTTCAAAGGCAGCGGGAGATTTGTATTGTCAAGAATATTTCCACATTTATGGCGTCCCTACCGTTATTAATAGAATGTCTTGTGTTTATGGTTTGTATCAAAAGGGAGTTGAGGATCAGGGATGGGTTGACTGGTTTGTGCGGGCGAAAATAACAAATAAGCCTCTTAATATTTACGGAGACGGAAAACAAGTAAGGGATTGTGTTTTTGGCGAAGATTTAGCAAAACTATATCTACTCGAGCTTGAAAATATTAATAAAGTCAAGGGGCAAGTATTTAATATCGGAGGAGGCGTAAAAAATACCATAAGCCTACTAGAAGCGATTGAGTTTCTTAACAATAAAGGAGGAAAAAAACTTAAATTGTGCTATAAATCCTGGAGGCCGGCTGATCAAAAAATTTATATCAGTGATATTTCAAAAATTAAAAAAAATCTTAATTGGAAGCCAGAAATTGGAGTATTTGATGGAATTAATAAAATTTGGAGTCAATATCATAATAGTTAAAATAGATTCTTTAATATGCCGTATGCATACCAACGTAGGTAGTAAGGAATAATCCACATCTCAAATTTTGATTTACCCTCTTTTCTATCTCTCCATGTCGTAGGAACATCTGTTATCTTATAGCCCTGATAAAATGTTTTAAGGGTTAACTCAAGTGGCAGGGCAAATCCCTGAGTAGTCTCTATTTTTATTTTTTTTAAAATCGACCTTCGAAAGCATTTATAAGCATTTGTCGCATCATTTGTAGGGAGAGATATTATTTTATTTAGACTTTTACAGGCAATAAAAGAAAGTAGCGCCTTGATTTTTGGACCTCCTATCCTTTTGCCTGGATTAACGTAGCGCGAAGCGCAGACTAAATCATATCCCTGGTTGATTTTATCAACCATTAAATCGATGTCTTCGGGATTATCCGATAAGTCAGACATCATGGTAACAATGATTGGGGAGCCGGTGTTTAAAAAACCGGCGCGAAATGCCTTCAACATCCCTACGCCGTCCTTAGTAAAAATAACTTTGACATTTTTAAATTTTTCTTTTATTCCCTTTAAAACCTTTATGGTCGGATCATTTTTGTCCTGTAAAACTATTGTGACAACATAAGGGGTTTTGACGAACTTTTTAATGCCGTTTAATACATTTAAAATATTTTTTTCTTCATAATAGGTCGGGAGAATAATGTCAATTTTGTTCTGTCTCATTTGTTGAATTATAAAATAACGCAATCGCAATGTACAGCTTTTGATAAAAATTATATAATACTGTAGCGTATGAAAATATCATTTGTCTGCACAGTTTTTAATGAGGAAGAAACAATTGAAAAATTCCTATTTTCTATTTTTAATCAAACCAAATTACCTGATGAAATCGTTATTGTGGATGGAGGAAGCAGTGACCAAACAGTAGCTAAAATAAAATATCAAATATCAAATATCAAAAAAAAATTTAAAAATTTAAAATTTAAAGTAATTATAAGAAAAGGGAATATACCGGTTGGCAGAAATGAGGCTATAAGACAAGCAACTTATGATATTGTTCTTTCAAGTGATGCGGGTTGCATTTTGGATAAAAATTGGGTCAAAAATATTGTAGAACCTTTTAACGACCAAAAAGTCGATGCTGTGGCAGGATATTATAAAGGTTTAGCAAAAAATATTTTTCAAAAATGTCTCGTCCCATACGTATTGGTTATGGAGGATAAGATTAGTCCTAATGATTTTTTGCCGGCAACAAGATCAATGGCATTTCGAAAAAAAGTATGGAAAAAATTAGGAGGGTTTAAGGAGGATTTAGATGCAAGTGAAGACTATGATTTTGCACAAAAAATTAAAAAATACAGTTTTAATATAGAATTTTCTAGAAAGGCAGTAGCTTCTTGGATACCGAGAAATAATCTTTTAAGTTCTTTTATTATGTTCTTTAGAATTGCAAAAGGAGACATAAATGCAAGAATATTAAGGTTAAATGTTCTTTTACTCTTTGCCCGTTATTTTTTGGGATTATACTTATTGTCTCTGGCGTTTATTTATAAATCATTTGCGGGAATGACAATTCTCTTGACACTTTTCATTTTATATTTATTTTGGTCAATTAAAAAAAACTATAAGTACGTAAGGGATTTGAGAGCTTATTATATTTTGCCAATTCTTCAATTAACAGCTGATGTCGCAGTTTTATCGGGAACGATCGTAGGATTATTGAATTTAATCAGAAGATTCAATCTTTTTGTTTACATAAAACAAAATAAATATTTGTTTGCTACAGTGTCAATATATCTTGCAATTATGGTATCAATTTTGCATTGGGGTATTCCCAATAAGAATCATCCTTTCCCATACAACATGGATGAATGGCATCAGCTTCACGCAGTAGGAACTACATTTAAATACGGAACTCCGAATGTAGTAGGTTCTGCTCACGGCACAATGCTTAATTTTATTTTATCAGGTATTTACCTTATCCCTTTTATTTTTCTTAAGATTATAAATCCATTTCATTTAACGATTGACAATTGGATTATGAGGGAAAGGATATTTGAAATATTAAGATTTAATACAATTATTTGGGGAATATTATCAATATTTGTTATTTATAAGATTGCAAAACTTTTACATGTTAATAAAACGCTGGTTTTATTTTTATTCATCTTTAATCCTATTTGGCTGTCTTTAAGCAATTATTTTAAATACGACATAGCGCTTATCTTTTGGATTAACTTATCCATTTTGTTTTTTCTTTATTATGCGAGAGTGCCAAGTGTGAGAAATTTTCTTCTGGCAGGAATTATTTCAGCTCTGGCGATATCTGTTAAAGTCAGTGCTATTGCGCTAGTTCCTATTTATTTAATTTCATACTTTCTGCCCGACCCTAATTGGAGAAAAAACTTAAAAACTCTGATTATGGGTTTTTTTACTTTTTCTATCGTTTTACTCTTACTTGGCATGCCGGATACACTATTTGGTAAAGGAAATATTATTTCCTATTTGCTAAATAATATTATTGAGAGCCCTAGTGTATTTTCCAACCTTAAATTAGGACAAAATGAATATTTATTCTTATTCACCCATCAATATCCAATAATTTTTGGTCATGGGTTTTTCTTAATTGCGGTTATTTCTTTGTTTTTTTGGATTTATTTTTTCCTAAAAAAAGGTATTAAAAAAAATAAGATTGAGTTTCTAGTGCTTGTAGGAACAATAGTTTTTCTTATAAGTCTGCTTCCTTTGAATATTCTTGCCGGAGGGAACAGAAGCCTTGTTATGTTGCCATTTTTTGTTCTGATTAGTTCTCTGTTTTTAAATAAATTGTTTGTAACGAAAAAATATAAATCATTGTTGTTAATATTTCTATTTTCTATTATTGTCTCTCAATTATTCGAGTCGTTTATTTGGATTCAGATGAGGATGGTAAAGAGTCCGCAGGAAGTTTCTTCGGAATGGCTGATAGACAATATTCCAAAAGGCACGGTAATAGGAATAGAAAATGTCCCGATTTATCAAGGGATCCCGGATATTATTCAAAAAGAATTTTATTATAACCAATATGGTATAAAATCAAGTAATAATTATAAATACGAATTGGTTGATAGCAAGACCAGGAAATTACCCCCCGTTTTAGTTATTACAAATGGAGAGATAGATTCAAAAGTCTTTAAGACCTCGTCTAAGAGAGATCTAATAAAAAGACTGGAAGCCGCAAATTACAAAAAAATCGCAGTTATTGAGCCTGATTTAACGTTGTTTAGGCTAGTCGGAAATAATACTGATTATTATTTTTCATGGTTGCTTTCTTCTCCATTAACAACCTCAGTTTATATAAAGCAACAAGATTGATATAATTCGCTTATGGGCTATACAAGAGATACAGTAAAGGGAATTGGTTGGGTTGGGCTTCTTCGTTTGTCAACCAGAGGCGTTTCTCTTTTAAGAACTATAATATTAGCTCGTCTTCTAACGCCTGTGCAATTTGGTGTTTTTGGCATCGCAATACTTTTTACAGCTCTTCTTGAAGTTTTTACAGAGACCGGAGTCAACGTAGTTCTAATACAAGAAAAAGATGATATGGAAAAATATATAGATTCCGCTTGGATAGTATCCATAATAAGAGGAATTGTTATAGCCAGCGTTATATTTATTAGTGCAAAATTCGTTTCTTTCTTTTTTAATTCTCCGCAATCTTTTTTCTTAATACAATTAATCAGCCTTGCCCCTTTGTTTAGGGGTTTTATAAATCCTTCCTCTGTCAAATTCCAGAAATACTTAGAATTTCATAAGGAATTTTGGTACAGATCGTTAATTTTCTTCTTTGACGCATCTGTTACCATAATATCTGCTTTTATCACTAGAAGCGCAATGAGTTTGGTTTTAGGATTTATTGCAGGGGTTCTCCTTGAAGTTTTTCTGTCTTTTTATATCATAAAACCAATACCTCATTTTAATTTAGACAAAACGTACTTTTTAAAAGTTTTCCATCAAGGGAAATGGGTTACATTAGGAGGTATTTTTAATTATCTTTACCATAATGCCGATAATATAGTAGTCGGAAAGATTTTAGGTTCAGGAGCGCTTGGTTTATATGAAATAGCATATAGAATTTCAATGCTTCCGATTACTGAAATAGCTGATGTAGTCCAAAAAGTAACATTTCCTGTCTATTCAAAAATATCGGGAGATATTTTAAGATTGAGAAGTGCTTTTCTAAAGACGATGCTTTTTATAACAATCCTTTCCGTTCCTTTGGGATTAATACTTTTTCTCTTTCCGGAGACAATTGTTAGGATAATATTAGGGGAAAAATGGTTACCAATGGTGCCAGTTTTAAAGATTCTTGCGGTTTTTGGAGTGCTTAGAGCAATCTCTGGTTCTAGTTCTGCTCTTTTTCTTGCGGTAGGAAAACAAAAATTCGTAAGCGTAGTGACCTTGATAAGCCTACTGGGTCTTATGATTCCTATTATTCCACTAACAATAAAATTCGGAATTATCGGAGCGGGAATATCGGCTCTTATCGGTACTCTTATAGCCGTGCCCGTATTTGCTTATTTTTCATTTAAGATTCTTTATGAGGCAAAGACAACTAAATTCTAATATATACACAACGGAATACTACTCCAATTGCTGTTCTTCCTTGGATAAGAATGGAAAGATAAATAAAAGATTTAGAAGGCTTTTTGAATCAATAAATTTAGATGGAAAGAAAATCTTGGATCTGGGTTGCGGAAAAGGAGACATCTCGATTCTCCTAGGGGAAATGGGAGCAAATGTTATTGGCATAGATTATTCTAGAGATGGTATAAATATGGCCAAAGACTCACTATTAAATGGAAAGAAAATAAAAGGGAGCGTTAAATTTTATCTAATGGATGCGAAAAGATTGAAGTTTAATAAAAATACGTTTGATATAGTAATATCAATTGATGTTTTTGAGCATTTGTATTCAGAGGACTTAAAAATAGTGATAAAGAAAATTTCCCGTGTTTTAAAAAAAGATGGTTTTCTCTTGACGCATACGGAAGCAAATAAAATTTATCTGAATTTTACTCATTTGTTTTATGTTTACCCCGTTAGCAGTTTGTTTATTTTTCTCAATAAGCTTCTGACAGGTAAAAAATACCCTAATTTACCCAGAGATCCTCGAAATGAATTACACAAAACTCAACATGTTAATGAGCCAACCTATTATTATCTTGCCAATCTATTTAAAAGATATAAATTCGCAGGGAAAATTATTCCTGTAGTTGCCTATAAGCCTTTTGTAAGTTGGAAAGATTTTATATATAATATTTTTGTTTTGTTCTATCCATTTTCTTCTTTCTGGCCGCTGCATCTATTATTTGCCTATGATTATATTTGCATATTGAGTAATGAAAAAATAAAATGAAAATTGCTTTTTTCCATGAATTACCTTACGGCGGAGCAAGACGGGCAGTACTTGAATTTGGGATAGTTTTAAAACGAAATCATCAAGTAGATCTTTTTTATGTTGATGATGTCCAGGAGGCAGGTTTAGAAAAAATATTCAATGCAGTCTATTTTAAAAAATTTAAATCAAGAAAATGGCAAGGTAATGATTGGAGAGCAAAACTTTACAAGGACACGGTAGAACTTTTTAAGATTTATACTCTTCATAAAAATATTGCTAAGGAAATTGATAAAAATAAATATGACTTTGTCTTTGTGCACGGATCGAAATATACTCAAGCTCCATTCATTCTACGATTTTTAAAAACCAAAAAAATCTATTATTGTCAGGAACCTTTAAGAATTGTATATGACGATTTTCTTCTGAAAGAAATTAAAACTTTAGCGTTTATGAAGAAGTATTATGAGAAGATGAATCGATCTATTCGAAAAAAGATCGATAGGACAAATTTGAACGGAGCAGATATGATTCTTGCTAATTCAAAATTTTCAAAAAAATGGATTAAAAACGCGTATAAGAAAAAGTCCATAGTCTGTTATCTTGGGGTAAATGTTGATTTATTTAAGCCATTAAAATTTGAAAAAAATCATGATATTCTCTTCCTTGGTCAAAAAAATGAAATTGAGGGCTATGATATTTTAGAAGATACACTTAAGCTTTTTTCTAAAAAGCCAAAAGTAAAAATTATTGAGAGGAATGGAGAAGGCCGTGGAATAGAAGATTCAAAATTAGTAAAAGAGTACAATAGGGCAAAGATCGTGGTTTGTTTGAGCAGAAACGAGCCCTTCGGACTTATCCCTATAGAGTCTGCTTCATGCGGTGTGCCCGTTGTAGCTCTTAATGAGGGGGGATTCAAGGAGTCGGTAATACCTGGAACAACAGGGTACTTAGTTAATCGGAATATCAGAAGCATATTTGTTGTTTTAAAAAGATTATTAGAAAATGACTCGTTAAGGAAGAAAATGGAAACAGATGCAAGAAAAAACGCAGAATTAAATTGGACGTGGGAAAAAAGCGCTGAAAATCTTCTTAATATTTACAAAAAAGAAGAATAATTTATTTAAGAATACATGAGAGATATCCTCATTTCAATCATTATTGTTAATTACAAATCAGAGAATGAATTATTTAATTGCCTAGATTCAATCTATAATTCAAGTTCAAAGACATCATATGAAGTTATAGTCGTTGATAACGACGAAAAAGAGTTGATAAAGAATGAACTTCAAAGAAAGTTTAAGTGGGTTAAGTATATAAAAAGTCCATACAATATTGGTTTTGGCGCCGGAAACAATCTTGGAGCAAGGCATGCAAGAGGAAGATATTTGTTTTTCTTAAATCCGGACACAAAAATTTTTCGAAATACCATAGATAATCTATATGAGTTTATTGATAAAAGTAAAAAGACCGGAATAGTAGCCCCACTTCTTCTTGATAAGACCAAGAAACCATATCTTCTGCAGGGAACTAAAGAACTTACGCCTTTTCGTGCAATTTGCGCTTTATCATTTATTAAAAAATTACTTCCGAATAATAGAATTTATAAGGATTATTATTTATATAACTGGGATAAGGAGAATAATAAAGAGGTGGATGTTGTTCCGGGAACGGCTTTTATTATAAGAAATGAGCTCTTTAAGAAAGTAGGTGGATTTGATGATAAATTTTTTCTTTATTTCGAAGAGTTTGATCTTTGCAAAAGAGTAAAAAATTTAGGATTTAAAATCTTTATTAATCCGAAGGCAAAGACAATTCATTTATGGGGAGCAAGTACCAACCGGAGTAAAACAGATGTAAATAATATATTCGCAAAAAGTAGATTTTATTATTTTAAAAAACATTTTGGCATCATTTCTGCAATTTTTACCGAAACATTTTTAAGAACAGATAAGTACAAAGTGCTTCTTGCAGTTGCAATATTAGGCGGGCTTTTCATGAGGGTATTTAAGCTTAGTGAAACGATGTCTTTTATAGGTGATCAAGGATGGTTTTATTTATCAGCAAGAGATGCAATGCTTAGCGGAAAAATTCCATTGGTAGGAATAACAGCAAGTCATACATGGCTTCACCAAGGTCCTTACTGGACATATATTCTTATTATATTATTTAAAATTTTTAACTTTAGTCCTTTTTTGCCGGCTTATTTTGTAGCTTTAGTAGGAACAATATCTATTTATTTAATTTATAAAGTGATTAGTGAAATGTTTGAAAAAAGTACTGCCATTACGTCTTCATTTTTATATGCATTCTCTCCTCTAATAATCGAAAATGACAGATTTCCTTATCATACCGCCTTAATCCCTTTTTTTTCCTTGCTATTTATTTTCTCAGTTTATAATTGGCTTAAAGGAAAAGAGATATTTTTTCCTGTTATCCTATTGTTATCTATCCTTTATAATTTTGAGCTTGCTACAGTTCCTCTATGGGGAATTATAGTTGTATTTTTCCTTTACGGTATTTATAAAAAAAGTGAATTTGTATTAAAACTTAAAAATCCAAAAACAATAATCTTATCCATATTTGCATTGTTTATCCCGATGCTTCCCGTTTTTATTTATGACTTTAACAATGGTTTTCCTCAGACACTTAAATTCGCGGAATGGGCAGGATATAAATTTCTCAAGTTTTTTGGATTTTCGGCAATTGGAGCTACATCAGGATCCACAAATTACACTTTAATTTTTAATTTTCTCCTCGAGTTTTATAAAAGATTAATTTTTGTGCAGAATTATAAGATCGCTCTAATTTTATTAGCAATTTCTTTTTTTCTGTTCTTTCTTGAAGTCTTTAAGGAGTCCAAAAATAAAAATTTAAGTTTGGGCTATTTGATTTTATTTATATATTTTGTAATCTATTTTATAGGATTTTTATTAGCGCATACAGCTTCTCAGGCATATCTGCCGGCATTATTCATCCCGATTGTCGTTATTATGGGACTTGCTATAAATAAATTAATAAAGATCAAAAAATTCGAAGTTTTAGGCTTAATGATTTTAATCATTATCGTTGTTTTGAATATTAATTATGTTGTCTTAAATATTTTTTCAGGCGATTCATTCAGCCAGCGTTTAAAAGCGGTTGACAAAATTATACAGTTTACCCAAAATCGAAAATATAACCTGGTTGGAAAGGGAAAAGGAGGCCAATTTGCAAGTTTTACAATGAACTATGAATATTTGTTGTGGTACTATTATAAAAGCGAGCCTGAAAAAGAAAATACGCGTCTTAAGATTTACATTGAGGAAAAAAATAACCAAATATTAATAACTAAAAATGATTAGCGCTGTTATTTTGACAAAGAATGAGGAGGAAAATATCGTAGATTGTTTAGACACCCTTTTCTGGTGCGATGAGATTGTCGTTGTGGATGATTATTCGGAAGATAGAACAATAGAAATAATTAAAAATTCGAAATCAAAGATAAAAGTTTTCAAAAGAGCCTTAGACGGAGATTTTTCGGCACAGAGAAATTTTGGGCTCAAAAAAGCAGAAGGAGAGTGGATTCTATTTGTCGATGCGGACGAAAGGGTATCTGAAGCTTTAATTTCGGAACTTTCAACTTTCAACTTTCAACTTTCAACTTTCAATGGGTTCTATGTCAAAAGGAGAGATTTTATGTGGAGAAAGGAACTAAAGCACGGAGAGACAGGGAGCATCAAGCTTTTAAGGTTTGCAAAAAAAGACGGCGGGGAATGGGGAGGTAGAGTTCATGAGGAGTGGAGGGTAAAAGGGGAAATCGGCGAGTTAAAAAATCCACTTTTCCATTATCCTCATCAGACAATTTCTGAGTTTTTAAGAGAAATAAATTTTTATACAGATATACGTTCAATGGAGCTTTTTGAAAAAAAAATAAAGCCAAATTTTTTGTCAATTATTGCCTACGCAAAAGGGAAATTCATTCAGGACTATTTTATTAAATTGGGATTTCTTGACGGCTTGCCTGGATTTATTTTTGCTCTAATGATGAGTTTTCACTCCTTTTTGGTTCGAGGAAAAGTTTGGCAATTATGGCAACAAAAAAAATAGATTTTTTAATTTTATTGAGACGATATCTAGGTTCTTTATAGAGGAAATATGTTTTCAGTCGCCATTTTAATAGGGATTTATTCGTATGTAATTTTTGCCCTTGGGCTTTTGGGACTTCTTTATAAGCAGGATATAGTGTTTATAACCTTATTTTTTCTGTCATCAATTCTAATATGGAAAAAAAATCAAATTCTCGGATATTTTATTTTTTTAATAAGTTTTAAAAAGAATCGTCTAAATTATTTTTCTAGAGTTATTAAAAAAAACAAACTAGCGGTTCTTCTAATATTCTTATTGTTAGTTCAAATGATAATAAATTTAACGGGTACTTTAGGGCCGGAATTTGCATTTGATGCGCTTTGGTACCATCTGACCCTTCCAAAACTTTATCTAATTAACCATTCAATTTCATATATTCCAGGAGGCCTTCTGTATTATTCGGCTATGCCTAAGCTTGCGGAGATGTTATATACTGCGTCATTATTTTTTGGCAGTGAAGTATTGGCAAAACTTATTCACTTTTCATTTGGTATATTGTCCTTAATCGTTTTGTATATACTGTCAAGAAAAATTCTAAACAAAAAATTTTCAATTTTAGTTGTTGTAATCTTTTATTCTAATTTGGTTGTTGATTGGCAGTCAATCACGGCTTATATAGATTTAGCACGAACTTTTTTCGAAATTATGGCTTTATGGGGATTTATAAATTTTTGGGAGAAGGGAGAAAAAAGATGGCTCATAGAGTCGGCCATAGTGTTGGGGCTTGCAATTACAACAAAGCTTTTAGCAATCGGGAGTCTGTTTATTTTTATTTTGTTAATTGCCTACAAACATTTTTTGGAAAAAAATAAAGAGCTGAAAGCACTAGTCACAAGCATACTTGCATACCTGTGTTTTGCATTATTAATTCCTTTTCCGTGGTTTGTTTTTTCCTACATTCATACAGGGAATCCTGTTTTTCCATTTTTTTCACATACATATCCTATCGGTTTAAGTCTTAATTTATTTAACCCTCTTAATTTCATAAAGGATATGTGGGTTCTTTTTACCGGTCTTGCCGATCCTATTTCACCTCTTTATATAATATTTTTACCTTTGATTATCATCTATTTCAGAAAATTTAGCCGTTTATTAAAAGTAATATCGATCTATTCATTTCTTGCGATTATTGTATGGTATTTTACACCTAGAACAGGAGGGGGTCGTTTTATATTGCCATATTTACCGGCTTTTTCAATAGTCGTTGCTGGGACAATTAATGAGCTCAAAAAAACTAAATATTTTTATAAATTCTCAATAATATTAGCAATTGCTGCATTTTTATTTTCAATAAGCTATAGAGCGATTGCCAATGTAAAATATCTTCCTGTAATTTTTGGGAAAGAGTCAAAAGGTAGGTTCCTTGCAAGTCATCTCAATTTTTCTTTTGGAGATTTTTATGACACTGATGGCTATCTTAAGAAAAATATCAAGAGCAAAGATAGAGTTCTTTTATACGGTTTTCACAATTTATACTATGTCGACTTCCCTTTCGTGGACTCATCATGGGTAAAAAAAGGCGATATTTTTAATTACATCGCCACCCAGAACACATCTTTGCCCTCCAGGTTTTCTTATTGGCCGCTTGTTTATATTAATCAGAAAACGCATGTTAAGCTCTATTCATTGGGAGGCCAAAAATGGGCATACTAAAAACGTTATTCATATTTGCTTTATTATCAGTTTCGGCAGGAGAGGTATTAAGGCTTCAGGTAGCAACTTATGCCCCTGTTAATTTGAATGATGTTGCGGTCGGATTTTTAATAATATACTGGATCATTTTTCATTTAGTTAAAAGAAAAAAGGTAAAAACAGGTGTGCTAACAAAAGCTTTAGCTGTTTTTGCAGGAATTGGAATTTTGTCGCTAGCCATTAATATGCACTTACTTTCTCAGCACGAAGTATTAATTTCATTCCTGTATCTTTTAAGATGGGCTGCTTACGCATTGATATATTTTATTGTTTTAGAGCTTGATGATAAATTTAAAAAGAAAATTCCGCTTCTTATGTTAATTCCGGGTGCCCTAATTCTCATCCTTGGGTATATTCAGTACTTTTTCTACCCAAATCTTAAAAATTTATATTATCTTGGGTGGGATGAGCATTTATATCGTATGTTTTCAACCTTTCTTGATCCTAACTTTGCGGGCGCATTTTTCTGCCTCTTTATTTTCTTAATAGTTGGATTACTTGAAGTCTCTTTTAAAGAAAAATATAGATTAAAAATTTTGTTTTTTGGATTCTTGGGAATAGTTGCATTTACAGCTGTGTTTTTAACCTATTCAAGAAGTGCAATTCTAATGTTAGCTGTCGGTTTACTTTTATTCTTAATTTTAAAAAGGCGTTTTAAATTAATTTTGGTTTTAATTAGTTTCACATTGTTTTTCATAATTATTTCTCCAAGAGCATTTAAGACGACAGGAACTAATTTATTCAGAAAAGTCTCATCTGAAGCCAGGATAAGCTCTGCAAGACAAGCACTGATAGTTTTTTCAAAAAATCCAGTTCTGGGCGTTGGTTTTAACGCTTATAGATTTGCGCAATACAGGTATAGATTCACTGCTTTAAAATTTGATCCCAGTCATGCGGCAGGAGGAACCGATGTTAGTTTATTGTTTGTTTTGGTTACAACAGGAATTATTGGATTTGCGTCTTATATCTATTTATATT
>CAYZEE010000032.1:0-12420 GCA_964477485.1 uncultured Gammaproteobacteria bacterium
ACAGAAAGTAATACAAAAAAATAAAGCCTAAATCTTTATTTTATAAAAATTCTAACAATCTTTTTATCCATGGTTAAAGAACCTTCTGTGAAAATTTTTTTTGTTTTGTTATAAAACTTCTTCATTTTTTTTACCTTTCCTGCTTATTTTGTATATCAAACAGAAACCTGACAACAATAGTATCGTGATACTGCTAAGTATTAAGCCCTCATAAAAAAGCTGTTGAGGATAAAATTCAACAATTAATTTACCATCAAAAGACTTGTTAATATACCATGCATTGGCAAAATCATATATCTCAAAATGAGTATTGTTAAAAACTGGTTTTTTGAACAACGTTTCCGCAAATGACCAAGGTGAAATTTTTCCATCTACCTCATATAATCTCCATAATGGATTAAAAGCTTCATTAAAAGTAACAACCATTGGTGAGTTTGTATGAAGCTTCATGGAGTATTTTGTGGAATCAATTCTAGTGTAGCTAATTTTTTGCACCCGCGCGTTAACGTTTGATTTATCTTTGGGTATAAAAAAAACCTGCGGAGTTGTTATGTTTTCGATATTCAGTGATTTTAATGATTGTTCAGGATTATCTATTGTATTTTGACAATAATATACAGATGCCGATGTATCCCCATCGGAACCAACAATAGTAATATATTCTTGTGTTGCATTATTCGTATCTACAGCGTAACTACTAGTCGGGTAAAAATAATTATTGTTGTATTTATTAATTTTTCCCACATTTTTAACATTTATATAGATCATCGCATTCTTTGCAAGAGAAGGATTAACGCTATATATAACCTTATAAGTATTTTTCCAAGAAAATCCAGAAATATCACCAACAATACAATTCATTTGCGAATCGGCAAAATAAATATTCTGCTTATGTCGATTAATAAACAAATTACTCGGTTGCGGGAAAAAAAGCTTTATTGAAGATGCGCCTGATAGATCGAATAAACCGAGAGAAATTTTCTCTCTATTATCTATTGCTTTAACAGAAAAAGTAGATTGATTTATTTGAATTTTGTTTGGAACCAAAAGAGATCCATTACTCCTCTTGTCGAGAGACAATGCATCTATATACATTTCTCCTTGCACAAGATTATTTGGAACCGCAAATTCTTTAACTCTTGACCAATCATTTCCTCGGATTACAGTGTTAATTGACTTATTCGTCGAATTTATTTTCCATATAGTGCTACCAATTTCTTGCTGTAGATTCCCGGGACCTACGGCGTCATATAACTTTATCAATATTGGCCGTTCAAGTTTTATATACGCTTGCAACGTTCGCACCAGTGAAAAATCAGTTTGTTTATCTTTAATAACCGTATTGTCTACGTAGGTATTGATAAAATTCCAATATCCCAATATTTTTTCATTTGTTTTACTAATTAAATCTTCATTTGCGTTTTTATTAATAAGACTACTCATTTCCGACACTCGCTTTACCGACAATCCCAACCTATTCACCATTAATTGTTTTGTATCAAGATTTTGGTTATCAACACTTCTCTCTTTCCATTCTTTTATGAAATAGAAAGGAGAATCTGGAAGAATACCTGCAGACGATAATGCTGGCAAATCAAGGTTTTTTTCTAGAATGCATGATTCGCAGGGTAATGAATAAATCATGCCATCAATTGGTAAGTTTACGCCTGTAAATTGACCATTTTGGGGGGTTGAGTAAAAAAAATTATTTGAGCCCGCGACAACTGCTCCGGTAATTGCACCTTCTTCTCCGATAAATTCTGTTACGTCCTTTAACCCATACAACTTATGATTATCATCAAAAGGCAATCCGTATACGTCCCATTCGCCATCGCGCCAAACAGAAGAAATAAACTTACTTTTTTCTAAAGCGTTCCTATATAATGACGGGCTCTCAGATGGAATCCAACTCAAGTTATAATAGCTATCATTCCGGAGCAAAGCAAAAGGCGTTTCCAATAAGGACGCGATATCCGAAATATGGGGACCATTGTTCAAAATCTCATCATAAAGACGGTTAATAAGCGCGTATTGTCCATCGTTTAAACCACCTGAGTTTTCCATAATAGGCTTAGTGGAAATAAGGTTAAATAAACTTAGTGAACTAAATAATTTCCAGGTGTATACTTCTAGTTTCCAAGTTGAATTTAGCCTCGGCAACAACAGCATTCGGCTTTCGTCGTTGAGGTTATTTTTACTCCAATCCTCATAACGATAAACATAATCGGGTATACGCAGTAGTGTTGTAAGGGGTTTATTCCAAACAAAAAAATCTTTCCCAAAAAAAGGAAAGTGATATAAAAGTATAAGTCCTATTATGCCTGCCGCAAGAAGTTTTTTGGGAACTACTATTTTAAAGCGAAAGAATTTAAAATTTTTACGCTTTTCTATCAATACGTTTATCGTATAGGAAATTAGAATAGCAAAAGCAAAATAAAGAGCAGGAACAAATTTATATTGCGCAGATCTAAAAATCACAAAGAAGGGAATATGTTCCATAAGAAAAATAAAAAGAGGACCTGTAGGCGAATGTGTTCCTGCAGAAAAAAAGATTGCCACCAGGGACAAAACAACTAAAAACACGATAATTTTTTTTTGTTCTCGCTCCCGAACAAACCATAACGACAGATAAGCAAAAAATGCAAATAAGAAGCTAAAAAAGATAAGAAATGGGTTTTGCAAAAAATAATTGGAGTAAGCATGATTTATATTGTTATACCAATCCGGGAATCCCTGTAAACGAAATAAATTAATAATACTTGTATGCTGACTTACAGAATCAACCCATTTTATTATGCCGCCAATTCCACCTTGAGCCGCCACTCCAGAATTGTAATTTGAATGTACATACGGAATCATTGGAAAAATCCAATACGCGCTCAGAAAAAACGACAATGCGGCTGTCGTAATCGCTAATACACAAGTCCTGGAAATAATTTTTATTCTTTCATTATTGCTGCTAATTACTAAAAAAAAGGCAAATGCGGTTATAAGAGTAATTATTATCCCTCCATAGAGCGGAAGACTTGTTCCGCCGCCACCGCTAAATAAAAACAACACTAATGATATTAGAATACCCGCCTTAATTGGAGAAACTTGTCTTAAAATAACTTTTATAAAAAGTAACGCAATTAAAGGCAGGGCTGTATAAGCAGAAAATGTTGTGCCTGCGCCCAATCTCCATAAGGCCAACAAGTAAAAATTAAATACATATAATATTGATGCAATAAGCGGAAAATAACGTAAGTTAAATATTTTGCGAAATGAATATACAAAAAAATACATTGATAAACCCATGGCAATAAACCAAAATATGAAAGTAAGTTTTTGTGCATCAAATATTGAAAACCCAACAGCATTAAAAAATGCTTCAATTCCATTGATGATAATTGTACCCATATTTATAGATGCATCCTGCCCGAGCGGCAAACCAATTGTCCACGTAAAAAAAAGGTTCTTAAAAAAATTAACTACATCGAGAGGATAAATAGCATCACTTCCAATAACATAATGATTGTTAGTAAACCATATTAGAGGTATAGAACCTAATAAAACTATAATAAGTATATCCTGCAATAGGTTACTATATTTTTTAAATAACTTTGAAATTAATAACTTCATATTAAATTTTATTTAATTTTTTAACAGCAAAAAGATCAAATGATAACGAAGGAAATGAAAAAAACATTATTTCCGACAAAAAAGAACAGGCTCCCCAAAAAAACCAAGGCCTATATTTTATTCCTGCATGATCATCTCTTAAAAATTTAAGTCCTCTTAAACCATAAACAGTATATCCTAATTTTTCTAAATCTGTCTTTATCCATCCTGACTTATGAATTTGATGCGGATTATCATCAAAGGCATGTTGTTCATAAAAACCATTAGGCGTTAAAATTATCACTTTTTTCGTAGCTATAGCTTCCATATCTCTAATAAGTCTCAGGGTATCCTTTTTATCAAAATGTTCAATAACATCAATGGCAACGCATACATCAAAACTTTTCTTTTTATAAAGCTTAGCTAATTTTGTTATATCACCAAGCATATACTTATCATGTAATTTCTTTCTGCGGCTTTCAAGAATATTTTTTTCATAAATATCAATTCCTTCGCTACGAAATTTTCTGCGAATCATACCTATCGATGAGCTATGACCGCAACCAACATCTAAAACAGAATTACAATTAGATAATTCTTTCTCTAAAACCCTATGGAAAAAAATATTTTGATATTGTAAAAAAAAGTTTTTAAACTTCATAATACTATTAATACTACTAATACTACATTTTGTTAAACGCGTTTAAGAATGAATTTTCCCAAGTATTGTCTTTCGCAAACATCATAGCATTTTTTCGAAGCTCTAGATATTTTTTAGAGCTAGTAAAAATATTAATTATTGCATCAGCAAAATTTTCTGGATCATCGTTTGCGATAATAGCAGCGCCTTTTTCTGCTACTTCAAAACCAAGCGACGGTACTTGAGAACTAACAATTGCTATTCCTGCCGCCGCATAAACACGGATCTTCCCTGCGTCTGCATAATATCGCGGCGACCCTGGTATTGCCCTATACGGAGCTAGACCAACAGCGCATGATCTGATTATCTTAGACATGTTTGAATTTTTTAGAACAAATCCATGAAAATAAACTGATTTTCCCAAGTGTTTTTTTTGAATAATTTTCTTTAGCCAAGCAAAATCCCTATTCGTACCTCCTATAATATGTAATTTAGTATCTGGAAACTTTTGTAGAACCAAAGATAACGCTTGGATTGCAATGTCTGGTCCGTTTTCTCTTCCTAATGTCCCCATATATACCATAGAATGTCTATCAATTTCAGAGACAGGATTGGCCTTAATTTGATTTTGATATAAACCATTAGGAACATGAATTACGGGAGCAGATTTTTGAGAGTCTAGTCCTGCTTTAATGCGCGCCGGCTGCATTGCTTTTGAAACATCCCAAATATAGTCAGCGTGAATTGCGCAAAACCTGTCAAGAGCAAGATATAACCAATTGAATAATTTATTTGGATATCTATTTGGAGAATAATCAGAAACATAATATACTATTTTACCAACCCGGCCGATTTTCCGTAAAAAAATTCCAGCCAAGGCATTTATGCTTTCTAAACCGATAAAATAATCAAAATGCGTTTTATCTCTGAATGACCAGTCTACTACAGACAAAAAATCGCGAATTTTAAATCTGATTTGAGTATCCGCAGAGTGTGACATTTTTAAAATCGGTTTTAATAAATAGACAATCCATGAAGATTTATGCAGTATAAATTTCATATTATTATTAGAATACTCCTCAATTATTGGCATCATATCCTCACTGCCTGGATGCAATTGATCAATAATTACTAATTTTTTAATCCTTGATACTAAAAAATCCCGTAATGGCTCTACGTTTCCGTTTACCGGCAAACGCTGATTATTATTCCATACGGAAAACGTGGCAAACAATACAGATGAATTATTTGATAATGGAGGACTATTTTTTCTTATCATTCTTGAGAATTTCTTTCGCTTCTTCAACCATTACTCTTATTCCATTTTTAAACTCAATGCTTGGAAGCCAACCTGGAATTCTTCCTATATTATCAGCAGGAAGAGGATCGTGGCCTTTTATTTTTCCTGGATAAAGTTTTGCTCCAGTTAAGTCAGCAATTATTTGAGCAACATCAATTATTCTAATCCACTCATAGCTACTTGCATCGTATATAGTACGCCTTAGGTTCTTTGAATTTAGTGCCATACGAAAGGCATTGCAAAGATCATCTATATGTGTAAATTGACGCCATTCTTCTCCGTTTGTCATCATTTTAATCTCGCTAGTCAATAAAGCCTGATAAATAAAATCAGAAATTACATGACTTTTAATATCTTGTTTTTCCATTACTCCGTAAGCATTCCAAACGCGAACGCATACGCCTTTAAGCAAATCTGTCCATACTTCGCCAAGCCTTTTCGTAGAGCCATATACCGTATCTGCTTCTTCTATTAGCTGACTTGAAACAAAAAGAAAATCAGTTTTCTTCTGTTCTTCCAGTTGATTAAATATATTAGTTATCAAAGCCAAATTCCACTTTAATTGAGACATTTGAAGTTTTGATTCGTAAAGATATTTAGACCCTCCGACATCCCAAGCAAGAAAATAAATTTTATCTATGTTCTTAAAATCAAATTTAAAAAACCTACCATCTTCTCTTTTATTTCTCTTGATATCAAAATGCACAACTTTTTCGCCCTTTCTTTCAAGAAATTTGCAAAAAGGCTTACCAATAAATCCTTCAGACCCAATAACTAAATTAGTAGTCATATAAATATCTCGAGAAATTATTTACCGGATTTATGCACTTGCTCATTAATCCAAGAGTAAGTTTTTTCTAAGCCATCTCGTAAAGAACTAGTCGGTTTCCAACCAAGCTTTTCTTGAATTAATTTATTGTCCGATTTTCTACCTCTAACGCCCTGCGGACCTGGAATATGTTCTATTCTTAACTTCTTTCCAGCTATTTTCATAACCATTTCTGCCAATTGATTTATAGAAACCATTTCTTCAGAACCGATATTTACCGGCCCCGTAAAATCTGAATCCATCAAATGGCGCACTCCTTCTAAGCATTCATCTATATATAAAAATGACCTGGTTTGTCTTCCATCTCCCCACATTTTTATCAATCCACTATCTTTGACTTCCGCAACCTTGCGACACATTGCGGCTGGAGCCTTTTCTTTTCCACCAGTCCAAGTTCCCTTCGGTCCGAATATATTATGGAACCTAGCTATTCTTACTTCTAACCCAAAATTTTTATGGTATGCCAAATACAGCCTTTCACTAAATATTTTCTCCCATCCATATTCACTATCCGGCGCGGCCGGATATGCGGATTCTTCGGAAAGCTTGGGATTTTTTGTATCTAGCTGATTATATTCCGGATAAATACACGCTGAAGATGAATAAAATATCTTTCCAACCTTTGATTTCAGTACGCTTTGCAACACATTTAAATTAATAAGTACAGAATTATGCATGATATTTGCATCGTTATCTCCCGTAAAAATATATCCTGCGCCGCCCATATCGGCAGCTAATTGATAAACCTCATCAAATTTTTGCTTAAAAATCTTTTTCACAAATACTTGATCTCTTAAATCTCCAACGATAAAGTCATCCGCTTCTGATTTTCCATACTCTGGTTTTTTGAGATCAACTCCTCTTACCCAAAATCCTTCTTTTTTAAGTTTTTTTACCAAATGACTTCCTATAAATCCACCTGCTCCGCAAACTAGAGCTGTTTTTTTGACATTTTTTGTTATTTTATTCATTTTTATTTAAATTTGTAAAACCTTGGTATAATTTAACTTATTCTTTTGAAACTTAAAAACATCCCTTAAGGGTAGCATAAAAATATTCGCTTAATCAAACTGAACCTAAGTTTACGCCAATTTTGATAATGTTTGCTCAAATGCATTTTTAAATATTTTTTCCCAGCTATAAGATTTAGCAAGTTTTATAGCATTATTTCTATATTTAAGCAGCAATTTCTTGTTAGATAATAATTTTATAATCGCCATGGACAATGCATTTTTATTATAGTCAATGGCAATACCACACTGTTTTTTATTTATCTCGTAAGCAATTTGAGGAACTTTTGTAATAACCACAGGCAACCCAATAGATAAATAATCTTTCGGTTTGCCAGGATCTGTATATCTTGTATATGCAGAGTCATTATCTATATATGGAGCAGTTGCGATAGCTCCATCCCTCATTAAATCTACAACCTCAGAAAAATCTTCAATAAAACCGGTCATTTTTATACTTCTCTCTAGTTTTAATTTCTTTATTTTGTCCTGCAGTAATTTTATATATGGACCCCCACCTATTAATAGAAGATGCGCTTCAGGTAATTCCCTTACTACATCTACCATGGCCTCAATAAGTATCTCTACTCCCTGTTTTCTATTTATTATTCCAAGATAAACAATTTTTTTTTGATCAATTTTATTAAATGGAAGGGGCTTAACTGATAAATCCGTACCAATAGGCACAGTGATTTGTTTTTTCAAATATTCCTTTTTATATCCTCTTTTTTCTCTTTCTTCTGACATTATAGAAGATAAATTCCAGACTTTATCGCTTACTGTAACTGCTCTTTTTTCTAAATAAGAATAAAAATTATTAAGTATTCTACTTGAGAAACGATACGGCACAAAGTCAATTGTGTAGAAAACAAGCTTATTGATTTTTCTAAAAAATTTAAAAGGGTAGACAGTATTTGTCAGTAGACTATCAAGTGAGAAACAATAATCTATTTTTCCTTTAACGCTGGCTATCCATAAGAAAGTTAAAATAATATCTCTAAACCAAAAAATAAATTCAGGCCCTTTCAATCTTATATTTTTTTTGTTTTTTATTAATTTTCCTTTCTGGTATATACGTAAAAATGAACGATTATCTTTTGAGAAAAAAAAGGGATGACTAATATAAATTAATTTATTTACTTTTGGAATTAAAAATTCCTCTAGTCTTGTACCCGGGCCTTGTGAATAAAAGTGGGAAACTATGAGTACAGTTTTATTGTTTAATTTTTCTTCAATTTTTGTTTGTACCATGATATTGTTTTTTGTAATCCTTCATCAAGCGAAACTTTAGCTAAAAAACCTATTTTATCGATAGCCTTTTGATTATCACTGTTTCTCCTTATGCTACCATCGGGTTTTTTTGTATCAAACTCAGGCATTGTTTGAATCCCGCTAATCTTAATGATTTTTTCAATTAATTCTTTTATTGATATCTCCTCATTTGTACCTAAATTAACAGGATCAGGAAATGGATATTTTTCGATTGCTCTCATCATACCTTCAGCCATATCTTCAACGTATAAGAATGCTCTGGTTTGTTTTCCACTTCCCCACACTCTTACCGGATTTTCTCTTTCGAAAACTCTCCTTATCAAAGCAGGAATAACATGGGAAACATTAGGATCAAAATGATCACGAGGCCCATAGCAATTATAAGGACGCACTATTCCTATTTTCATTCTAAATTCTCCCGCATAATAGAGAGCTAGTTTTTCTGCCATTCGTTTTGCCCATCCATATCCTCCATTTGTTGGCTCAGGTTCATCAATAAAACCTTCTATTTCAGGAGTAGGAATTGAGCAATTTCTTGAATATACACATGCACTAGAAACTGAAAGAAATCTTTCAACTTCAGCTTTTCTTGCTTCTTCTATCATCACTGTACTTATTAATAAATTATCTCTAAGCATTGTTGCTTGATGTGCTCTATTATATTCAATTCCGCCTACTCTTGCAGCCAAATTCATAACAATTTCTTGGTCTTTACAGGCTTTCTCCGCATCAATTGGATTCATACAGTTACCAATATGCAGGTTAATATCTTTTATAACTTTTTCTATATTTTTTCTTGATCCGTTCTGGAAATTATCTATAACTGAGACCTTTGATTGTAGAGAAACTAATTTTTCAACAACATGGCTACCAATAAACCCTGCTCCGCCCGTTACTAAAACTTTTCTTCCTTTCCAAAAAGATGAATTAGAACTTATATTCATATCTATATCTAAGTGAAAATACTAATAATCTGTTTTATTTCTTTACTTGATAATTCTGGATTATTACCGAAATAGAAACCTTGTTCATGAATAAGCTTTGCGTTTAAGTTGTTAAATTTCTTTTTTATATTCGGCAGATATTTTTGAAAGAAAGGTTGAGTAAGCATGTCTCCTCCTACTATTGGTCTAATCTCTACTTTATCTTTGCATTTCTCAACAAGATCATCTCTTAATTTTTTGGTTTTACATATTACAGGTATTGCGAAATTAGAAACTAAATCAATATGATCATACTTTATAGTATAGTATTTATCAGTTTGTGAATAAATCTTTGGCGCAATTTCAAGAAAGTTCCTGTTTCTTTTTTTTACAATTTCATCAATATAATCCAGTTGGGTATTGCCGATAAATCCATTAATCTCTGTTGTCCTCAAATTGTATCCTAAATCATAGAATGTATAGCGCGAATAAAAGGATGAATTTACATTATGCTTAAGTCTTATTCTCAATTGTTTTCCCTCAGTTAAATTTCTATCCCAGCCATGAGCTCTAACCATATGAAGCATTGTTTCTAAATTTTCATTATCCATGCAGATTGCACCTCCTTCAATTGTTGACATATGATGACCAACATAAAAAGAAAATGTACTAGCTAAACCAAAATTACCCAATTTCTTGCCTTTGTAGACAGTCCCCAATGATTCACAATTATCTTCAATTAAAATTATTTTTTGCTTATCACATGTTTTCTTAATCTCATCTATATCTCCACAAAATCCAAGCAAATTTGTAAGAAACAGCATTTTTATTGGATATTTCCCTATAATCTCTTTAAATTTGTTATTAGATATATTTAGCGTATCAAGTTCAACATCTATGGGAATAGGTATAAGACCTAACTGAATAAAGGGCATAACATTTGTTGACCATGTAATAGATGAGAAACCTACAAAATCTCCTTTTTTTATCCTTCCCAAATTTAGTAGAGCTTGTATAATAGCCAAGTTTGCCGAGCTCCCGCTGTTAACAAAAATGCATTTTTTTCTGCCCTGATATTTAGCAAATTTTTCCTCAAACTCCTTACATTGCCCACCTATGCTTAATTGATTGGCTTTTAAGATAAAATTAACTAGCTTTCTCTTTGTCTCTTTTTCCTTATAGAAGGTAGATTTAATAAGCTTAATCATGTAAATTATTATATAATTTAGATTCTCAAAAAGAAAGTATTAGTCTAGGATAACTGTACTGCTTACTGGGTCCAGTATATGATTGAGGCGTAATTACGAATACTGTATTACCTTTCATTTATTTTTGTTATTACCCTGTTCAGTTTATCAATAGTCGTATTAATATCATACAATCTCTCTAATCTTTGCCTACCATTTTCCGTGAATCTTTCTCTTAATTCTCTAAACGATAAAAGTTTTATAATTGCTGCTGCCAACTCACTTACATTTTGTGGCTTTACCAATATTCCTGTTTTTCCGTTTTTAACAACATTAGTAATTCCACCGAAAGTCGTAGATACTATTGGGGTTCTTAAAGCGTATCCTTCAAGAAAAATCATTCCGAAATTTTCCTCACCGCTCGAAGGAACAACCATAACTTTACTATTTTTTATTAAAGCTAGTGTGGTTTTTCTATTTAAAACGCCAGTAAGGATTACACTATTACTAATTCTTAATTCCCTTGCTCTCTTAACTAATAGGGGTTTTAAATATCCCTCCGATGTGAATAAAAATAAAACATTTTTAAATTTCCCAAGCACTTCTGGTATTGCTTCTAAAAGAACTCTCACCCCTTTTTCTTCAACCAATCTCCTTGAACATATCACTAAAGTTTTTCCTTTGGAATATTTAGGTAAAACTGAATTTGAAGCCTTTTCTGTTCCTTTTATATCTATTCCCCATGGAATATAAAAAACGTTATTACCAAAAAATGATTTAAGAATTTCCATATTGTTCAACTTGAGTCCTTCTTTACTATTAAATATCTTAGCATGTGTAAAACAAGCGTTAAAAGATTTCATAACTAAAAAAAATAATAAATAGTTAATCGTCAGGCGCTTAATTGAATTTTGAACTACGTATAATCCTAGAAATGTCTTATATCCTGCTATTCGTAATAAAATGGACATTGGTGCAAAAAATTGGAAATAAAAAATAACAGCGTCAGGTTTTTCTTTAAGACATAAGTTCAAAACCGTTAAAGCAAGCTTATAGTTAACGTAAAAAAGTTCAAGATATAAGTGGATTTTCCCCTTGATTGAAAGATCTTTTGTCGATGGTGAACGTTTGAACGAAGTACCAATCTCGTAGTAGACCACTCCATCTTTCTTTATAATATTTTGGTACCTGTTTTCTCTTAAACTTACTATATGTACATTGTCCCCATTTCCTGCTTGAAATTTAGAAGTTATATTGAGTATTGTTTCCAATCCCCCAACGACCTCTAATGGAGACCAATTGGTTACATGAATTACGGTAAAATTTTTCCTTTTATTAATCATCTTTTTGTTTTACGGTTTCCAACGTTGTAATCCTTATAGCTTAACCAAAAAGCTTAACCAAAAAGACAACCTTACACAGTGATTGCCTTTTTGGTCCTATCCGAACTTAAGCACTAATACAGCAAATTTTGGAGCCCTTTGCCATTACCAACCCAGAGAACCTGTTTCAAAACCTAATAGTGTAGTTTTTATTCTTAACCTTTATTTATTTATGAAAGAATTTTAAAGATAATATTTACTCTGTACTATTAGTTGTACTTCAAAATGATTCTCCACGGACTCCGCTACGCTTCGCCCGTGGTATCATCTTCCAGTA
>CAYZEE010000033.1:0-11564 GCA_964477485.1 uncultured Gammaproteobacteria bacterium
GTTTTGTCTCATCGAGCGAATCGAGAAATAATAGAGAGATATTATCAAGATTTTACTCGTACGGTTTCTTCGGAAGGGTACCACCGAGACTTGCCCGAACAATCACATAAGGAATTAAAAAATAACCAGTTGTCCATTCTTTTTCTGATTCTGTCGCTCAAAATGAACCCCTAGAACTGCTTTATAAAGTACCTTCGCCATGAGAAAAAAGCGGTTAACCTCCTCTGGTGTCGGTTTCCTACCCAGTTCGTATAAAAGCGCTATGGCAATCTTGGCTTTCAGCAGTTTTTGTTTCCGTTCATCCATAAGTGACTTAAATTACTTGGGCTTCTACATTTTGAGCAATTTGTTTGCTTAAATAAGGCCTGCGTTGAGGGTTACTCAAAATTAAGGTAGCCATTGATGATTCCCAGACATAGTTGGGGCAAAAGATCTGATAGCGGTTTTGCATGACTTGAGGGTTGGAGTGAACATACACAAGGGTCGTATCAATATATGAGTGGCGCAACTGCTCCCGGATCGAGTAAATATCACACCCTTTTAAAAGCATATTCATAGCTAGCGAATGTCGGAATAGATGAGGCCATACTCGTTTTTGAATGCTTGCTCTCCTTGCAATTCGTTTAATGAGTTTCCGGACCGCATCGGTATGGAGAGCGTCTTCTTTTTTATTTAAGGCCACACTGAAAAAAAGTGTCTGTTCTTCTCTTCTCGGATACCGTTCGAGGTATTCTTCAATAATTTGTAAACACGTAGGAGAAATACACACAATACCGTCTTTGTGGCCTTTGCCGCCTTTGATAAATACGGTGTTATTGCGAAAATCAATATCCTTGACCAGGAGTCGGCACAGTTCGAGGTTTCTCACACCAGTATAGGCAATCATACCTAGAATGGCTTTTTCTCTAATGTTTTTACAGTAGCTAAACATCCGTGCAATTTCTGTTTCAGACAAAGTACCAGTAATAATCTTTTTGGGTTTTGCCGGTCGTCCTAAACGAATTGGTCTTCCTAAATATGCCGAATACCGTTCAAGAGCTAAACAGGTATTCACAATATGGCTATATGATTTGTTGGCTGAGTAAAACTTCATGAGATAATTGATACAGTCATCTTTAGTTGGATTTTCATTGCCGGTTTGTTTGACAAAGCGTTTAATAGCCCCGCAGTATCCAGCAGCGCAAATGCTCCCAATGCCTTTTTCTACTATAAGATATGAGGTAAAGCGTGTATAATCAACCATAGAAATTTTTTGATATTTAATTATTTTTACTAAACAGGCTAGAATATAGTCTACAAGCTATATTAACTTAGTCTCGTAGACTTAGTGAATTATACATGAAACATCAAGATATGTCAAGTAAAAATACTAATTTTCTCGTCTTAGAGACTGGGGTAATTTTAAAAATTTCTGCCATGCTTAATAGTATATGGAAGAAACAAAACGACGAAAGTTTAAACCAAGAAAACTCAACTGGCGCGATAAACTCCTCGCTGACAAAATTCGCTGGTTTAGACGAGACCATAATTTAACTCAAGAAAAACTTTCAGAACTTCTCCATACTAATCTTACCTATTTATCCTCGGTTGAGCGCTACAAACGCGGAGTAAGTCTGCCGGTGTTATATAAACTCTCGAGAATTTTTAAAGTTAAAGTAAAAGATTTATTCGAATTTTAAATCTTTTTTCTCCTCTTCTTTAAGAATTTTCCTGTATTAACAACCCAAATATAGCCAAATATGCTATAATTTCCTGTCAGAATAACCTATGACAAATTTTCAACTTAACCACTTGTCATTTTTCCAACTCTATCTTTTACAACAGATTATGGCTTTCCCTCTTCTTTCTCAACAAACAAAATTAAATCTCTACCATTTCTTCTCCTCGTTGCATGCTGTATCTTCTTTTCACCCGTCCCCTCTTTTGTTTTCTCTTTTCATCCTTCTTACTCCGGGTCTCATTATATTAATTCCAGCGGTATTACTTTTTTGTATCTATTTTCTTATTCGTTTTCTCCCAAGTTGGATATTATGGATTGTGGGTTTATTTTATAAACCACCTGCAGACAAAGCCTATCTTGAACTTACTTTTCCAGCCAATACTAACAAATCAGCTCTTGCTACCGAGCAGTTATATAAATTGCTTCATGCGCTCGGCGCGAAGCAAAACTTTTTACAGTCAGTCACTAAACAGAAAAAGATTTATTCACTCGAAATTGTCTCCAGTCGTAATATGGGGATCCGCTATATTATGG
Organism: uncultured Gammaproteobacteria bacterium; assembly: GCA_964477485.1. Classification (GTDB taxonomy): domain Bacteria; phylum Patescibacteriota; class Microgenomatia; order Levybacterales; family UBA12049; genus CAYZEE01. Next base: position 2,255 of record CAYZEE010000033.1, read on the forward strand.
TTGTTCCCAAAAACGAAGCTGAGCTTATTCATCAAACGCTCCTTGCCTATCTTCCCGGCCTTAGGGTAAGAGAAATACCGGATTACCTTGACGGGCAGTTTGATTATGTTTTGAATAAACCCAAATCTCCTAAAGACGACAATATAAACAAAGGAGCTTGTAATGACAGTAAAAAATCAGTATCAGTCGGAGTTATTGAGCTGAGGCTCGCCAGTGATTTCACCCTTTCCCTGCAAGATCAAAAAGTTCTTGACCAATATGATCCTATTTCATTTCTCACTAGTACTATGACAAAACTTGACCATGACGAATTGATTGCCTTTCAGATTGTAACGACACCTGTTGCTAACTCAAACCAGAAAACAGTGGTAGGAAGAATGGAAAAACTTCGCTTAGCCATTACCCAGGGTAAACCCATATCGGGTATGCTTAACCCCAATTTATTCGAGCAACTATCCTCGATGTTTCCAATTAATATTGCCGTTGTGATTATTAAAATAATTTTTGGTTTGTTAAAGATCGCTTTTCTTTTTGTCATCAGTTTTCCGGCTGCTCTCATAGATACGAGCGGTAAAAGCGTTCCTATTCTTATGGCTCCTCAAATAGATCTTCCACCCATCTTAAATGCTTATGAGAAAGAATTGCACCAGATAGTGAAAGGAAAACTAGACCAGCATTTGTTTGAAACAACACTCCGTGTTCTTTTGGTAGTTAAAGATGGAGACACCCTTGATAGGCGCGCCGATAGTATTATTGCTTCAGTTGGGCCATTTGCTAATACGCACCAATCATTAAGCCCCCGAGGAACTATTCTTCCTTCCCGATATATTATTAAGCAGCGTATTGAGCAATTTAAAAGGCGTTTGTTATCCGGGGGCTTGGGGTTTAATTCCATTTTATCTTCTTCAGAACTGGCCGATTTATACCATTTTCCATATACCGATATCACCAAGGTTGAGGGACTTGTCAAAAGTAAAAGTAAAGATCTGCCTGCCCCGACATCCATGAAACGGATTGATGTCAAACTGGATATTATTATCGGCAAAAACCTCTATGGCGGTGAAGAAAATCTCATCGGCCTTACTCTCCCCCAACGACGGAAACATATGTATATATTAGGCAAAACCGGTATGGGAAAAACAACATTAATCGAAGGGATGATAGCCCAGGACATGGAAAACGGTAAAGGCCTTATGTATATTGATCCACACGGCGACTCGTTTAAAAGACTGCTACGGTTAGTTCCGGAACGTCGGAAAAATGATGTTATTGTTTTAAATCCTGCCGATCGTAAATTTCCCTTTGGGTTAAATATTCTCTCCCCTGGAATTGAGTTTGAGGACAAAGACGAAGGGCAGGAGTGGATTTCCTCGGCCGCTATTTCTGTATTTCTAAAGCTTACCGATAAAGAGTTTTGGGGGCCACGTCTTGAGCATATCTTACGAAACACTATTCTAACCGCTCTCCAAACGGAAAAACCACAACTTTATGTTATCCAAAAGCTCTTAACTACTACCAAATATCAAAAAATCGTAGCAGCCGACTTAACCGATCCCATATTAAAGCAATTCTGGGCTGATGAGTTTTCCTTAATGGGGACAATGCAGCAGTCAAACGCCATATCCCCGATTACCCACCGGATCGGTAAGTTTATTACTAATAAAATCTCCCGACATATTCTTTTACAGGAGAAATCCACCATCAATATCCAAAAAGCCATGGATGAGGGAAAAATCATTCTGGTAAATCTAGCTAAAGGCGAACTCGGAGAGGACGTCTCCTCATTTTTTGGTTCAGTCCTCTTGTCGCTAGTACAACTATGTGCATACCAACGGCTTCATATCCCGGAAGAAGAACGCCGCGACTTTTTTGTCTATGTTGATGAATTCCAAAACTTTGCAACCCCTACGTTCTCTCAAATGTTTTCTGAGGGTAGAAAATTTAAGGTTGACTATATTCTTTCCCACCAGGATATTAATCAGATTGAAGAAATGAAAGATATTAAAACTATTGCCGGCAATAGCGGAAACTTAACGATATTTAGAGCCAGCCCTGATGATGAAGCGTTTATTCTCCCCTACATGGATCCGGAGGTTGAGAAAGGAGAAATAGTTAACCTTCTCCCCCACCACTTTTTTATGAAAGTAACCTCTAATGAGTCAGAAGACGCTTTCTCCGGCGTTACCATTTTGCAGACTAAAGAGGGGTTACCGACGGTAGCTAGTGAAATAACGTCATACACAAGAGAGCACTACACCAATCCCCGCGAAACAGTGGAAACACAGATCGAGGAGATGATTAACGATATTGATAACCAAATTAAAGGAATAGCTAAAAACCAAACAGCCATTGATACACAGCCGGATAATAATGGTGAGGAAATTAAACCAAAAAGGGTTAAAAAAAGAGGCATACAATAATCTCTTACACCTACGGCAAAAATTAACCAATTTTGAGGCTAAAAATCAAAATTTTGTAGCACCTATCCCTACCATAGAGGGAGTAGGTTGGGGTAGGCAAGAAAGGTAGTTTTTTTAAAAGTGGACAAAAGGAAATATAGTAATGATATGACTCTTCCAGATATTACTAACAAAGAAAAAGAAATAATAAAAGAAGTACTACGATTCAGATTTATAGACAGGTTACACCTGCAAAAACTATTAAACCATCAAGATGAAAAAACCATTCAAGTCTGGCTAAACGACCTAGTCAATAAAAAATACATCTTAAAAGATGAAGAAAGACTAGGAAAAGTCAATTATCCGGTTTACTATATGGGGCCTTTGGGGATCCGGTTTTTAAAAAAGTTGGGTGTCGCAGACTCTGGTCTTTTGCGTAACCTCTATCGTGAGAAAAAATGTTCGCTGGCTTTTGTTTTTCACTGCCTCCTAATAACGGATGTTTCCTTAACATTTAAAACCTTGTCAGTGGGTTTGGTCACATTTACTTCTCACACTTATAGTGACTACTCCTCTCCCCGCTCGCCGTTTTTCTTTTTAAAAAACTTAAGGCCGGCACTCGTTGTGGAACGGAAAGAAAACGAAAACAAACGCCATATGTTATTTGAAATCATACCCTCTACCTTTCCTTTCTACCGGATGAAAAAACGGGTCCGCACCTATTTGCAGTTTCTCCAGGGCGGCGACTGGGAAATTAACACAAGAACCATGCTTCCCGAAATCTTTTTTATTATGCCAACTCGTGATCTGAAATATCGCCTTAAGTACTTTACCAAAACTTTACTACAACGAGTCTGGACTGATAATCTTTCACTTAACTTTACTACTGAAAATGGGGTCAGACAGGGCGGAGTCAATGCCCAAATCTGGGAAGAGATCGAGTATACGTAATGTTTTCAAAGCAAGGACCACAAAAAACCGCAAGCAAGAGTGGTTAGCCCTTGCCTGCGGTCATTAAGATTACTTGCCCATTACCTCAGATAATCGACAAGGCTCGAAGTAGCGATCCCGCTCTATGGGTAACCCCAGTTTGCCCCGCGTTGAAAGAAGCTCGGATAAACTGAAGTACTCAACTTCCTTTTCAACACCACAAACCAGACCGTAAAACGTATCCTTGCCATCAAACTCCATAGGATACCAGGTCCAGTCAAAGTCCGGATAGAAGAACTTGCAAATGAGTAACGGGTCTTCTACATCCTCCTGCGAACCCAGAGGCGGCAAGCGCTTCAAGAGCTCTTTGGTTAAGAGTTTCATAGACTGTTCCTTTCTGTAGTGGGAGAGGAGTTTTTGCCCCTTCTCACTATTAAAACTGATAAATTCAGCGTATTTACCGTACTCGAACCGACGGAATTCTCTTAACCGCTCATCGACGGTGTAACCCTTAAAGGTTGGGAGAATATACATAGTCTTTTTCACCTCCAATCACCTTAAATTAATATTCTGAACGAGAAGATAAATTTCTCCTGTCCATTAAAATGGGGGCATGGGGTGAAAAGCAGATGTCAAAAGTTTTTTCTGAAGTGAAACGAAGAAAAAAGGATTTTAACGCCTGTCAGAAAAATGCGCACCTTAGAAATACTTTGCTATTATACTCTGCATTTTTCTACAGGCTTAAACACCCACCTTTTGATAGCTGCGCTGAACCCCATATAATGAAAAAGCAGGACAGGAGAAATGGTGGGTTACTAATCTGTTTTGTTTTGTTCTTATTTCGTGATTCTTGAGAGGGGAATTACTGGACCGGATATTTTCTACCTCTCTATGCCTCTATAATGGCCCTAGGCGGGATTTTGGTGACCAAGATGACCTCTTCCTTCTTTCCTTATTTTTCCTGTATTTGCCTGTATATCGCTGACCAGTCGGTAGCAATCTCATTTTGTGCTTGGGTAAGAGGAATTTGGCCGGCACATACTTGGTCATGGAGGTAATTTTCTACTTGGTCTTTCTCGTGGGCTCCAAGTACTATGTTATATGGTTCGGGCCAAAGGTTCGCAAGACAGTCAGGACAGCCGCCTAACTCAAGCGGGATTAAATGATCGAGTTCATAGTTTTTGAGACTGTCCGTGTCTCCGTAAGCCTGTATTCTCTCCTGTTTTATTTTTTCAGTGACCGCAACCGGCGGTCTTACTGTTTGGGTGTATCCTTTCACACAAATAGTTGACTGAATATCGGCTTGAGTCACTCTCGGATCGGTCGCTCCCGGCGTACAGGCTTTATCCGGAAGCGAACTATTTATGAGGCAGCCGGTGGTTTTGGTGACCTGTCCGATTGTTTTTAATTGCTGGGTGGTCGGCATAATCGAAGTTGTCTTCGACGGAGGTAAAACTGGTTTTGAAGTGTGAAAAAAAGAAAATAAGACAATAAAAAAACCTAAAATGAGATTCAATAGTTTATGCATATATTGTTTTTAACTAAATATTTATATTCCTATTTTGTTTTTTCCCATCTCTAAAATTTTTGTAAAGGCCTCTGTATTACCGAGAGCGTCATGCACAGGATTGTGATCGTGTTTAGTAATCCTCCATTTCTTCCAGCCCGTCGAATCAAAAAAATCTCCTTTCATACCAGCATAGAAATCAGAGATTCGCCTCGCTGAATGACCAAACGGATTGTAGCCTAAAAATTTATGGAAGTAATAGTTAATAAATTGCCAATCATAGGCCGGATTATCACTAATAAAGACAATTCTGCCCTTAAATTGGTTTAACCACTGATTAAACTTCTCAAACGTTTCTTTTGTCCCACCATGGCCATGAAATGATTGTTTCGATTTAAAATCAACTGCCCCAAACTCAAATTGAATGTCGTCATTAAGAGTTGGCGCTGGTCCATGTCCCTCACAATCGACAAAAATTAAGCTGTAATTATCCATTTTTATTTGCCAGCCATTTCCAAAGCGGAATATAGGAAATGATTATTCCGTCTAAAGTTGATGATTCTTCCACGTTCCAGGTTATAAGCGTGCCGGCTGGATGGTGTAATGCTTTAGCGGCTTTTACTAATGCTTTTGTTTCCTTTTCTGATATATCAATCTTTGTTTGAGCAAAAGTTACTTGAATCAGTTCCTTTATAAGATTGTTTTCTACCACTACAAAATCAACTTCGTTTCCGGAATAATCTTTCCAATACATCGTTTTAAGTCGCGGATTCCAGACCGAGCGTTTATATAACCGGTGAAACACAATCTGCTCCATTAAGAAGCCTAGATTGGCCGATAAATTACTACTGAATTGGGAGGTAAAGTAGTTATCTATCAGATAAGATTTTTTAATTGTTTGTGCTCTTGTTTTAACGTTGGTTGAATATACTTCGACGTCCGACCGGAAAAATGACCATTCCAACCATTGCATATAACGAATAATGGTCGATTTACCAACTGAATGCCCCATGCTCTTTAAAGAATTAGTTAGTTTAGAATAGGTAAAGCTTTGGGTATTGGGTAACAAACGAAGTAGATCAGTAAAAACCTCACGATTGCGTAGTTTATACCGCTCAATAATATCCCGATCCACGAACGTTCGAAAATAATCAGCTAAAATGAGTGGTTTTAACCCGGTATTCGCCAGGACTATTTCCGGTAAGCCACCATAAGTAAGATATTCCCGGAGCACATTTAACAATTGGTCGTGAGGAATAGTAGACTGGTCAACACCTTTAAAACGTAAAAATTCGCCCCAGTTGAGAGGAAAAATAGGTATGGTTATTGTTTGGCCCCGAAGTTCAGTCGGAATCTCCCTGGATGACAGTTTAGATGAGGATCCGGAAAGAATTAGCCGGTAGTTAGTCGTCTCATTTATCCTTCGCGCCCAAGTACTCCAACCGTGAATTTCCTGTATCTCATCCATTAACAGTACGTAGGGCTCATTTCCTTTCAGTTCGGTTAACAGTTCAACCAGCTGTGTTAATACTTGGGTTTTCCCGGTCAATCTTTCATCCTCAAAATTAATATATACTGTTCGTTCTTTTCCGTATTGGCGGGCAAAATCTAAAAGAGTAAATGTCTTCCCTACCCTTCTGAATCCAGTCACAGACAATATTTTTCGGATATTGGGATCAAAAAAGGACATGAGGGTTGTATCTCGAGATATAATCTTAGGAAGAGGATTACTCCACCACTTTTTCATTAAATCATTTAATAATTGTTTCATATTCATAGTCTTATGAGACAATTTTAGCTAATATTGTTCTATAATACATGCATTACGGTACAATGTCAAGCAAACAATCCTCCTTTTCCCTATATTTATCGCGTTATCGATTTTCAAACGGATCCCGGTTTTTAAACCCTAGCTCGATTTCTTTTTTTTGCGCATACTGCTTGATAATTTCCACAAAGAGCGCTCCCCGACTTTCTTTAATCTTTCCAGCAATGGCGGTTTCCTTGACACTCCCTAAAACTTCAAAAATAACTGGCTGGGGGATTTTATCAGCAATGACCCGGTAACAGCCTAAGGATTTCTCATCATTTAGTTTTTCTGCCATCTCCTGAGCTAGGTAGTCGCGTTTTAGGATTGTTTCCGGTTTTTCCTTTATCTTTGGTCGTTTTAACCCATACTTAGCTAGAATCGTGCCTAGTGAGGTAATTTGACCGTCTCTATTTTCAGTTGTTTTTGTCTTAGAAGATTTGAAATTTTCATTAACGTTAATTTCATTTTCTTTCAACACTTCGTTTTCTTTCTTATATTGAACGGACATTTTTGTCCATTCTGGGTGTTGTTGAGAACGGACATTTTTGTCCATTCTGGGATTAAACCTCTCCCCTATTTTTGGTTCTTCACCTTTTTTGTCAACAAAAATAATTAAGTAAGAATTGATTTCCTTTTCTGATATTTCCTCGATAAATAAAATACTGGGTTTATACCTTCTTCGTTGCCGCGAAAGAAGTTTTACGTCTACCAGTTCGTTTATGTGTCGTCGGATGGTCCGGTCTGTGGTATGCCGGATTTTAGCTAAGGTTTCTACCGCTGGGAAAACATAGCCCTTGGAAGCTCCCGTATCCTTACTTTCCCAATCAAAGCCGTCAATCACTTGATAGGTAATTTTTGCGGCATCAGAAAGGGTTTGGTAACCGTACAACAACACGTTCGACGTATTGACGAAATGCTTTTTAAGCCGATTTCGGCGTTGAAAAATTACTGCCTCTTCCATAGTTTTAAATTTTTAAGTGTTTAAGTACCCAAGTACTTAGATATTTAAATACTCTGATACTTAAATTCTTAAGTATAGAGATACTTACGTATTTCTCTACTTAGATATCTGTCTACCTAAGTACTTGAACCCCTAAATACGCAAAAACTCAAGCAAAAGCTTGAGCTTCAAGATAAAACTGCTGTAAAAGAACATTAAGTACCTAAGTTTTTAGGTACTTGAGTACTCAAATATCTAAGTATTTGAGTATCTAGGTACTCACGTACTTTATAAATACTTGAGTACTTAGGTACTTGAGTACCTAATATTTTTGATAAAACCTCGATCGCTAGACCCACAATTTCGCTTTTTTCTATTTCGCTATCGCCTTCATTAAGTTTAAAATAGAGCTGTTTTAATAATTTTAGTTGCTCGTGGGATAAATACGCGCTAATTTGCCTTCTTCTAGGTTTTATATCTTTTTCAAATTTAAGAGCATTCTTTATCTTTATTGGTTGTTTCGATGGAGCGGGGGGGTGTTTAATCGAAATATCTTTATTACCACTAATTGATTTCTCCTCTCTACGAGGTGGGTTTATTTTTGGCTTCGCTGTGTCCGGATTAATTAATTTTGAGAACATTCCACCGCTGCTTGTTGTGTCTGCCATAAGTTTTTATTTTGACTTTTTAAATATTTTGTTTCTCCTAGAGCTATTTTCCTTTTGTTTTTCAAGATCCTCTTTTTCTTTGATTGCTAACTGTTCCGCGGTTTGCCGAATGATTTCAGCACTGACGTCTTTCGTTTGGTTGGCAAAGGCTCTTAGAAGTGCCATATCACACAGTTTGCATACCTCACGCGGTAATCCAAAAGATAGACGGAAAATCTCATCAAGAGCTTCTTTATTGAACGGATGGTTTTTCCCGCCGGCTACCTGGAAGCGAAACTCAATCATTTTTTCCATATCTGGACGAGTGAGAGAGGCGAGGGCCGACCGATACATCCGGCTTTTAAGTTCTTTTTTGTTTTCTAGATTAGTAGCTAGTTCATTTTGTCCGAAAAGAACAATCTGAAGAAGTTTTTGAGTATTGGTCTCAAAATTTAAAAGGAACCGGATGAGTTCAAGCATGTCTGGTTTAAGCAGTTGAGCTTCATCAATAAAAAGTACCGGTATTTTGCCGTCAGTAGCAGATTTTTGAAGGAATTCACCAAGGTTACGGAGTGAATCCTCATATTTCTTTTCAGTTTTAACCTTAAACTCCTGCATTATAAGGCGAAGAAGCGCGTTGGCAGACTTTAAGTTAGGAGAAATAATCATGGCTACGATATATTTTGGCTCATCGAGAAGTTGTTGATATAGGCGACGTGCAATTGTGGTTTTACCGGTTCCTACATCTCCGTGTACATATACGGGACCGATGCGATTTGTTACCATATACTGACAGTTAGTGAGAGCTTCCCGGTGTTGACTCGTTAAATAGAAGAACCGGGGATCGGGGCTGATAGAAAATGGACGCTCATTTAAATTAAAAAATACTTCGTACATTTTATTAATTTTATTATAAAATATGAACTCAATAATCAGTTTACCCAGATTATTTTACAAATGTCAAGTGGTATTGAAAAGTTGAGGTAACTTTTAGATAAATGGTAAAAGTTAGTAGTAAAAATTAACTTTTTATATGTTTTCTCGAAATTATGAAATTATGAAGTTCATAATTTCATA
>CAYZEE010000034.1:0-11080 GCA_964477485.1 uncultured Gammaproteobacteria bacterium
GTCACCTATTAGTTTTATTGAGACAAAGATTCCAAAAAGTATGTGACCCGTACAGATACAAGGCGCTATATCTTCGTATGCTATACTTCTCTTATGCAATTTATAAAGAAGAATCTTCTTCGAATCATTCCTGTTCTTGTCATTTTTGTTTTACTTGGTATTATCTGGTATTTTCATGACAAAACAGATTACGAATTTTCAAAATTACTTCTTACACATCAAAAAGGCGTAAAATCAACAACATCCTCTCCCCTGTCCCAAATTCATCATGTATTTGTTATCGTTGAGGAAAATAAAGATTGGAAAACAATATATAACAATTCCCAGGCACCGTTTATCAATTCAATACTTTTAAAACAAGCATATGCAACAAATTATCACAACGTTTTGCCATCAATGGGACCGTTGCACCCGAGCGGGCCAAATTATATTCTCTTGGAGGCAGGACAGCTTGCATTTGCTGACCATACATTTACTTCCGATGATCCTCCAAGCGTTGCAAACAGTACTTCTTCAATGCTCCACCTTTCGAAACTCTTGGATAAAAGACATCTTACCTGGAAAGTATATCAAGAGGATATTTCCGGAAATGATTGCCCAATCCATGCAGTTAGAAACTATGTTCCAAAACACAACCCATTTGTTTATTTTCAAAATGTTTCCGGTAATCCGCCAAGTACGACCAATGCATATTGCCAAGAACATATTCGACCTATGAACGAATTACCAGATGATCTTAAAACCGGAAACATTCCGAACTACGTTTTTATCACGCCTAATGTTCAAAACGACATGCACAACGGAACAATTGCCGAGGGAGACACCTGGCTTTCTCATATTGCGTCGATCATTACTAACTCTTCTGTTTTCAAAAAAGACGGAGTATTATTTATCACCTGGGATGAAGGAAGCGGATCAGATACCAATAATCCAATCGGCATGATTATTGAATCCCCATTTGTTAAAAAAGGTTATACTAATTCACTTGATTATTCCCACGCGTCATATGTAAAAACCGTTGAAGAGATTTTTAATCTTTCTCCGTTGCTCGGGTTTGCCGCAGACAAACAGACAAAGGATCTTTCTGACTTTTTTAACATAGGTAAGCAAAAATAGTAAGAACATGATACAATATAAATCTCATGAATTTTTTGATTACTTTTACTGCACAATATGTATTTCTTGCTAGTGTCATTATTTTTCTTATTTACGTTTTCTATATATGGACAAAAGAAAGAAAAAAGTTTATTTCTTTTCTGCTTCTTTCAGTAATTTCATTCGCTCTCTCGCTTATAGTTGCAAAGATACTTGGCCATTTTATCTATGATCCCCGACCATTTGTCACTGAACATGTAAAACCGCTTTTTGCCCATGCGCCGGACAATGGATTCCCCTCAGACCATACATTATTAACAGCAGCTATTGCTTCGGTTGTTTTTGCATACAACAAAAAGCTTGGAATACTTCTTTATGTCATTTCTCTTGCAATTGGCGTTTCCCGTATTTTGGCGCAGATTCATCATCCGCTTGATATTATTGGAAGCTTTGTTATTGCAATTGTCGTAACGTATTTTTCCTATTTGCTTCTAAAAAAAACAAACAGAGCGCAAGATTAGGACTACTGCACGCGATGAAAAACAAAAAATCATTTATAGGCTCAAGACATTTTATCCTCTTGGGAGTGGTTTTTGTATGTCTTCTTATCGGAAGTATTATCATCTATAAATCCACTTCGCAGGAAAGACAGGTTGCCGAAACTCCGGAAAATGAGATGACGAAACTCCCTCCCGATGTAAAAAAGAGGCTGACAAGAATACCTGTTACAACCAGTTCCGCAACTTTCCGGGTTCCAATACTTATGTATCATTATGTTGAATACGTGCAGGATAAAAGAGATACGATTAGACAAAAATTAGATATTAACCCTTATATCTTTGAACAGCAGGTAAAAACATTAAAAGATGCTGGATATACATTTATGACAGCAAAAGAACTGGGAGAAGTTTTAGATAGCAAAAGAAGCCTTCCTCAAAAACCGATTCTTCTGACTTTTGATGATGGCCACTGGGATTTTGACACTGTTGTTTTACCGATTCTTAAAAAATATCATATTAAAGCGACCTCGTATGTTATTCCGGGATTTATTGGCGGATCGGATTTTATGACACCGCAAGAACTTCAAGATGTTATAAATAGTGGATTGATTGACGTCGGAGCTCATACGGTGCATCATATTTCGCTCAAAGGCAAATTATACCCAATTGTTAAATATGAAGTTGATGAGAGCAAAGAAATGCTTGAACAGGAATTTCATATTCATGTTGTTTCTTTTGCTTATCCTTATGGCACGTTTGACCAGCAAACAATAAATATTGTTAGGCAGGCGGGTTTTACTACGGCCCTATCAACAATTCCCGGAATTGAACAAAGCCGTCAGAATAGATTTTTCCTTTATCGCTTAAGGCCCGGATATAGGGTTGGGGGAGTGCTTTTGCAATATCTTCAGCGGAATATGTTTAAAGCGTGGTGAATGTTACAGTCGGGTCAAGAAGTACCCAGTTTTTGGAAACATAGGGTTCTGAGCACAAGTTACGGTTAAAACAGCAAGGCCTCCTCATTCCTTTATTGAGTTTTGAGATAGCAACTCTAATATGTTTCTTGCGGGTTTCCTGAGTTTTGACAGCCCGTATCCAGCGAATCCAGTCCCAGCGGGCGTTTGGCGTAATATCCCTCCATAAATCTTCTGCCTTTTTGGAAGTCGAAAGAGCCTCCTTCAGATCTTTAGGAACCTCAGGTTCTATCCATTCTTTGGTCGGTTCAATTTCAAACGTTACATTGTTCCCCACCTTTATACGGGCAATTTTTTGCAAAGTCTCATCGACTCTAAACCAGTGGCTACCTTTTCCATCCGGCTCAAACGCAGTTTTAAAGGGGTGATCATTAATAGTTCCCGAAATCATTGTCAAGGTACGGAATGGGAGTTTTAGACTTATGTCTTTAGGCAATCTAATAATTAGCCAAGAACCGATCTTATATGGCTTTGTCTCAAAACGAATTATCGACATACCACATTATTATATCATGCCGGCGGGATTTGTATTCTATCCTATATTTTGGTAAAATTGCGCCTGATATGTCTTTAGAGACTGAACCTATACCAAACCTATTTGCTCAGGAGGATAAAATACCCGTTAAAGGTAGAAGTTTTGCCAACCTTCAGCGTTTCCTTACGGCGCAAGTTGCTCCCGTCCGCACATATAAAGAAGGAAAAAAGCCCGATTATAAAGACGGAGATATTTATTTTCCTCCGTTACGATCGGGGGGCTCTATTAGTAAGTATAATGTTGGCTTTGAGATGATGGGTGAATATCTGGGGCTAGACAGAACTCTTGAGGAAGTTGGAGGAAACGAAAGAAGAACTAAGAAAACTACGCGTGAGAACGTACGAATAATTATCAAAAGAAGGACAGAACAATTATACGAAGCATCCAGAGAAGAAGTCAAAGCCAGGTTCCCTTTTGCATCATTTGACTTTGGGAAACCAGTCTCCAGAGCTACTGGAATAAGGCAGTCAGTATCCCGTGGAGGCATAAGCGCGAAAATTGCCTATCGAATACTTCAAGGGCAGAATCTTGAGGATTTAAAACGTGATTACTCAGGACCGGAGATATCGGCCTCAAAAAAGGTACTTAGAAACTGGGGCATAAAAATACCAAGAGAAAAAGAACCGGTTCTGCCCCGCTTTGACGGGTTAAGAAACTTCAAGGCATCAGATGAAGAGATTCAAACTATCCTTGATAATATTAAAAATTATGATCAAGTCAGGGTATTAAAAAAGGCCGGCTATGTTGTTGAGCTTACGGATGTTGCAAGAAAAGCGGGCCTAAACGTAAGTCCGCAAAGTGTACCTCGCGTTAGTAAATTATTAAAGAAAATAAGAGTGCCGCAGACAAAAGTACCTCAAAAGACAAAACGCAGGACCGATTATTTTCATGTTATTGCCGCCATGCACGAGGCAAGAGTGCTAGATGCTTTTCATCAAAGCAGAGACTCGAGAGATTAAGAGATTGATTCCTATGTTATTTATCGCTTGGGAGCGGATATTTTTTGCAATATTCCGTTACTTCTCTTGAAAGTTTTTTGAGATATTTCTCATCATTATGGTGAGTTATTGCTCTATGTATCCATTCTGCAATTATGTCCATATCCTTCTCTTTCATTCCTCTGGTGGTAATAGCAGGCGTACCAAGCCTAACCCCGCTTGGATCAAATGGCTTTCTTTCGTCATTGGGAATAACATTCTTATTTAAAGTTAAATTAATTGAGTCCAAAACCTTTTCCGCAGTCCCGCCGCTTATATTAAAAGATGAAATCATATCAACAAGTATCAAATGATTGTCAGTTCCATTTGTAATTAGTTTAAACCCTTTTTTCATAAGCTGGTCGGCAAGCCTTTTGGAATTTCTTACCACCTGTTTTGCGTATGTTTTAAACGCGGGAGTTGAGTCCTCTTCAAATGCTACCGCTTTTGCAAATATATCATTCATGTGCGGTCCTCCCTGTACTCCCGGAAAAACACTGCGGTCAATCAGAGTAGGTAAATTTTTGATTGTCTTCTCAACTTTTTTCAGCGGATTGGTAACTGTCCCCATGGATAATATCAGCCCGCCGCGCGGACCTCTTAGGGTTTTATGGGTGGTTGATGTGCAGATATGAAAACCATAATCAAATGGATTTTTTAATTCTCCTGCTGCGATAAGTCCTGCAATATGGGCCATGTCCATCATGGCAATGGCACCGACTTCACTTGCAATGTCAACAAATTTTTTATAGTTCAGCTCTCTGGGGTAAGCTGAAAATCCTGCGAGAATTATTTTCGGTTTATTTTTCCTGGCAAGAGAGTATAGCGCTTCATAGTCAATTTCACCGGTTTCAATATCCTTGATGCCATAACGCAGGAAATTAAAGATTTTTGCAGCAGCTGTTCTGGGATCTCCATGTGTCAGATGTCCCCCATGGGATAAATCCATACCAATGATAGTATCTCCGGGTTCCATCCAGGCAAAATAAGCAGCTAAATTTGCCGGAGCCCCTGATAAAGGTTGCACATTAGCGTGGTCGCATCTAAAAAGTTTCTTTGCCAGATTAATTGCAATTTCTTCGATGGCATCTGTATTTGGTTGCCCGCCATAATATCTTTTTCCCGGATAACCTTCAGAGTATTTATTGGTAAATACCGTTCCCAACGCTTCAAGCACTGATTTACTGACATAATTTTCTGATGGAATGAGTTCTATCCCGTTTCGTTGGCGTTTTTCCTCCTCTTTTAAAAAATAAGCAAGTTTTTTGTGGTTTTTTTCAAAATTTTTATTGATTGTCATTTAAGGTGATTATAGATAAGAGGTTTGTTTTATGCAAGGTGTCAAAAGTGCTATAATGCTAGCCTATGACTACAGAACAAGAACAACAGGAATCTCCGCAAGAATCAGAGTATGCACTTCCTATTTCGTGGAGCTACAGAGCTAAAAAACGAAGGATTGAAAAGATCAGAAGAGCGATCCGGGGAGCAGAAGAAGACGTTGCGAGAAAAGTTATTTATAATTTTTCCGCAGGATTTTTGAATTCACCGGTATTTTTGTCCTCAGACCCTTCCGAGCTTTTATCTAGTAGTGTTTTGTCGGAGCAGGATATTAATATTGATGGGGTTTTTATGCTGCTAGAGGTAGAGTCTAGGCGCTCCAATGGAGAATTACCGGAAAATCTTTCTGAAAGAAGAAAGATATTGTCAACGCGCTTCATTCTTGGTGCGGTTGAGAAAATGTGGCTTACGGTAAAACAGCCGGTAACAGGAAGTTCTACGGGAGGCAGACAGCAGGAGGACATAAGACGGATTAATGTTTTAAAAAGAAAATATGGAGGACGTGATCAGTTTGCCGGAGCTCTGGCGGAGTATTTTTCATCTCCCGGGAATAACGGAAGAAGTTCAAAAACAATGCACGGTCACCAGCGACTCTAAAAATCCTTCTTGCAATTACAAATTAATTACTGAATAATATAAATAGACTGACATGAAAGGAGGTGAAATATAGTGATTGCTACGCTTGAGGGCTGGTATAGTAAAGTACCGTCTCTACCCGCTAGTGTAAAAGAATTTATCGTTACCATCACGCCATGGCTCGCGCTTATTTTCGGGGTGCTGGGTATTTTAGGATCGATAGCTGGATTAGGACTTCTGACAGCGTTGTCACCTTTTGCTGTTTTTTCGGGCGCATCCGGAGTTTCGTCTATTGGAAGTGGATTTCTAGCAGCATTGGTTTGGCTGGTTTCATCAATTCTTTTAGTTGTTGCCTTTCCGGGCGCAAGAGTTAGAAAAATTGGCGGATGGAACATGCTTTTTTGGAGCGAGGTAGTGCATTTCGTTGGTTCGATTGTTGCGCTTTCGATAATATCAGGAATAATCGTGATAGTTATAGCTCTTTACTTTTTATTCCAGATAAAACCTTATTACAAATAAGCATAAAGTTTAAAAGGAAATAAAAACAACCCACCGCTAGGAAGCATGTGGGTTGTTAAGCATTTGAAGCTTCTATTTCTTATTTCTCCGGCAGCGGTCCGGACTCAAATTCTGTGTACGGCTGTGTTTCGCTCCAAGTCTCGTTGAAAGTCCACGAACCGGCTTTGTACGTAAAGTCACCCGCTGTTGGCCCACCATTTGGCCAGGTAGACCAGGTTAAGGTTCCATGGAAACTTCCATTAACCGGGTGCAATAATGGCACTGATCCTGTATTGTTTCCCATGGGATCGCAGTACGCCGCAAACGTACCCTGCATCGCATAGACCCCATCACGATAATGTACTGGATAGGTGTCGATCGCCCAAGCATTGAAGTCGGAGCCATTGCTCCAAGTGACGGGAATACAGCCATGAGATGCCCAATCACCTACGTTGTGCAAGACGATGCCTGTCTGAACGGATGGTTGGTGTGAGTTCTTGGGAGCTATAGCAAACGCTCCTGCGGCACTTGCTAAAAGAAAACCTGCTGCTGCTGCACCAATTATAAATTTTTTCAATTTTCTCACCCCCTCTTTTTAAAGGTTTTATTAAGCAGAATTAATAAGAATTTAAAGTTTATGGGAAGAAAAATTAGAATGAAGAGGATAAAGAGAATATTTAATCCTGCGATTAACATCGTTCATTTAACGTAACAGAATGCCTGTTTTTTGTCAATACTTAACTCGCGGAGACTCGGATGTTTGTCTCTCGTCCCAGTCTGCCAGTTTTCTGGTTAATGTTGGTTGCATGTAGGCAATATGCCGATATTTCGTAACTTGTTCTCCTCTTTGAGACCACATTTCCTTTCTGCAAATTCTCAAGTCGGCAGACTGCGATAATCTTCCCAGTAGATTTCTTAGTTCATCAATCGTATTTACGAATATTTGAGTTGCAGGTCCGGATCTTTCAACAAGATAAACTCCTTGCCTTGTTAGCCCAGTCATTACATTTTCACTGAAATTCAGGTGCGCTACAGAGTTTTGACCGAACTGTTCGATATGGGCTCTATCAATGTTTAAAAGTCTAATTGCGGCATCTGAAAAAAGGGGCATATCGGAAGGATTAAGAGTATCGAAATTAAGATATCCGTCTTTCCCTCTAAATACTTTTCCGATTACCTTTTCCGAAGTATCGCCTGGATTTATGCCATAAGTTTCTCTGAATTTCTCTTTCTCTTTCTCTAATAATTCCTGATGTGCTTCTGTTAAGCTGTTTACCAATGAACGGAATTGAGTGATAAGAAAGTTTCTTCTGCCCGGAGAAGCATGTTTAAATGAGTCCAATAGTTCTTTAATAGATGGTGGTGGATTATTATCTCCGTCTTTATGTTCAGTTGAAGCCATAAGATTGCGTACGGGCATTTTAACATAGCAGACCGGTTATCGCAACGCTACCGGTTGACACAGTAGTTTTCTAATTTGATAGAATAAAGATTCATGAAGAAAATTCGAATCTTTATCGCAATATTATTTTTTTTGATTATAGCTGCTTTGATATATTTTGCTATTCGTCTGAAAGACACTAATAAACAGTCTATGCTCTCGCCCCTGCCAAATTTTCTAACAATATTTGACAACAACGAAGTGTCGACTATTAATATATGGAGGCCAAATCTTGATAATGAAGTAATAGCTGATATTAAAAAACCTGATGTTTCAGCTGTTTCGGCATTGGTTTATGATTTAACTACCAACAGGGTTACTTTTTCCAAAGAGCCTAAAAGAAGGCTCCCAATGGCTTCTCTGACGAAAATTATGACAGCAATTATAGCTCTTGAGAACCAGAAAAATGACGATAGATATCTTGTGACAAAAGAAGATTTGGTTGGTGAAGACAGCATGGGTCTTGATGCGGGCGAGGTTTTATCTCTCAGGCAGCTTCTCTATGGGCTCATTCTTCATTCTGCAAATGATGCCGCAGAAACGCTGGCGAATAATTTTTCCGGAGGCAGAGAAAAATTCATAGACGCAATGAATAAAAAATCAAAGACGCTTGGACTTTTGAGTACAAATTTTACCAATCCGACAGGACTTGAAGGAGACGGCAGGCAATATACTACAGCCTATGATCTTCTTGTGATGACCCGTTTTGCGCTTCTTAACTTTCCGGTTTTTGACAAAGTGGTTTCCACCTTTGATTATAATATTCCACAGACTGATACTCACAAAGCCTACTCTCTTGAAAACGAGACAAATTTACTCACAAGCTATCCTGGCGTTGAGGGAGTTAAGACAGGCTATACGCCTGAGGCAGGGCTTTGTCTAGTAACCTATCTTAACTACGATGGACACAAGGTTGTCGGGATAATACTTGGAAGCGATAACAGAAGAGATGAAATGAAACAACTTCTGGATTATTCTTTGAGAGCTGAGGGAATAAAACCGCCAAACCATGGTTGACTTGTGGTAAAATAACATATAGCCGCGGTGGTGGAATGGTAGACACGAAGGCCTTAAGAGCCTTTGTCGGCAACGACGTGAGAGTTCGACTCTCTCCCGCGGCACTGATATTCACTTGCTTTAGCTAGTTGCACTTCGCTAAAGAGCGTTTCATTAGTGCAAGCACTAAGGTTAGATTGCAAAGCAAGGAATGTCAGTCATATCGGAGTGTAGTTCATCGGTAGAACGCTCGGTTTGGGACCGAGAAGTAGTGGGTTCAATTCCCTCCACTCCGACTTTTTAAAATATGGAGAAGGAACCACCACTGTTAAAAAATACTGAACAAAAACCTTCATTTCTGCAAAGGACGATGTTAAGAAATGTCGCTTTGGCAATTGGGGTTGCATTTGTCGTTGATAAAGCTGTCTTGGGTCCAAGCTTAAGACCTGAAGGACGTAAGCTTCTAAGACGCCTTGTTGTAAGAACATGGAAAGGTGAAAGAGTTTCGATCGCAAAAGAAGTTTCAGGCCTTCTGGATTACTGTGAGCTTTCAATTAATGTTACCGGTGAGCAGAATATTCCCCCAAGCGGGCCTACTATTTTTGTAACAAATCATACGTATGCGCCGCTTCGTAATGTCGGACAATTTTTCAGAATGGCGCAAACCGGGTATGAAGCAAGATCAGGCGTTGCAGATGATTACGTGCGGGAACCTTATCTTATTGTACAGAGAGGATTGTCCAGGCGTTTTATAGGAAGAGCCAGCGCAGTTTTTTATGATAATGTAGCTGGCGGATCGTTGGGATGTGAGATCGTAGAGATTGCGAAATATAAAAAAAGCGAAAACGGAGAAACAGATATAATCATAAACCATCAGGGACTCAAAGAGAGCGCTATACAGAGAATAGCCGCAGGCGGCGCATCAATATGGATGCCTCAAGGTAGAGAAAAAGAGCCTGAAGATTTTAATTTCCCTGAAAGAAACGGATATCTGAGAAGAATAGTTAAGGCGGAGCCTTATGTTCAAGTGGTACCAGTTTGTCAAATTCCTGATACCAGCGGAAATGTAAAACTTATTTATGGGCCGGCAGATGATGTAAAGAGCGTACTGGCTCATGGAGGAATTCAAGAGTTTGCTCTTACGCATATTGCTCCTTTGAGGCAGTCTGGTTTATAATAGAATCCGTGCGGGATTAGTTGATCGGTTCAACATTTGCTTTCCAAGCAAAAAAGAGGGGTTCGACTCCCCTATCCCGCTCAGCATGATCATAAATAAAAATGCGCTTGTAGCTCAATGGACAGAGCAACTCCCTTCTAAGGAGTAGGTTGCGTGTTCGACTCACGCCAGGCGCGCCAAGTGGGGCGCTAGGATCGTCAAATTGATGAATAGATTGATATATCAGGTTAATCTCGGTGTTACGAAAATGAGTAAAAATAGCTCTTAACTATGGGTAAACAATTTTGGCTTCAAAATGTGTTCGACTCCCGCTTTCATCTAGAATAACTGATTGCTGATAAATATTATGTATCCTTAAACTACAATTAGTTTGTATAATTGTTGATTGGTTTATAAGCTATGCAATACCACTTTATACTACATTTGTCTTTGACAAAAGGCTTTTTGTAGTATAGAATAGTCTTATATGGATGATAAATTGCTCCAATTAGAAGCTAAGAAAAAACGATTGGATAACTATAAACCCCTCCAAAACGAGCTAGTCAGAAATTTAGAAGAATGGTTCCGTATTGAATTGACCTATACCTCAAATGCTATTGAGGGTAATACTTTAACCCGAGCTGAAACTGCTATGGTGGTTGAAGAAGGGCTAACCGTTTCTGGTAAAAGCCTAACAGAGCATCAGGAAGCCATAAATCATGCAGAAGCATTTGATTATATTCAAACTCTAGTAACCAAGAAAAGGCAGGAATTAACTGCAAAAGACATCCTTGATATTCATAGTATTATTCTGAGTAAGATTGACGATACCAATAAAGGTAGGTATCGAAACGTAGCCGTAAGGCTGAGAGGTTCAGAAACTATTTTGCCTAGCCCTCTTAAAGTACCTGAGCTAATGGAAGAGTTTGTTAAATGGCTGCAAAGCGACAATCCCGATCATCCAGTTAAAATTGCAATAGATACTCATTATAAA
>CAYZEE010000035.1:0-10849 GCA_964477485.1 uncultured Gammaproteobacteria bacterium
GAAAATTTAGTCTTAACTGACATACTTTGGTGTCTTGACAAAGGGGTACACCATAAACTGACTCTGTAAAGTTAGGTTTTTTAATCGAATTTTTTAGTCGGTTTTCACTTAGCGAGCGGGTATTAACACTGTTTTTATTAGAAACTGTTTGACGAGCGTCATCTGCAACGCGCGAATGACGACTGCCCAAATTCTGAATACTTCCTTTTCCGTATAAAACAAAAGGCGGGTTAGTAATTTTGGCAAGAAGCTCTGGATATTCTCTGTCTTGAAGAGTTAAGAACCAAACATTTTCCTTCTTGAGTTTTTTAAAATAATCAAGTGGCGAGAAATCATTTCTAAACTTATTTAAATTTTCTGTCAATTTCTCCCCGAGGATTTCTTCTAAATCTTTTTTGGGCGCTCCCCAAGCATCTTTTGCTGTACCAAAATGTTTTAAAAGAATTTTAAACTTTCCCGGCCCAATTCCCGGGAAAACCGAAAATCCAAGCCAGAAAATCCTCTCATCTTTCATTATTTATTTCCAAAATATGCTTCCAAAACCTTCTTTGCGATTGGAGCGGCGACATTTGAGCCCTCTCCTCTGTCTTCAACTAGAACTGTAACAACTATTTGAGGATTGTGGGCAGGCGCAAAAAGAGTTATCCATGCATGAGGAGGTGTATTTTCCCCTCCATGCTGGGCAGTCCCTGTTTTGCACGCAAGAACAACTTGCCGATCGTCTTTAAAATCCGCAGAGGTTGTAGCTTGAGGAACTTCCAGAAAATTCTTTCCATCAATTTTTAAGTTCGGATTCTTAACTTCGAAACCGAATAACGGCCAGGCGACCCCTCCGGGGTTACAGGCTTCAATCATTCCCTCTCTAATAAGAGAAACCGTTTGGTCATCCAAAAATTTTTGAGTTTTGACTATTGGCTTTTGAGTTTTTAACAGATGCGGCTCATAAAGTGTTCCTCCGTTTGCAATGACCTGTGTCCAGGCATTTACTTGAAGCGGAGTAGTCAAAAGATATCCTTGTCCGATACCATAATGGTATGTATCCCCTAAATACCACGGCTCTCCAATGGTCTTTTCTTTCCATCCGGTAGTAGGTACGACACCGGCTGCTTCCCCTTGTAAATCAATTCCGAGTTTTTCTCCTAATCCAAATTCTTTCGCTGTCTTTGAGATAGTATCAACTCCTACCTTTTCTGCCAGTTTATAGAAAAAAATATCATTCGAACGCTTGAGTCCCTTAACTATATTCACCATTCCATCTGTTCTTCCATACTGACTGAAATACCAATTGGAGAAAGAAAAACTCCCAACATTAATGATGCCCGTATCCTCAACTTCATAATTTTGGTCAATAACGTTATTTTGAAGCCCTGATGCAGCTACAACAATTTTAAATGTTGAACCGGGAGGATATAAACCGGAAATTGCCCGATTTAAAAGAGGCTGATTTTTTCCATCAGACAAAATTTGTTCGATACTTGCATAACTGCTTGACGATGCAACTTTATAATTTTTACCAAGAGTAAAAAGATTTGGATCAAAAGAAGGCTTGCTTACGAGGCTTAGGATTTCACCATCCGGCGTTGAAACAATTAAAGCGCCTCTTTTAACGTCTTTCATTGCCTCATACGCAGCCTGTTGGAGTTTTAAGTCGATTGTTAGGGAAATATCTGTTCCGGGAATAGGATCTTTTTTGCCGAGTTTTCGAGTCTCTCTCCCCAAACTATCTGTCTCAATCAATTCTTCTCCGTCAACGCCTTTTAGAATATGCTCGTACTCCTGCTCAATTCCCATCTTGCCAATTAAATCCCCTCCCTTGTAATTTGCAAACTCCGGCATTTTTAATTCTTCTTCTGAGATCTGTCCGATATAACCCAGGAGATGGGCTAAAACATCCTTGTATGGATATGAACGCAGGCTATCTATCTCAAGATCCGTTTTTCCCGAAGCTATGAGAGCAATCGCCTCATTTGAACCTATAATTTTTGTTTTCCCATTCACAACTTCTCTGAATCCGGGTGTATTAAAAACCAGAGGCACGCCATTCCTATCAAAAATAACTCCTCTTGGAGCATGAATAGCAACAGTTCTTACCCTGTTACTATCCGAAAGATCTCTATAGTAAGCGCCCTTGATAATCTGAAGAGTAAACATCCTTAAAATAATTACAAATAAGATCAATGCAAGAAGAGCGGGGAGAAAAAAATCTCTAAATCCTCTTTGATTTGTTTCAAACCGTCTTAATGTTCCTCTTGATTTCCCGGAAGTTATGTAATCGGAAAAAGCAGCTCCGGTTTTTATTTTCATAAATCAAAAAAATCGAGGTTGAACCTCAAATCGTACGAACTTCGCTTAGTAAATCTCTCTCCTTTGGAAGAAATCTCTTCAAAAGAAAGAAAAACAAAACTGCCACAACTGATGCGCAAAGAGACTGGATAAAGACAGATGGATATCCAAGCATTATTAAATAAACCAGGCTCCCGAGAAACGAGGAAATAAAAACAAAAGGATAAGTTTGTATCTCGAATTTTTTATCATAAAGGATGACAATAAATATAAAAAGTAAAAAAAATAAACTGGTCCTGCCCAAAGCATTAAAAGAAAAAATATCCAGGAAGAGACCGGTTAAAAAAGACGCGGCAAAAATCCACGATTTTTTTGTGATAACTGCAAAATTCAGAAGAAGAACAAGAACAAAAGGGAAAGTTGTAAGTGTTCCCGAAATTACAGTAAAAGTTAAAAAAAGAAGTATGATTAAAATCCACATATTATTGAGTCTTAACTATAAAAACTGTCGTGAGATTTGCAAAATTAAGAAAACTTTGAACTTGCGCTTTCTGGAAAAGTGCGCTTGGTTGTTTCTCAATTGAAGCAATTTTTCCAAGAATTAAATCGGGTGGGTAACCCTGTCCTTTAATATCAAGATCGCCTTTGGAAACCACAATGTCTCCTATTTTTAAATCTGAAGATAAAATAACATTGTCCAAAATCATCTTTCGTCCTCCTTCTCCTCTTATGACTCCGATCGCCCCTGTATCTCTCGTTTTTGCTGAAATCAGAGAAGAAACATCAGTTACGAGAACCACTTTTGAAAAAAACATATTAACTTCCTCTATCTTGCCTACTAGATTATCAGCAAACACAACCGCGTCTTCCTTATTTACGCCGTCGCTTGTTCCTTTGTCTAAGATAAAACTTGAGGGTTCTGAGACACCAGGGATAAAACTTGGAGCACCGACAATTTTTGCCGGGATTAGCTCCTGACTCCTCGGATTTGTGAGTTGAAACTGATCGCGAAGGGCTTGATTTTCGTTTTTAAGAACCTGCTGATCTACAAGTTGTTTTAAAAGATTTCTGTTCTCCTCCTCAAGCTTTTTAAGCTTGGGACCTCCGGTATTTTTTAGAAAACTAAATGACTGAAAACTGGCGGAGGCAAGAGGAGAAAGAACTTTTTGAAAAACTCCTGCCGGTCCATCCAAAACCCCTGTCTTTGATAGACTAAAAATCAAGATAGAAAAAAAGAGAAAAATAAAAAAAACTTCGGGCAGATTTTCTCTTTTTTTCATAAACTCATTGTAGTCCGTTTAAGAAAATCTTACAAGAAATAGAATCTGTGGAATTTTTTCTTCCTAAGAATACCGGGCAATCTATTCTATTTTAATCCCCCAATAACTTTGACTCTCTGAAGAAGTTCCTCGTCGCTCAAAACTTGTCCTGTTCCCCTAACTACCGACGTCAACGGGTCTTCTGATTTTATGACCGGGATACGGGTTCTTTCGACTATCAAATGCTCAATCCCCGGCAGAAGAGAACCGCCACCCGTTAAAAGTATCCCGCGCTCTAAAATATCAGAAGTTATCTCAGGAGGCGCTTCCTCTAAAACGTCTGATACGCCTCCAATAATCTCTGATAGAACAGGCGCAAGAGCCTCTCTTACCTCCACCTCGCTTATGCGGATACTTTTTGGGAGTCCTGTCTCGATGTCTCTTCCGCGAACTACTGCAAACTTCTCCCGCAGAGGGATACTATTTTCCGATTTTTCTTGAGTGTTATTAGCTTTTAATTTTTCACTTTTAACTTTTAACTTTTGTTCATAGGCACTTCCAATCTTTATCTTTAGTCCCTCCACGGTCTCTTCTCCCAAAAGCAAGCCGTGTCTTAGTCTTATGTAATGCATTATCGCTCTATCCATTTCGTCTCCTGCCAAAGGAAGGGATTTGCCAAACACTATTCCTCCCAGAGAAATTATCGCAATTTCCGTTGTTCCGCCGCCGATATCAACAACCATAGCTCCTCTTGGTGAAAAAATAGAAATGCCCTGCCCAATTGCCGCTGCCATGGGTTCCTCAATTAGAAATGCTTCCCGGGCCCCCGCTGAAAGAGCAGCCTCCCACACTGCACGCCTTTGAACTTCAGTAACTGCTCCCGGAATTCCAATAACAACTCTTGGTTTTGAAAAACGGGACGGCACAATATTTCCCACTTCATGAACCATTTGAATATAATGTGATATCATACTGGAAGTTGCATCAAAATCTGCAATTACTCCGTTTCTTAAAGGCCTAATTGTTATTATCGAAGCAGGTGTCTTCCCAAGCATTTTTTTTGCTTCACTGCCGATAGCTATAATTTTTTTGGTTTTTTTATGCTGGGCCACTACGGATGGTTCTCTTATTACAATTCCTTTTCCTTTGACCCAAACAAGAGTGTTTGATGTCCCCAGATCTATCCCTATATCATGAGAGATCAGGCTAAAAAGTTTATTAATCATAAATTAGCGACTAGCCACTAGTTGCATCAATAATATCATCTTGCCCAAACTTTGCCAATATGGTAGGATTTAAAAATAATTGCTAAATTGCTTCATTGCTACTCTAATTAAGAAATTTATTAACAATTTAACAATGCAACAACTTAACAATGAAATTGATTAACATTTGTAACCGCGTTATCGAGTATTCTTTTTACGTCCTTTTTTTCCTCGTTCCTCTTATTATTTGGGGAGACACATCAGAACTTTTTGAGTTTAATAAAATGTGGTTTACTTTCGGTGTTACTATTTTAATCGCAGTTGCCTGGTTTATCAAATCCATTGCCCAAAAGAGATTTAGAATTCAGAGAACTCCACTTGACGTCCCAATTCTTCTATTTTTATTATCTCAAATAATTTCTACTATTTTCTCTTGGGATGTGCATATCTCTATTTGGGGATACTACTCAAGATTCAATGGAGGCTTGCTGTCTATAATCTCCTACATATTTCTATATTATGCCTTTGTCTCAAACTTTATAACGGATGGTGACCCAGCGGGAAGAAATGAACGACAGGCACAACAGGACACTGAGCGTTACAATGGAATAAAAATTGTAAAACGTCTCATTTTTGTAAGTCTTTTTTCGGGCCTTATTGTTTCTCTTTGGGGCCTGCCCTCGCACTTCGGCTATGATCCGACTTGTTTTGTCTTCAGGGGGAATCTTGATGTTTCCTGCTGGACTTCTGATTTTCAGCCGAAAGTCCGCATCTTTTCAACTCTGGGACAGCCTGACTGGCTGGCAGCATATCTTGCCATTTTACTGCCCATATCCATTGCTTTATTTATTAAAAGCTTTAAACTTAACCGCCTTTCCCCCTCTTCTGTCTTCTATCTTCTATTATCTGCTCTTTTTTATATTGATCTTTTATTTTCCGGCTCCCGCTCAGGAGTTTTAGCCGCATGGATATCGGTAATTCTCTTCTTGGCTGCATATTCCTGGATTGAGTATAGAAAGAAAGCATTCAAGCCTTTAAATATAATTATTCCAATAGTAACTGTTCTTATTGTTACTTTTTTCCTGGGACAGCCTTTTTCATTTTTTAATAAATTCACTTTCGAAGGATTAAAAACACTTGCAGTACCAGCGCAAACAACAAATTTGGTAAGTAAGCAAACTCCTCCCGCCGCGCATGTCGGAGAACTCGGAGGGACCGATTCCGGAAAAATAAGAATACTCGTATGGCAGGGGGCCATTGAAGCATGGAAGCATTATCCTATTTTCGGAACAGGAGTCGAAACATTTGCATTTGCCTATTATAAATATAAATCGCCTTTGCATAATCTAACCAGTGAATGGAATTTTCTTTACAACAAAGCCCACAATGAATATCTAAATTACCTGGCTACCACGGGAGCATTCGGACTGGGAACTTATCTTTTGATGATAATCTGGTTTCTATTTATTAGTTTTAAAAATCACAGACAGATTCAAAACTCCGATGACCAAAACTCAAAACATATTGAGAATTTGAAAAGGAATTTATTTGGTGATTGGAACTTGAGAATTGGAATTTTGCCCCTAGCTCTTATTGCCTCTTATCTTTCAATTCTTATTACTAACTTCTTCGGATTTTCAGTTGTAATAGTAAATATTTATCTTTTTATGATTCCTGCATTTGTTTTCTCTCTTTTGAGACTAATCGATACAAAAAAAGCTTTTTCCTTGGGAAAGACATCGGTCGGAACTGCCGAATTCTCGCCTTTTCAATGGGTTGGAATTTTCCTGATAATATTAATCGGTCTATACGAAGTTTGGACGCTTTTTACCTTTTGGAACGCAGATAGAGCTTACGCCTATGGATCTAATTTAGATAGAGCCGGCTATTATCAACAGGCCTATCCTTATCTTCATAAAGCAGTAAGTGAGCGAGGAGATGAGCCGGTCTTTAAAGACGAGCTTTCTGTCAATGATGCTGTTCTGGCGGCACAGCTTCTCGAAACCAAAGACACAAAAACAGCAACGGAGACCGCAGCAACCGCTTCAACTCTCGCCCAAGAGGCAATAGCAACCAGTAATGATGTTGTAGGCGGCTCAAGCAATAACGTGGTTTTTTGGAAAAGCAGAGTCCGTATATTCTATTCCCTATCCCAGGTGGACCCGCGCTTTCTGCCTATGGCTTTAACTGCCATAAGACGCGCTGCCCAGCTTGCTCCAAATGATGCAAGTATACTTTACAACCTTGGAGTTTTGGAGGGACAAAATGGAAATTATGACAATGCCATTAGCGCTCTTGAAAAAACTATAAAAATAAAACCTGATTATAGAGATCCTTATTTTGCTCTTGGACTTTTTTATCACCAGAAAGCTTTAAATAAAAAAGGGCAGGTCGTGGATAAAAAATCCCAAGAAAAAGCAGTCTCTCAGATGAAGTATATTCTGACTAATATTTCCACAACCGACGCCCAGGCCAAAGACGCCCTAAAGAGCTGGGGAGAATAAACTTATGATATAATTTCCCCATGGTTAAAATTATTTCAGCTCCAAATGCGGTTCTTCTTAAGAAAACAAAAATAGTTTCAAGAATGGACAGCTCGGTTCTTAATACCATTGAGCAAATGAAGGAGGCTTTGCTTGCCGCGGATGATCCCGAGGGAGTAGGGTTGGCCGCGCCTCAAATTGGAAAATCACTATCAATTTTTATTGCAAAACCCTATCCAAAATCCCCTATCTCGGTTTTTATAAACCCGAAAATTATAGCAGGGGGCCCTGCCGACTCGACCCTCATAGCCACTTCGACGAAGGAAGCAGCTTCGGTCAAGACTGAGCTTCGAACAAAACAAAAAGAACAAAAAAAACTCGAAGGCTGTCTCTCCCTTCCGAATATCTGGGGGCAGGTAAAAAGAAAACCGGAAGTCATTCTTTCTTATCTTGACGAGGCTGGAAAAAGTCATACACGGCATTTCAAAGGTTTTATGGCAACCATAATTCAACACGAAACTGATCATCTAAATGGGGCTCTTTTTACAAAACACGTCCTTGAGCAAAAAGGAACTTTGTATAAATCTTATAAGGATAGAGAAGGCGAAATCGTCTTTGAAGAAATGGAAATATGAAGGTTGTTTTTTTTGGCAACACCAAGTATTCCTTAATTGGGCTAAAGATAATACATCAAGAACTTGGAATTTCAGCTATAGTATCAATAACAGGAAGTCCTGTTGAAAAATTTGCAAAAGATAAAAATATTCCTCTATTAACTTCCAAAAAATTAACTAAAGAATTTATTGAGACAATAAAAAACATAAACCCTGATTTTTTAATTGTTGAAGATTATGGGTTAATTCTTCCCCAAGCACTCTTAATTACTCCTAATATAGCTCCCTTAAATATACACCACTCCCTTTTGCCTAAATACAGAGGACCCTCCCCTGTTCCTTCAGTAATCCTGGCAGGAGAAAGAATTGCGGGAGTAACAATTATTAAAATGACGAGCGATGTTGATGCCGGTGATATTCTAGCTCAAGAAGAATATAGGCTAATAGATAATGAGACGCAAGATTCGTTGCTGACAAAACTTAATAATATTGGAGCCAAACTTGTCATAAAGGTTATTAATAACTTTGATACAGCAGCTTCCCATGCCAAGAAACAAGGTAATTCTCCTACTCCATATACCCCGTGTATGACTCGCCAAAGTGGATTCGTTAATTTAAAAAATCCACCATCTTCTGAATTTCTTAACAGAATGGTTCGTGCTTATTATCCATGGCCGGGTGTCTGGTTCAAAACGGAGTTAAACGGGAAAAATAGAACCGTAAAACTTCTCCCCAACTACCTAAAAACCCAATTTCCCAGTAATCCACTCCTTCTTCAGGTCGAAGGGAAAAAACCAATGACCTACAAAGATTTTATAAACGGGTATAAAGAAGGAAAAGGAATTTTAGAAAAATTAAAATTAATCTAGTCGCTAGTGGCTAATTGCTAGTTGCTATAATACTTGTTGGAGCTACTTCTTGCGCAGACTGAATATTCTTTTTAGTTTTCAGATCTTCGCTTTTCGCCTTCAGCCTTCTCACGCACTTTGCACAAAGCTTCATTTTCCTGGTAAAACCGTCGATTACCACTCTGGTTACATGCAAATTGGGTTTAAAAATCCTCCTTGTTCTTCTTTTGGAATGGGACACATTATGTCCGTACATTATTCCTTTTCCGCAATTTTCACATTTCATCGCCATAATTCAGTAACTAGCAATTAGCGATTAGCAACTAGTGGCTAGTTGCTAGTTATGATATCATATATACGAGGTGGAAACAATATGGGACTTATCGGCGGAATAATTCTATTAGTAATTCTTATCTTTTCCGCAATTTTGCATGAAATTGCTCACGGATTTGTGGCAGAGAGACTCGGCGACCCAACTGCCAGACTTGCCGGCAGGCTTACCCTTAATCCAAAAAACCATATTGATCCTGTTATGAGCATCCTGGTCCCTCTTATTCTTATACTATCCGGCTCCCCTGTTATATTTGGTGCTGCTAAACCCGTCCCGATAGACCCTTTTAATCTTAAAGAGGGCAGAAAAGATGTAGCCTTAGTTGCGTTATCTGGCCCTCTTACAAATATAATTATTGCTATTATTGCAAGTTTCCTGGTCAAGCTTACTATGCTTTTTCAGCCGTCAGTTTTTGTGTCTGTAATTTATTTTCTTCTTGTAGAAATCGTCCAGTTAAATCTCCTGCTTGCGATTTTTAACCTCATTCCCATTCCCCCGCTTGACGGCTCAAAAGTTTTCGCGCTGATACTGCCGGAGCGGGAGGCGGCTGTTTATCTCTCTCTCTCCTCAATAGGTTTTTTCATATTAATATTTTTGCTTCTTTTCCCAATCGGCGGATTTTCTCTTGGAAATTTAATATTTAATCTCCTTACCTTCTCCCAAAAGTTGCTCGGGATTTGAAAAAACAATATCTTATTCTGTTATAATCCTCATCTATGTCACCGGAAGTTGATGCGCCAAAAGAGCCCAGAGAACCTCTTTTGCCAGGCCATTGCCTGTTATTGCCTAACCCCGCCTTTCTTTTTGGAGCAGCTGGCAAAATGACTCAAGGCCAAATGGGAGTATGTAATGCTCGCTATAAAAATTTGGATGAGAAACTTTTCAAGAAAAATGTAGATGGTATTTTTGCTGAATATGGTTCTGTTATTGATTTACTTTCGCAGCATATAGGTAAAAGGAACATCGTAGTTGTAAGAAACACAGTAGAGTGTTTTTGAAAGAAAATCCTGAAACTCTGGATTATTCGGTTAAGGACGAAGCGCTTCAGGATCTTGAAGAATACGAAAATGTAAGTCTTAATGCCGTAGAACGTCATGGCACTATCTGGGCGCGTGATCGTTTTATGACAGTTGGGGGCATAACTTTTCTCGATCCCGCGGCTTTTCCTGATTTTAAAGATTCAGATGACGCTGTAAAATCTTTTTTTGGGGAAGGTGGAGCAGTCTTGACTGCCGGAAAAGCAGTTTTGGTTAGTGAATATCTCTGGAGAATACGAAAACAGGATCCGGGATTTAAAATTCTTCTGGAGAGAGGATTCGTTGTGGCTCCCCTGCCTCCCGTTGACCCTGATAAACAAAAACATGACTGGTTTAATGAATCGCATATAGACGGGCATGCAGCTCTTATCGTAGACAAAGACGGAAAGTTAAGACTTCTGGTTGCAGAAAGCTATTCAAGACAGGGAAATAAGACGCGTGAAAAAATAAGATTTGCAGCGGATAGCATCGGGGCTGAAATGGAAGAAATCGATGACACATCTCTTCCTCCTCTTGCTCTGAATTTAATTCAATTTGAAGACAGAAGCGTTGTCGTTACACGCGGCGAAACAAATGATTTAACTTTTGTTTTAGCATCACTCCTTGGCAAAGATAAGGTTTTTCAAACCTCAATTCCTCTTGTCAGAATCCCTTCGATTCTCGCAAGAGGCATTAGATGTATGACCAATACTTTACCAACCTCTCTTTTAAGAAGACTAGAATCTTTAGTCTAGTATGAATAAGTCGTGATACATATTGGAATCTTAAGGATTTAAGATTCTATGCCAA
>CAYZEE010000036.1:0-10696 GCA_964477485.1 uncultured Gammaproteobacteria bacterium
TAAATTGTGTTCAACTTAGTCTATCATACCTGTCTGATTTTATGGGTACATTATAGCTGCTTGTCTAACTGTTTTAACGCGATCTTTCGATAATCTTTCAAAATCTTCAAGAACGTCAGGGCTTTCTGGATAATCGCTTAAAGCAAAGGTTGCATATCTTCTCACCTGACGGTGGGTATCATAAGAAAATCCTCTAATCATGTCCTTCATAGATTGGGAGTGAAATTTTCGGGCAGCTCTAATTATACCTACCTTAAGCGTAAAATCTCCTTCTTGTCTTGCCAAAGATAATAAATACGATTCAGCCTCACTACGAGGAATCACTTCTCCTCTCTCTGCCAAAATAAACTCGTATCTTCTTCTGTACGGAGGAGTAAATCCACCCTCTATTCGGATCATTACCATACGGGGAATTATATGCTATGGAATTTTTCTTTTCAAGAAGATAGAAATTTCACCAATCTTTTTCTTCGCGTTTGCGGATGATTATTTTCTTTCCCTTTTTGTCCGGTTCGATCCAAACCGACGTTACGCCATCCATCCCAAGATTTCTTAGCATTTTTTTATCCAAAGTCACACAAACCGAGTAACCGACTCTAAAAATTTTCCTAACCACTTTTTCAACCCTCCTATCTTTTACTGGTTTCGTACTAACAGGTTAGTACGCAATAAGCATAGTATTTATTTTAATACTTGACAAGTCGTGTACTATTTAAAATACAATAGTGAAAAGCATCAAGAGAAAAACAACAGAAAGAAATAAATAAAAAATAAATTATGAAAATTTTAGTAGTTGTTGAGTCGCCGACTAAGGCAAGGACTTTACGCAGGTTTTTGGGCAGTGATTATGAGATAAAAGCTTCGATGGGACATGTTATGGATTTGCCCAAAAGCACACTGGGAGTCGATACAGAGCATAATTTCACTCCTGATTACCAGATTGTTGAAGGGAAAAAGAAAGTTATCTCAGATCTTAAAACAGCAGGCAGAAATGTTGATACTATAATTCTGGCAACAGATCCTGATAGGGAAGGAGAAGCTATCGCGGCGCACATTGCACAGATATTAAAAAAAGAAAGAAAAGATGTCTCTAGTTTTAAAAGGATTGTTTTTCATGAGATTACTAAAGAGGCAATTGATGATGCGTTGAAGAATCCTCAAGATATTGATGAGGCATTGGTTGATGCCCAGACTGCCAGAAGAGTTTTGGACAGACTTGTTGGATATAAAATCTCGCCGATTTTGTGGCAAAAAATAAGACGGGGATTGTCTGCAGGTCGCGTTCAGTCAGTTGCGTTAAGACTTATCGTTGAAAGAGAAAGAGAAATAGAGAAGTTTAAAAAAGAAAAGTATTGGACAATTTCAGCGATTCTGGAGAATAGCGCTGAGGTCGCTTCCGAAAATTTTCGTGTTCAAAACGCGGGAAACTTTTCATCAAAAATAGCAACTGAAGAAGACGCAAAATTGAACAGCGAAAATTTTGAAAGCTCCCCGCGTTCTTCAAGAACAGAGTTTGAACTTATAGAAATGAATGGAGAAAAAATAGAAATCCAGAAAACTTTTGATTTATATGATGGACAATACAGGATTAGCAAAACCATAATCGAAAGTCTGGAAAAAGCCAAGAAAATTGTTGGAGACTTAAAGACAAAAAAATTCAATGTCGCGGATATTTTGAAAAAAGAAATAAAAAGAAGTCCCGTTCCTCCTTTTACCACATCAACTCTTCAACAGGAAGCAAGCCGCAGGCTTGGATTTTCGGGGAAACGCACAATGACGATTGCCCAAAAATTGTACGAGGAAGGATATATCACATATCATAGGACCGACTCGGTCGCTATGGCAAAAGTGGCCATGCAAAGCACAAGGAAATATATTGAAAAAGAGTTTGGAGGGAAATATGTTCCAGAACAGCCCAGATTTTACAAAACCCGGCAAAAACTGGCTCAGGAGGCGCATGAAGCAATTCGTCCAACAAAGGTGAGCGAAAACTCTATACGCCAAATAGGCGGACGAAGTTCAAAATTAGGAAACGACGCGTTACGTTTGTATGAGCTTATTTGGAAAAGGGCAGTCGCGAGCCAGATGACAGATGCTGTTATCGAATCGACGGCGGTAATTGTCGATTCCACTTCAGAAAACTCGCAGCGTTCAGCAAATCAGAGCATCGGAGAGTCTGGTTCACCGAGTTTTCCGAAGTATCGGCTCAAGGCGAATGGGTCGGTTTTGATATTTGATGGGTTCTTAAAGGTTAATCCTCAAGCAATAAACGACAATATGTTACCTGAATTTAAAACGGGGGAAGAGCTGGTTACGAAAGACATTTTGGAGAAAGAACATGAAACCCCGCCCCCGCCAAGATATAATGATGCGTCTTTGGTTGCCACGCTTGAGGAAAAAGGAATTGGCAGACCATCAACTTATGCGACGATAATTTCAACAATTGAGTCGAGGCAATATATCGAAAGACTTGAAGGACGGTTTGTGCCAACGCCTGTTGGAATAACAGTAAATGATTTTCTGGTTAAAAATTTTTCGACAATTGACGATGTCCCTTTTACTGCCGCAATGGAAGATGAGCTTGATGCGATTGCGCATGAAAAAAAAGAATGGGCGCCGGTTATAAAAAATTTTTATACTCCATTTGAAAAAATTCTTGAGAATGTTAAAACTGCGGATAGAGTAAAAATTGAGGCCGAGAGAACTAATGAGAAATGTCCCAAGTGCGGAGAGGATCTTGTAATTCGCATTGGAAAATTTGGCAAATTCGTATCCTGCAGCACTTTTCCTAAATGTAATTTTACAAAGCCATATGCCGAAGAGACCGGATTTACCTGTCCTAATGATGGAGGAAAAATTATACTCAAAAAATCAAAAAAAGGCCGGTATTTTTATGGATGCTCAAATTATCCAGCTTGCACATTTGCCGCATGGAAGTTGCAAGACATCAAGAAAGAATAAATTTTAAAGTAAAATCTTAGAAGATTTTGGCAACAATCACCAGTAGTACAAGAATTACAATCTGATTTGTTACTCCCCACGGTCTGTCCAGTTGATTGTCAAACAATTTCTGGAATTTGTAGAAAGGTTTAAACAATTTTATGCCAAAGAACTGCCATGGAGCTGTTAACCAGTCGAATGATTGAGCCACAACAATTATCAAAAACGCGTATGCAAGATTAGTTTGAGGAAACAAGAGAGTAATTATCAGATATGAGAGCACAAATCCAATAACTACATCGCTGGCTGCTTCAATTATTGCCCCAATCCTGTTTTTTCCTTTTACACTTGTCGCCTCATTCCAATGCGGAAAAGCATCAGCTGCCACATGAGAAGCAAGAACTATTGGAACTGCCAGGGCAGGGTTTCCGACTTTTGCAGCAATTACAGTACCTATTATCGCATGACCGGTTGCAGTCATAGAATATGATTTAGTATAGAACATAAGACATCAAGTATCAAGAGCTTGACAAGCCCAAAACTTCATGATCATAATAAGATGTGGGAAAAAGAATTACATTTTCCTCAATCGCTGTTTTTGTTTTAATTCTGGTTTTTACCTCTCCAGCGTATTCTTACAACCAAAGACTGGTTTTAGGGGTATCAACAGGGAGCGCAGTCCCGCAAATTCCTCCGACAACAGAAGGGCCGGGGCTTATCCTGCCCGATAGTCCATTCTTCTTTCTTGATGAAATAAAACAAGCTGTTCGTTTATTCTTTGCCTTCACTCCGGAGGCAAAAGCGCAGGTGCATACTGCAATCGCGGGAGAAAGATTGGCAGAACTTCGTTTTATGCTGGCAAGACAAAATCAAAATGGAATTCAGATAGACCTTCAGGGAATCTCCGATAATCTCAGGATCGCAGCTTCGGATTTAACTATGGCTCAGCTTTCGGGAAGAAACGTTTCTGCAATTGCGCAGGAGATAAATGATAATATCAAGAGAAAACAGGAGGTACTTGATATACTGGAAAGCCAGTCCAGTGGCGAATTAAAAGCACAGGTGGAAGCTGTGCAGACATCGCTTTTTGATTCAAAAATAAAGGTTGAAAACGCACTGCCTCAAAGCCAGATAAGTACTGAAATAACGTACGATTTGAACCGGCAAATACAGGAGAGAGTGACAAACGCTTCAAATTCCGCAAACGAACTTACAGTCGGCTTAGACGAGCTGAATAAGGAAGCAAGTGACGCAGCAAAAGAAGCACTTAAAAATAGGGAAGAGGTGCTGAATAAAGCGATTGAGGAGAAAAATGGCGCACTTAAGAGAGTTGATGAGACACTTTTAGAGCAGGAAAAGGCAAAACAGAAAAAATTATTAGAGGTACAGGGACAAGCGGCAGAGAGAGCAAAAGAGGCGGTTGAAAAAGCGCAAGAGGCAGCGATAGAGTTTGAACAAACACAACAAGAGGTTGATAAAATAGAGCAGCAAACAGTCGGCGGGAATACCTCACACAATAGTTCGGGTGGCGAAAGTAACAGTAGTCCGGAAAACAGTGGCGGCAAAGATTAGCCCCAGATGGAGCTGGTTAGTGTATAATATGCCTCATGAAGCTTGGAGCCAGAGAGCTTAGAACGACAATTCCGAAAAAAGAGGATTTAAAGAAAATAAAAAAGAACCCGATTTATTTTATTCTCGACAATGTCTTGGATACATATAATGTGGGTGGTATTTTCCGCTTGGCTGATGCAGTTTCCGCAAAACAGATATTACTGTGCGGTGAAACCGAGACCCCGCCTAATACCCGGATAAAGAAAGCCTCAATAAATACTGTAGAATGGGTAAGCTGGAGCTATTCAAAAACAGCAATTTCCGCAATTAAAAATTTAAAATCAAAAAATAGAGAGTTAACAGTAGTCGCTATTGAGCAAAACAAGAAAAGTATTCCATACGATAAAATTGGTTATAAATTTCCTGTTGCTTTTGTAGTTGGGCATGAAACTACTGGTGTTTCGGAAGAGGTTTTGGACATCGCTGACTATATTTCGGAAATTCCGATGTGGGGAGTCAATAAAAGCTTGAATGTTATAGTTTCCTTGGGGGTAGTGCTTTTTGAAGCAACTAAGAACCTTCACCGAAACTGAGAGGTAATTCTACGGTAAATGTCGTACCTCTTCCTATTTTGCTCTCAATTATTATTTCTCCTCCATGCGCTTCAACAATTTGTTTGGCAATGTAGAGTCCGACTCCAAGGCCACTGTGACCCTTATCGTCTGATATTCTTTTAAATTTTTCAAATATCCGGTTTTGATCCTCTTGCCTAATACCAATACCTTTATCTTGAATTGTCAATATTGCATTTTTTCTTCCTTTCCCGACAGAAATTTTCACCGGTTTGCGATTCCCATACTTAATTGCATTTGAGATAAGGTTTGAAATTACTTGTTCCAGCCTTATTTTATCCCAGTTTCCTTCAATTTTTCCGCTGGATTTAAAAATCATCTGGATTTTCATTCTCTTAAGCTGAGCGTCAAACTCTGCCAAAACCTCTCTTATCAAGGTTGAAAGCTCCATTGGCTCGGGCTCAATGACAAGTCTTCCGGTTGCAACTACAGAAACATCAAGGAGGTCTTTTATAAGGCGAGATAATCTTTCTACCTGGAGTTCACTTGCTTCAACCAATTTTACCAGTTCATTGCCATCTATGTTTCCCCTATGGGCGCTTCTTAATTTCTTCAAAGTTATTTGAAGATTTAAAAGCAGAGACGTAAGAGGAGTTCTAATTTCATGAGAGGCAATCGAAAGGAATTCGTCCCTGGTCTCAATCGCTTCCTGGGCCTCTGAAAATAACTTAGCGTTGTCTACTGCCAGCGCTGCTCTGTCTGCAACCTCATCTATAAAAATTGCGTCGTTTTCGCTATAAGAAAAATTTTTATCCCAAGATCCAATTGTAAGTACCCCAATTAGTTTATTTCTGTTAATCATCGGGGCGAAAATAAAGGAGTTTAGCTCAAGATTTTTTACAACTTCACGTTCTCTTGGGATGCGGGAAACTGTCCTTAACCAGCTCTTTGTTGCCTGCCTTATTATTATCGGTCTGCCAAGTTTTGCCGCTTCATAGATAGCCATTTTGTTTCTCGGGTCTGGAGAGAAATTGAAGAATTCATTTGCGATTTTTTGTTTTTTTCGATTCGAAACTCTTACAGCTACTCTTTTCATCTCCCCTTTTTCATTGATATCAATTATGCAGAAGTCCGCAATATTTGTTACTACAAGTTTTGCTACATTTGCAAGGGTAGTGTAGTAGTCAAGAAAAGAAGAAAGGATTTGACCGGTTTCCGCCAGAAATTGAATTCTGTCTTTTATAAGATACGGCATGGTGCCATGATAGCAGAAAAAAATCATTTGGCAAGTTGCAAAAATCTTTTTAAGGGACTAGAATAAAGCGGCTTAAACAGGATTATGGGCGGGAGAACTGAGAGAGACAAAAAATATGCCAATCCTCGAGGATTAAGAGAGCCGGTTTTTAGAAGGATATATGTACAAAAAAAAGAAGATTTCTACCCCGCGCGGGAAGAATTGGCTAAGGGGATGTCTCCATTCGGTTCTCCTCCTGAGTATGAAGAAATTCTTTACGACCTCGTAAGAAGCGGTGATTCTTACAGAGCTGGCAGAGAGTATAGGGAAGAGAGGCTGGAGCCGGGAAAAAATTATGTACGAGAAAGATTCAGTCTTTCCAAAGATGCGTATGTCGCTTTTGGCGCAGGGGGAAGCGACGGACTAATAAGAGAATGTTTTTGGATCTTTGAACCTGCGCCGACCACTTCTCACATATTTATTTTAGGACCAACTTTTCCTGATCCCGTAAATTTCGCAAGACTTCGAAATGGAAGAACAACCAATACAAGAATCATTAAAGTTGAAACTCCGCTAACATACACGCTGGAAGAGGCAATAGACGCGGCGATAAAAAGGAGAGGAGAAGAACCGGAAAACAGAAGAAAGACAATTATGCATTATCTCTGTAACCCCGGAACCCCTAAAGGGGATAGTGTGCCACTAGGTGTTGTAAGAGAGTTTGTAGAATTTGCTGCATCAGAAAGAGATTTTGTTATGGTTGACGAAGCCTTTGGAGACGCACTTGCCGATAAACAATCTGCAATTCCATTGACTGAAGAGTTCCCCAATCTTATTGTTTTGAGGTCTCTTTCTAAAATTATTGGTCTCCCAGGAGAAAGAATTGGCTATGCAGTCATGTCTTCTGACATTGGTAGAGTTTACGAATCAACAAGAAGAGTTTATGAAATACCCGGACATCAGCAGTTAATAATAAATAGAATATTAAAACCCGAAATTATAAACCCCCACCTTGCGAATGTCAGAAGAAAAATTACAGAAGTTAAGATAGAATTCGTAGAAAGACTGAGAACGATAGGATTTAGAATCCTTCCCACAGACAACCGCGTTCCTATTTTTACAGTAGATGGAAGATATGAAGATTTTTATTCTAATTTAAAAGACAGATATGGTATAGATGTGGTGGCTGGTCATGATTTTTTTGATACTCACTCCGCAATGCTTGGAGGAAGATACATAAGAGTTACTATACCCGATAGCATAGATAAAATTGCGTCTTTAGTTAGAGATATGGAAGCGGCTAGAGAACTATTTGAGTAAATAATCCCGGGAAATTGTTCTGTTCAAGACAATGGAAGAATTTGCTATAATTGTTTTCATGCAAAAAAGTATAGAATCTCTTCCAGGCCAACGCTATTGGTATCATGGGTATCCCAACAGACCGTCGGAAGAACTTGAGAGAAGAGGAATTAACTGTATTGCTTTAATTCACCAAATATATAAAGATTTAGGAGTCATACTTCCTTCCGGCATGTGGGCTAAGGAAATTCTCGAAGATGAAGATTTTGCCTTCAGGACTCTTGGAGAGGAAGAAAGTTACAGGTTTGGAGATATTTTTGTTTTTGGACCTGCTAAATCCAATCCTTATAGACTCCACCTGGCTTTATTTACTGGAGAATTTGAAGAGACAGAGCCAATTTTATTTCATATAACAAGCAAAAACGGAGAAACTCCTACAAACTGGAGACTTAGCCAATTTCAAAGCTTTTGGGAATATGGAAGAATTTATGGGATAAAACGTTTGGCAGATCCGCTTTTTAAGATTTCTATTCTTCCTGTTTTATACTATAATGGAACCAATGGACGTCCAGGCCACGGATAATTTTAGAAAACACACGAGCAATAACCCCCTGCAAAAATTATTGATTAACAATTTTTTCAATACGTTTTTGTCGGAAATAAAAGATTTAAAGGTGGAGTCTATCCTTGATGTGGGATGCGGAGAAGGATTTACCCTTCAAAAACTTTATGAAAATAAAATCGGAAAAAAACTTGTAGGTATTGACCATCAAGAAATTGCAATAGATATTGGTAAAAAAATCCATCCCAAGCTAAAATTGGAAACGGGGGATATTTACCATTTGCCATTTAAGGCCGGCAGTTTTGATCTAATAATTTGCACTGAGGTATTAGAGCATTTGGAAGACCCCAAAAAAGCCTTAAAAGAGTTAGCGAGAGTACCAAAAAAATATCTTATGCTTTCTGTTCCAAATGAACCTTATTTTATGCTTGCAAATTTCCTGCGGGGAAAAAATATTACCAGGTGGGGTAATGATATAGAGCACATTAATCATTGGACAAGCAAGGGGTTTCAAAGATTTGCAGAAAAAGAAGACTTAAAAGTTATTTCGAAACGCTATCCTTTCCCTTGGACCCTCCTTCTTCTTGGGAAGCTCCAAAATCTTTCGGCTTCACTACGGTAAGTGCTGTAAAAGACCCTTAAGGGATTTTCGGTAAAAAGAGGAGAATGATTACTTAAGGCAAGCCCCCTATCTCCCATTTGCATTTTTAATTGCAGTTTGCCTTCAATCGGTCGAAGGAAGGAGCTAGCTTCTCTTTCAATCGGTGAGCTTGTACGCCGCTCATTAATTTGTCCCATACTATTTTCTTACAGGCCACATTCCATGTAGTTTCATATAGGTTGCCCGGGCTACAAGATGGTAAACATTCCGAATCCCCAATTTTTTGTGAATATGATACAGATGAGCTTCGAAAGTTTTTGGAGAAATAAACAATGCTTGAGCAATCTGTTGTCCGGTCATACCCGTATTACATAGAATGTCTATTATTTCAGCTTCTCGCTTAGAAAGAGGTTCAATAATTGCTCCTTTTAAATCATGTTTTAAATACCCTTTGTTAACACCATCCTGGATTAGCCCAATAATAGTTATTCTTGTTTGATTCTCATAATCATTTTTTCTGTCCCGAAATCTTTTAAGCCCTACTAGTCCGATATAATGCGTAAAGTGCTGAACATTTTTCTCTGTGGTTCCCATTTGAGCTGCAATTTCTGAATCAATCAACCCATCCGCTTTATATTGCAGAACTTGCTGTTCTTGCTCAGAAAGCATTTTAAAGGGCTCTACTTCCGATTCCATAGGCCACAATCCATGTGTTTTCATATAGGTTGCCCGGGCTACAAGATGGTAAACATTCCGAGTCCCCAATTTTTTGTGAATACGGCCCATGTAACCACTCACGGTTTTTGGGGAAAAATATAAAGAATCTGCTATCTGAGTTCTATTTCCTGTGCTCAATAAGTTTTCAAGTATTTCTCTTTCCCGTTCTGTTAAAGGTTCTGCTGGGGGGGTATCTAAATGATGTTCAATATGATTGAGACTGATTCCGTCCTGGATCAGTTTGGTAATAATAATTTTTGTTTGATTGCCATAATCAATTTTCCTGCCGTAACCACTCTTAAAGCCTATTGCAACAAGACCATCAACAAAATGGTCGGTCATTTCTTCTGTAGTTCCCATTTGCACTGCAGTTTCTTTATTAGTTAATCCATCTGCTTTACACTGCAAAACTAGACGTTGTCTTTGGGTTAATATCATAAAAGGTACACATTCTTTTGGAACAGTGCCTAAATCAACTTTGCGTTCTAAGGGCGATACCATAATCTGGAATTATATCAGAAAATAGAAAATCTTCAAATAGAAAATCTTCAACTTAAAATATCGGTGAAAAGTTCTTTTTGCCCTGTTCGACTTTCTCTCAAGGTCATCCTGAATGAAATTGAAGGGTTGACAAACTATCTTATTAGTTTATAATAAGTATTGTCAAACGGAGTTTTATATGTAAAGTTCTTGCCAAAGTTAAGAAATTCATTTCCCGCTTTGGCGGGATTTTTTGTATCTTCAGACATTTGAGCACTTTGAAAATTTAACAGCACATTTTGGATAATCACTTTTGCAGGAGCCCTTCGATTAACTTAGGGTTCCTCAGTCAGGAAGTGGTAGGAATGTTTTGACAAGTCTTTGGACTTCGTCAAATTTTTTTTGAGGATTTGATCCTGGTCCAGGATGAACGCTGGCGGCGTGCCTTAGGCATGCAAGTCGAACGGTTTCCGCAAGGAAGCAGTGGCGGACGGGTGAGTAACGCGTAGGAATCTACCTCGAAGTGGACCATAGCTTATCGAAAGATGGGGTAATAGTTCATGTTTTCGCAAGAACAAAGCACGTAACTGTGCGCTTTGAGATGAACCTGCGTCCTATCAGCTTGTTGGTGGGGTAATGGCCTACCAAGGCTATGACGGGTAGCTGGATTGAGAGGTCGACCAGTCACAACTGCACTGAGACACGGGCAGTACACCTACGGGTGGCAGCAACCAGGAATA
>CAYZEE010000037.1:0-10386 GCA_964477485.1 uncultured Gammaproteobacteria bacterium
AAGCGCGCCGTCAGTTTTGTTCAAAAAAGGTTCGGATTTCGTCAAACAAACGCACATTAAATATGAGAGACTAAATATTGAGTGTCGTAGAGAAGGATTTGATCTGCTTTTTCGTTAACTAAAGATACATAGGGTACGTTATATAAGATATTTATAAGTCTTTCAAGTACATTAAGTTCCTTGATGGATATCTTGCGGAGTCCTCTCCCGTAATTATTTTTGCCACTTTTTGCAAGCATAAGCAGGGAATTTCCCGCGCTTTTATTTACCAATCCTAGAGACTCTGCTTGTTTTATGTCGTCGATTAGGTTTTGAAAAGTTACAGTAAGATTTGCCGTTGAATTTTCTGTTTGAGAATAAGAAAGTTTAAAACTATCATCTCCATTTGGTCCAACTATGCCCTCTTTTTTGTAAACAAAATTATCTCCGTCATTTCTAAAGGGTACAATATTTATTGTATATATTGTGTTCTTTTTGCCGGAAAGAGTAATATTGTAGTCTCCGTCAACCGGTTCGGGCAGTAGAAATTCGTGACCCCTGTTCCCAGATTGTCAGGGTTGCTAATAGAATTTTGAAAAGAGTAAAGAGCATTTCGAATTTGGTTTAAGGCTTGCGTTTGCCCATTATGAACATAGTTACCTGTCTTATTGCCGTTTCTATCAGTGACAAGTATGTTCACATCTGGATTGACAACGATTACCAAATAACTTAGGTTGGTGTGTGAAGGAATAAAGCGGTCAATTTGTTGATAATTATTATTGAATGAAGAAAGATCAGGAACATTCCATTCGGGATCGTTAATTGCGTAGGTATTGTTAACTTTTCCTTTTGCTACCACAAAATGACTTGAAGTTGATGAGTTTTTAACTTGAAGAATGTCCGGGATTTTATCTATTGTCAGATCCTTATTCAAGAGATCAGTAGTATCATTGCTGGGATATGCGCGATTATAGGTGAGCTCTATAGGAGATTTTCCTGCGTCGTATAATCTTTTTGTAAGCGTTCCTATTGTCGGCCAATTAATATAAGAATACCAGCCACTAGTTCCTTCTCCGTAGAGATAGCCATTATTATTCTTAAACCATAAATTAAGAGAGCCCGGATCTAGTGCGGTTCCGTCTGTAAGTTCTTTCATCCCATGGAAATTTAAAACCATTGCTGCCGAGGTCACCGCACATCCCCATCTATCCATAGTTGGATCAGAAGCTTTTAATAATTTCGCATGGTCATACTCAGTCGGTCCCCAGGGAAGCGAATTCTGACTAAAGTAGAGAACATGAAGATTGTCCGATGACCATTTTGGATAATATGCAATTAACCCAGGTTCATCTCCCACAAGAGCTTTATTATAATTGTTAATTATTTCAGGGTTATTTCTGGCAAGATTCCAAATTCTTACTTCAGATATTTCTCCATCGAATGTGTTGGTATTTCCATCCTCTCTCCGTCCAACTTCTAACTCGCTGTTGTTACCACTATTAGGTATAATAGCAGAACTATGAACAATGCTATCAAGTTGTCCATTTATATAAAACTCCGCATTTTGGGTGCTAGCATGCCATACAGCAGCAACATATGTCCATAAATTTGTTGATAGAGAAACATTCGTCGAATTTATGTTGCCAATGCCTCTTACCTGCAATGCGATCTTCCTAATATCTGCCGCAGCAAGGCCAAATTGCCTATTAGAAGAGCCGTCATCTTTTGTAACCACCCAGGATCCTCCAGAAGGGAACTGTTTGATTTTAATCCAAGCTTCAATTGTAAAACCATCATCCGTCTTTATACTATTCTTTGTAGGATCAAAAAAATACTGATCTTGTGATTTGTTTAGTACTAGTGCTTCTTGAGCTCCTATAAAAGGGAGATCAGTAGTTTCTACTGATGCACCATTTGCAAAATCAGCGTAGATTATTGAAGCTTGAAAAAGAATAAATAAAACAGAAATTAACGAAAAAACGTTCTTAATAATATTCCCATTAAACTATCAAAGAATTAATTATCCAGTAATAAGAGTAGAACAAAGACTTAACGCATTTCAATACGTAAAATTTGATAAAATAAGTATAACCTTTTGTTTTTCTGTATGAAAAAGCTATTTGATTATAATGAATTCCATACTGTGACTTTGTCTCAGACTAAAGTTATTAAAAGTAATAACTTTACTTATAAAACAATTGTAAGAGTTATTGATAATTTTATAGGCTTGAGTAAGAACATTTTAGATATTGGAAGTGGGGCTGGTACACTTTGTTTGTATTATGCAAGTAAAGGATATCAGGTTATGGGCATAGATATTTCTGGAAAGGCCATTAGAAGTGCTACTAAAAGCGCAGAATATCTTCAATTAGAGAATGTGAAATTTAGAAAAATGAACTATCCTAACAGAATTCCGAACAAAAAGTTTGATTTTATAATATTTTCGGAAGTGATAGAGCATTTAAATAATGACGATACTGCTATGAAAACAATTGGAAAACTGCTAAAAAAAGAAGGAATCGTATTAATCTCTACGCCTTCAAAAAATGCTCCATTGTATAGATGGGGCTTGACGAAAAACTTCGATAGAAAAGTTGGACATTTAAGAAGATATTCCATTAAAGAGCTGGAAGTTTTATGTGTAAAAAATGGGTTAGATGTGATATATATAAAAAAAACGGAGGGTATTTTAAGAAATTTTTTATTTATTAATCCGATTGCCAGTAAGTTTATTAGATTCATTAAATATTTTATCTCTGATATTATAGCATTCATTGATAATGCTACAATTCCA
The DNA here is from genome assembly GCA_964477485.1 of uncultured Gammaproteobacteria bacterium. GTDB lineage: Bacteria > Patescibacteriota > Microgenomatia > Levybacterales > UBA12049 > CAYZEE01. The sequence goes on from CAYZEE010000037.1 coordinate 2,774, forward strand.
TTTCTTGGAGAATCTAATATAATTATGGTTGCGAGGAAGAGATGAGAGTTTTGTTTTTATCACGGTTTTTTTATCCTCATATTGGCGGAGTGGAGAAGCACGTCTTGGAGATTTCGAGAATATTAAAGAAGAAAGATTTCGATATAACTGTTTTAACAGAACAGCTTTCAAAAACTTCAAAAGAAGGGATAATTGAAGGAATTAAGATTAGAAGAATTGATGTAGGGAAGGATGACTGGTTTAAAAAGTTTAGGATTTGGAGAGAGATCTGGAAGAATAAGGATCTAATTAGACAGTCAGACGTCATCCATTGTCATGACGTTTTTTTCTGGTATCTGCCGTTTAGATTTATTTATCCCCGAAAACCAGTTTATTCAACTTTTCACGGTTACGAGGGAAATAATTTGCCGTCAAAAAAGGCAATTTTTGCGCATAAGATTACCGAAAAATTATCAAGAGGCAATATCTGTATTGGGGATTTTTTGAGAAAATGGTACGGAACAAAACCGACTCACATCACTTACGGCGGCGTAGAAATTCCAAATTCTAAATTACAAATAAATACAAAATACAAAATACTTTTTTTAGGCAGGCTTGAAGAGGAAACGGGGATTATGGAATACTTAAAAGCTTTAGAGCTGTTAAAGAACAATGGGTATGATCTGGAATTAACTGTTTTAGGAGATGGTTCATTAAGGAAAAAATCGGAGAGGTTCTGTAAAGTTAATAACTTAAAGACCGTATTCAAGGGTTTTTCCAAAGATGTGAACAAATTTATTCTTCAGTCAAATTATGTGTTCGTTTCAAGGTATTTGGGTATTTTGGAAGCCATGGCGGCTAGAAAATTTGTTTTTACACAATATAATAATGCGATTAAAAAGGATTATCTGAAAATGACTCCTTTTGCAAAATTTATATCAATAAGCGCAAATTCAGAAGAACTCCTTAAAAATATTGAGTTTTATTTTAAGCATACAAAAGAAAGAGAAGAAATGATAGATAAAGGTTTTAATTGGGTTAAAAACCAAACTTGGGAACACCTCGAAGAGGTTTATTTATCTTTGTGGCAAAATGCGCCTTTGCATAAAGCTTGAAATTAGCACTGCGATAATCGTGAGAAGCGATAACAGACTAATTATTTTTGAAATTTTTACGACAGGCGTATCTTGGAATTTAAGTTTAACGTCATAGCTTCCTTTATCTAATCTAAATTCTATTATTCCGGGTTTGGGGTATTTTGAAATACTTAAAGGTATTTCTTTATCGTTGGCATACAATCTCCATCCCGGGAAATACAGAGTATTTTCTCTAAAATTTGTTATTTCCGATGCATTTATGTTGTATTCGTGAAGCTGGTCAGTTCTCTTTATTATTGAAATTTTCGCATTTCCTTTAAGAATTTCTATATGATTTTTGGGGATTTTATCCATCCATGGATTTTTAGGATTAACCCAAATTGGCGCTGCCGGCTGAAATCCTTCCCCCGCACTTGTACTTAGGGGCAATCGGGATCTTAAAATAGAGTCAGTAATTGAAGGAATTGTTCGGCGGTTACCCCAGTTAAGAATAGTTTGTAAAACAGCAACAGTTAAAATGATTAGGATAATTTTTTTGTTTAGTTTTGTTGCAAGTACCCCTGAAAGCAGAGCTGTAAATAGAGCAACAAAGAAAAGCATTCTGTAAGTAAATTGAAAATTTTTAAGGATAGAAATCCCATTCCATATAAAACTTGAGACAGGCAATAGAAGGAAAAAGATAGAAGAAAGTAATATTAAATAAAATATTAGATTTACTTCCTGGTATCTGTTAAATCTCTTTTTAAGGAATAATAATAAGCAAATTATAACAACCGCGATTTGCGCATAACCAATCAGAAAAGATAACTCCCCTTTTGGTCCTTGAAATAATAAACCATATCTCCATGGGGAGTATAATAACTGCCGAATTGTTACAAAACTTATTTTACTGACATATAATGCCTCGTGAGTATATTTAGACTCAAGTATTGCCGGAATCCAGTAAAAGGCTGAAAGTCCCAAAGCAAGAAAAAATGAGATAAAAAATGGTAAAAGCTTAACAAGTTTTCTGTTTTTTTTAATACTCCAAGTAAATATTGCGTATAAAACAATAACGAAGCTTGAAATTAAAGAAATTGCTGGATTTGCTAAGAAAAGTAGAAAGAGAGAAAAAGTTGTTAACACAAGATACTTAGCAGAGCCGTATTTTGATAGCTTGTTTGCAAGAAGAAGGTTAAGTGGTAATATTGCGAAAGAAACCACTTCCCCGATGCTTACCCGCAAGTGCATATCTATCAAATGGTACGGAGAATAAAGATAGAATATGCTTGCCACGAAAGCTGGGAAATCCGAAAAGTCTTCTTTTACAAAAAGGAACATTCCTATCCCAGACAGTATAAAAGAGAATGCTATTAGCAGTTTAATGCTTGCAATAAATGAAAAGCCGACAAAATGAAAGAAAGAAATAATATAATAAGGTAGCGGATAAATAAAAATGAAAAGCGGATAGCCAAAAGTCGCATTAAGATCTCCTGCCCAGCGAGGTATAAAACTCCCTTCTTGTAGAGAGCTATAGAATTCCATGGATTTAAATACGTTTTGTGATAAATCTCCGCTTTCATAAGTGCCTATTCTCAAAAGACTAATTAACGGTAGAAGAGATGTAAGAATAAGAAGCATAAGAAGATTAATGTTTTTCTTAGGATAAATGTATCTATAAAACAAAACTCCTAAAGACAAAAACAGAACAGCAGTTATATTGATAGCGACCATCTTGTATGGGTCAACCATACTGATATAATATACAGTGCTAAATAAAACGGCAAGAATGAAAAAGATATCTTCAAAAAGAAAAATATTATTGCTGTTAATTCTCATTTGGATTATATTCTCTTTTCTTAGCGTTTTTTATAACGCGATAAAATCTGTTTCAGAGGCAAAAGAATGGATTCCGCTTTCAGATAGTGAGAAAAAAGAAAAAATTTTCGGAGATGTGTATAATTTTGCTGAATTTATTAAGGCCAATACAGAAAATAATAGTAAAATACTTCTTTTAATAAATGATGGGATGTATTACTACTACAGTAGGTACGATATCTATCCTAGACGGATTATTTGGGCAGACACGAGCGATGAGCTAAAGGAACTTATGAATAAAGATAAGTTTAATTATGCTGTTATTTATGATAAAAAAATTAATCTGAACGGATATGAACAAAAATCAGTTTTCTTCTCAAAAAAACTCAACGAATTGTTAATTCTTTATAAACATAAATGAATTCTATAATTGTATTTTTTATCATTCTATTTATTTCTGTTATGGGTTATTCAATTATTAAAGGATTTAATCTACTGTCGGGGCCCAATAAGATTGCTGCAGTGCCATATTCGTTCGGATTAGGCGTTGGTCTTATATCAATGCAATTATTTATATATTCCAGATTAAATATCATATGGAGTAGGGAATTAATAATTTTCCCGTGGCTGGTCCTAATAGCAGTTCTGTTTATAAAGAGCAAGAAGAAGGTTGTAATACATTTTCCTAAACTGTCTAAATTTGGCAAGATTGAGCTAATTCTGCTTATCGGAATCTTAGCTTCGGTTTCCTATGTAGTATTTGAGTCGCTAATTCGTCCAGCTACTACATGGGACTCCTGGGCCACATGGCTTCTTGAATCAAAAGTATTTTACATTGACGGTAAAGTAAATCCGGATGTATTTAACTATCTAAATTCGGATTATCCACTAATCTTTAAACTTCTAGGTACTTTTGTCTATATTATTTTAGGACGAATTGATGATTCAAGCGTACTTTTGGTTTCATCTGCCTTTTACGTTTTTCTTTGTTTGTTAATTTTTACTTCATTAAATCGGAGATATGGTATAAGATATTCGCTTCTTTTTACCTTCATGTTTATGACAATACAAAATTTTGTAAGACATGGAGGTAGAATGGAGGCAGGACTTGCCGACCTGCCCCTTTCGTATTATTCATTTGCCTGTTTCACTTTACTTATAAACTATATAAAAAATAGTAGTTATAAGGCATTCCTTCTTTTAAATATATTTCTTGGCATAACTATGTTGATTAAGCTTGAAGGGATCCCGATAGCTATTTTAATTGGACTATTTTCCTTTTTATACATACATAAACAAAAACTATATAAACATTTCATAATGATTATTTTTTGGATATTGCCTTTTATTGACTGGCAGCTTTATAGAAAAGTCTCTCATGTTGGGACATATTATCTTCCAGCCCACCCGATTGAGCTATCGATACAGAAGAGCATAAATTCAATTCTTGGCACTTTTAAAGAGTTTATTAATATGAAGAGCTGGAATATGCTTTGGATTACGTATTTTTATTCTTTTTTTGTTTTAAATTTAAAAAATAAAAAAGATTTAGAGTTAACGATATTAAATATTATCATTCTCTCTCAGCTATGTTTATATCTTTTAATTTATATTTTTACTTCGGGCAACGCACCGGAGAGTTCAATTGAAAGATTATTAATTCATGTCGCACCTATGGCCATATACTACATCGCCATACGAGTCAAAGGTGCTCTTTTATTTAAGGACTTCTAGATAGTGATATCCGTACCTTATTTTTTTTTGATCAGTCACGTTGATTATGCTTACATAACTATTTCCGGGGAGAGAAATAATTTTAAGGGGATAATTTTTAATCCACATTCTTAGTTTATCATCTGGGAAAATAATAAATCTTATATAAGAAGGTATCGGAATTAAAGAACTATCGCTTTCATATTCGCGCATGTTCCAATCTTTCGCCTCAAATCTTGTATGTTGAGATTTTCCTTCTTTGCTATCTAAACCGTTTAAAGCGATAAGCTGAAATTTTTTTAAGTAGTACATATATGGTCTCCAGAGCACCTCTCTTGTTACGATAAGCGTATTATTGGGATTAAGTTTTTGCTGAATAAAAATTATTTTACTGCCTGTTTTTAGATCATTTTTTCGTATATCAGAGTAGTGGAATGACGTAGGACGGTATGGTTTTATAAAATGGGGGTCCCGGTTATAAAAGAACCAATATAAATTAAAGGAACCTATGATAAATAAAACAGGGAAAATTGTAAGCCTGTAATTCTTTGTCGCTTGCCATATTCCATACGATATTAAAATTAAAATCCCTGAAAGATAGCTCATCTGATATCCGGCGTGATCACTTCTAATAAAGAAATTATATATAATTCCTGGAATAATCCAAGCTGAAAAGAAGGATATTATTGTTATATTCTCCTTGAAATAGCTTTTATGTTTTATTAATTTATAAAAAGGGTACAGAAGAAATATTGAGGACAATCCAAAGCTAAGAAGAAATCCTTTTATCATAAGCTCTAAATGATTAAAAATAGAGGTATTAGGAAAAATTGCAGCTGAATAATTGCTTTGAATTTGGATCTGTTGTAGAAAATCAGTTTTGAATAGTAAAGGAGTTAGCCATATTAAGGTGACAAGAAGAAAAACTATTATTGATTTCATTTTTTCTGTTATTGAGAGAGCTAAAAATCCAACAAAAAACAGTAATCCGATCTGGATAACTTCTTGTGGTCTTATTCCAAGACAGATCCCAAAAATTAGTCCCAATGCAATTCCTAGGTTTCTTTTTTTTACTAAAATTAGGTAAACAAAAAGAGCAAGTAAAGTTGTGGTAGCAGGAGTGAGTCCATATGCATATGCCGTTAGCCCGAAATAATAGAAGGTAGATCCCGTAAGAAAAATGATTGATCCTATTATTCCAATCGATTTGTTAAAAATCTTAGTTCCTGATATATATATAATTGCCGCAGATAGTCCACTACCTATGGCGCTTATTATAAGAAGCGACCTGTGCGGATTTGAAATAAAGAGATTGATTAACTTTCCCAGCGCTATATATAATGGGTATCCTGGGAGAGCTGGTGTTGCTTGCGCAAAAGAGTACCTTATAATAGCTATGCTGTATTGAGGACCGTCCCAGTGAGATTGAACTTTTTCAAGAAGAAAAATTCTACTTGTAACGCCTATAAAGAAAAGCAATAATGTTATATAGAGATCGGATCTCCGCATATTTGTATTATAGCTGTTTTAATAAAATTTTAGTAATGATATAATTACTCTATCAAATAAAATGAGATGAGAAATAAACCTACCAAGCCGCATGTTACTGTTTTAATTCCCTCCTTGAATGAAAGCAAAAATATTAAACGAATAATCCTTGACTGTCTTAAGATAAAGAAATATAGATTGGACGTTCTTGTTGTTATAGATAGTAAAACGAGTGACGATACAGATGATGTTGCAAAAAAAGCCGGTGCGAGCGTCGTTTACGGGAAAGGAGCCGGTAAAGGAAGTACATTTAAAAGTTCGATTCCTCATATTAAAGGTGACTATGTAGTACAAATAGACGCAGATTATCAATTTATGCCTTATGATATTCCTAAGATTATTGATCCTCTTCTTGTTGGTTATGATGTGTCTCTTGGTACACGATACGAAAAAGAATCTTCTATTGAAAAAGGTTCAGTGTCTATTACAAAATTAATAGGGAGCTTTTTCTTGTCAATGACAACATCAATAGCTTCATTTCAAAGGGTTACGGATGTAATGGCTGGGTTTAAGGCATTCAAAACTTCTGTGCTTAGAGAACTTGATCCTCAAACAAATCATTTTGGATATGAAGCGGAGCTTGTTATAAAAGCGGCAAAAAAAGGATATAAAATTATCAACGTTCCGATTTCTTATAAAAAGAGAACTAACGGTAAGTCTAGTGTTTCATCAATCAAGCATGGGTTTTTAGTTCTTGGAACGATAATAAAAACAGCAATCGGCTAAAGTTTAACAGTTCAGTGGTAACATTTTATGTCCGGATTATTAAATTGTTGCTGAAATGGGGGAACAAAATATTTTTTAATTATTCTCAGATTTTTTTGAGAATAATGCTTTCTAGGATTTATTACAGTATCAAAAATATTTCTTATTTTTCTTGGGTTACTAAAATCTTTAAATATCAAAACATAAGCAGTATTTGAGTTATATGGTAGGCGGATCAAATTATTGTTTTCTAGTTCAAGGTAAAAAGTTGAGGGTTTGAATAGATACTCGAAGATATTCGGTTTCATCATTTTCTCTACATCGATTTCATAGATATTGCAATCTTTTGCAGTCATATTTCCTACAGCCCTTTTGCGTGGATTATATTTTAATATTAAATAATTTTTCCTGTCATCATATACTGAATAATTATTTATCATCCACTTTGCAATAAGGGGGTTTCTTGAGAGATTGGGGATGTCGTCAAGAGCTACGGCAGTTTTTGTATCTATCCCTAAAATAATATATTTTGGAGGTGATTTAGCTAATCTATTAACAGCTTCTTTTTCAATTTTTGAATTTGAATACTCATAAAACTGAAGAGGCAAGGTGTTATAAGTTTGATGGTAAATATTTAAGATATATGCATCGTATGGATAAACCATTACATTTCCGGGATTGTTTCTTATTAAGGTTGAGAAATAATTAAAATCATTTTTCTTATAATAATAACTATTGGAAAGTTTGTAGATATCAAAAAAAGACGTGTTATTT
>CAYZEE010000038.1:0-10337 GCA_964477485.1 uncultured Gammaproteobacteria bacterium
AGTTTCAGAATTTTCGAATTTTTTTAAATTTCTATTTGAGATTGATAAAATAAACGTCAAGATTTACTTTTTTATCGAATTGCTTTTCTGGGTTTGCCACCCTCTCCCTCTCCCACAATTCCTTTTTCTTCCAATTAGTCAAGCATTCGTGCGGCTCGGGCGTAGCCAATTCCTAATTTTCTCTGAAGTAATGAAGTACTTACATTATCATAATCTTGAACAATTTTTATGGCTTTTTGTAATAAAACATTGTCAGAATCATGAGTGTTAAGTTTGGAGAGTGTTTTTTCAATTTTATCAACCCGTGTTTCCAAACTTTTCAATTTTTTAGTATTTCTTCATTTGTATCCATATAATTTACTCGTACTTTTGTACGTCTCTCAATACTTTCAAAAAAATAATTTATTCCACTTAAAAATGTATTTTTATCAAATCCGTACCTGCCCACGAACCATACCTTATTTATTTTCCTCAAAAGCCTTGGCAACACTCGGACTGTTAGCTATCAGTCGTTTTATTGATAGATCAGTGGCTTTATTATTGGCTAATCTCAAATTATTATCTGATTTAAGTAAGTTTTCCTTCACCTTATTAAGGTGATCAATGGTTTTATCAATTTCTTCTATAGCTACGTTAAATTGACCAGCTGCTAAACTGTAATTTCTAGCGAAAGCCTCTTTAAAAGCATTCATGTTGGCTTCAAAATTAGTTACATCGATGTTTTCATTTTTAAGTGCCAAAATAGTTTTCCGTAATTCTTGAGATTTTAGATTACCTTGCCGCAAGAAACCGATAATAGTAATAAAATGTTGTGGTCGGATAGCATACATCTTAGGGTATTCAGAAACCGTCACTATATCGTCGTAATATTCGTTGTCTTTTTCCAGCAAGCTGACTAGCACGGCATATTCACAATTTTTTTCGTGGCGATCTTTATCTAATTCTTTGAAAAAGTCTTTATTCTTGTGCTTTGTAGTCGTTGCATCATCTTCATTCTTCATATCGAACATAATCGATATGATTTCATTATTGTCATCATCAAATTCCCGGTATATATAGTCTCCTTTAGAGCCTGAAACAGATACTTGGTTATCTTTACCAAATTGAGCTTTCGGAAAAGCAAATGGTCGAAGTCTGTTAAACTCATTTTCACAATGAATTTCCAATGATTCGCCAATCATCTTAGTACTCATCCTTGAACGCATTTCTTTTAGGGATACTAATGAAGTTTCACTAGCTTTTAGTTTATCTTGCAAAATTTGTTCACTCAATTCTTTTTGATGTTTTATTTCTTGAATTTCAAGCTCCTTATTAGCTAATTTTTTACGGTATTCTTCTTCCAGCTTTTGACGTTCTTCTAAAGATTTGACCTTTGTTTCGGATTCTACTTGTTTTGAAACGCTCTCAAGTTTTGTATTGAGGGTGGTTATATCTTGATCTTTCTTTGTAAGCGCAGCTTTAGCGCGATCAATAATCTCTTTTTCTTTCAGTTTGGCTTCAAGCTCTTTTTGTTTTTCAATATTCTGTTTTGCTGCCTCTAGTTGGGAATTGAATTCTTCTGTTTTGATTGATCTGATAAGGCTTTCAATGGAAGCTTTGTCAATATCAGTTTCGTGAATCGATTTAAGATCGATTATGTCGCCTTTTTGGGCATCTTCTAGAAGTACCAGCGTATTTTCGTCTTGAATTGATACTTTTATTTTTTTCATAATTAATTTTTACCGATTTCCTTTTGCTCGGTTATGCGTCTTACAAAGCATTTCGCAGTTCTCTATTTTTGTCTCTCCACTCTTACTCCAAGCCGTTACGTGGTCGGCATCCATTTCACTGAAACCCCAGATTTTTTTGTGGTTAGCATCGTGACCGATAGCACACAGAGGACAGTTTGATTCATCTTTAGTTTGGGCGCTTTTGATTTGCTGAGCATATACTGCTTTCTTAGTAGGTTCGTCAAACACCCGTATATTAAGTAGTTTTATATCAACTGAACCACCCAAGATAAACTCGAACACACCACGCCGGTCTTTAATAGCAAAATCACCAAGTAGTTTGTGTACTTGAGCTGATATTTTAACGAGATCATAGGTTTTTGTGTGGTAAGTTTTATACATTCTACCCCACTCAAGACCTCGCATCTCACTCTCTACATCGGTAAACACGCTGGAAATCCAGTCGATAACTTTGGTAAAATACGACCTCAGTTCCGTAATATCATGAGCATGACGATGCTTGCTCATATAGTTATCAATATCACCGTCACTTACCCATTCCAAAGCACGCTCCAAGTATGCCTGTCGCTTTAAATCACCAGCAATATACGCACTCCACTTTTGGACTAGCGAGTTGTTGCTGTTGCTAAACTCTTCACGCGCTAGTGTAACAAATGGTCCTGAATAAACAGCATTTAGAATCTCCTGAGGAGTTAACGGTACTCCAGATATATTAATTGTCTGAAACCAGTCTTTAATCTCTGGCTCATCGCCAACGCAAATATAGACGAGCAATAATGCGTTCATAATTTTATTGCGTTGGCTTTCGGCCATTCCGCTATAGTACTGTTCGTGACCGTTGGTGTCTTTAACCGCAAACTTACCTGTCACAAATCGCCCAATGCTAGTGATGCGCTGTTGACCATCAAGCACTTCCAATTTATAGTCACCAACCTTATTAAAATATAATAACCCAATTGGATATTCTTTGAGCAGCGACTCAATCACTGCTTGTTCGCGTTTACCACCGTCACTTGCGTAGATGTAGTTACGTTGATATTCTGGCTGAATTGTCAGTTTTCCAGAAAGTCCAAACAAGCCTTTACCTTCTAGTTCGTTATATACAAATCCATCTACGACATCATGTATTGTGTATTTTTGGAGTGTTGTAATCATGCCATTGGCTTTCTGTGCCTAATAAATAATCTTTTATATGCCATCTTTGCAATGTTATTTTCATAATAACCAGCAGTCGGATTTCCTTCCTTATATGCTCCTGTTCCGCCGGCTTTATAATAATCATCAACGAATTTTTGTGTTAAACCTGGAGTTATTTTGAATTTATCATCAACAAGACCATTATCACTTGTTCCTAAAATCTCAAATTGGTCGGGGTTATATTTGTCGAGAAAACTTATTGGTACACCCATCATGCCGTCGTAGTCACTCGGAATGGCATTCGTAAATGGTACCTCTATGGCGTCATAGTTGTCATAGTGGTCATAAACCGTTTTACCCTTCATCTTTTTGTTGAATTTCAGATTATCCGCCAAAGTCATAAGAGTTAATGCCTGGTGACGTCGGCCATGGTCAAGATTGGTAACCCAAATTGACGGTGAACGTAAGTAGGTTACACCATCAACAACACGTATTGCCGTCTTTGGCTTGCTACTCAAGTCCGCATCCTTTGGTGCGATGAAAAGTATATCTTTGCTAAAACTCATTGTTCCTGCCCATAGTTTGTCTGACTTAACAAGTGGGAAAACTTCTTTGTAAGTTATCGTATTTTTACTGGCAATGATTACAAACTTTCTGTCAAAATCAAAAAGTTGTTTGATGTATTCACGAAACAAACTAAAAGGTGGGTTGGTTACTACAACATCAGATTGTTTTAGAAGGTCTATGCATTCTTGGCTACGGAAATCACCATCTCCCTCCAATGGCGACCACTCGTTGTTTATGTTTGCTTTGAGCTGCTTAGCAATATCGCTCAGGTTAAATGCACCGTCACCATCCATATCCCCAACTTCGTTAATGATAAATTTGTTTGCTGTAATTTTTGGTCGTCCTTTGACTGGTGTGATGGTTTTGTCGTCGCTAAACAACACCAGCTGTGTATTTGCAATGGGCGATGGTTTGTAGCTGGTAGTAATGAGTTGCTTCAGTTTCAAGCGATTAAAGTTCAGTACAAAATAGCGGAAAAAGTTGCTCTCAAACGGGTCGTCACAGTTACAGTAGATGACTTTGCCTTTGAAAGTGTCGGGATCATATTCAAGATACGCTTCAATCTCTTTCTGAATATCACTGTATTGAGTATAAAACTCGTCGTTCTTTGCCCGTTTTGCGTCTGTAAGATGTTTGTTTGCCATAATTTATTTCATTAAATCATGAAATGTAATTTCTAGCACGTGCTTACTTTATCATCAATTGTCATTTTTGCTTATTCTATCACTTTATCCGTGGACAAACGAGCAGAAATAAGTTGCGACAAGTCGATGATTAGAAAATATCCTAATTTCTATGTATCTATAAATGGAAAACTAAAGATTTCTTGCTTTGTATCCGTTAATAGAACCAAAAAGATTAAACTTGAAGATTAAAAAGCTATTAAAACTATTAATAAAATAAGACAAAGTCTTTAGTAATTAAATACATTTAGTAAATTACAGACCTTCCTCTTTAAAAAACTCTGGTAAGTGCAACCACTTTACTGAAAAATCCTCGCAGACATTTGGAATTTTGGGTTTAATCGGACTATGTTGAATAGAATAATTTTCTGAAGTTATTACAACTAAATTACAACTCATCGAGACAGCTACAACAATAGCGTCTGGGAGACTCCCCTTATTCGTCGTATAGATTGGATAGTTAGTAACTATTTTTTGAAGTTCAGTTATGGAATTACTATGATCGATAAATAGTTTTTTATGGCGATCTATCCATTCTTTTAATTCATTAAATTCATCTTCATCAGAACGAATTTCATCCGCAATAATCTTAGGTATAACTATCGAACCATCTTCGACTTTTGAAGAAATATGATTCCATAATGACCTGAAAGTCTTTACCTTAACGTGATATGGACGAGTTTTAGGTTGTGTATCCCAAAAATCCAAAATTGCACATGCATCAATACAATATTTCTGAAAAAGATTCGATTGGCTCATTTAATATCATTTCAGGCAGTCCGATTTTTATATTCATTTAAATTATTTCTTTTCACACCTAAAGCATTACCTGCTTCAAAAGCATTTATTTCGCCAGAATTATATGCTCCTAATACGACGTTAGAATAAGCTTCTCCGTTTCTCAACTTACGAATAGTGTAATAATTCGGACCACCAGGATTTTCATCATCATGCCTAATCGGAATGGATATAAAATCATTCAAAGAACGGATGTGGAACTCTGAGTATTTACTATCTGAAATTATTCCAAAAGAGGCAAATTTTCTATAAATAACAAGATTGCTAACTTTTAATCTACTAGATAAATTTTTTGCATACCCACTTATATCTGAAATAATTTTGTCAATACCATTAGATTTTACATAATTCTTAATTACGTCATTAGGTACTAAAAACGATGCGGCAAATTTGTTACAAAACACCTCAGTATCTGAAGACATTGAGTAATGTAGGTCACAAATTCCAGAATTTCTTCTCAGTATGTGACATAGTTCATGCAAAAGAGAAAATATTCTGCCTACTTGAGAATCTAATGAATTTAAAACTATTACAGCCCTATCATGATCTGAAATTGAAAATGCTCTAATTTTATCTTCTATATTTAAAGGATATTGTGAAACGAATATGCCTAAGTTTTCTACGAAAAGTTTCCATTTTTTGAATGCCTCAGAATAATTCTTGAAATTAAATTGATCTTCTATAGTGATTTTGCTATTTACCCTAAAACGTGCTCCTAATTCTTCTGGACTTAAATCTTTTATGTCATCAAGTTTCGGAATTTGAAGACCATTGTGAGTACTTAAACCCTGAGCAAATTGAAAAATATAATTAGCGTCTTCTATGGCGTCAATAGTTTTATCATGTAAAGTAGGAGTTTGATTTTCGATAGTCCTATTATCTTGTTTGATAAAGGTATCCTTTGGAAGCTCATCAAGAAGAAAAATGCTCCAATTCCTTTTAAAAAGCGAAGAAATTCTATCTGCGAAAGGTAAATCAACTTCCACATCTTCAGTCTCATACTTTTGATATTCCTGGATTGTAATTCCAAGTTTATCCGGTATCACTTCAAGAGGAATTGATCTTTTTTCCCTCAATCCTTTTAATATCTTATGTTTGATAGTTATTTTCATTATTTTCCACTACTCAATCCAGTTATCTTCGTCTAAGTATTATATAACTATTTCATTACACTTAAAGAGTAACAAAATATAACTTCGTTAATCAAATTATCATTTAAAAAACTTCGCCAAACTTAATTTATACATCGACTCAATAAAGTCAGAGCCTGCATATCCGGCAAGCAGAGACGCTCTCCAATCTCCATTGAATACTACACCAGCAAATTGCCCGACAATCATAGAAATGACAAGAGTAACGGCTAAATATTGCCATTGAAATTTGAAATTCTTTGGGTCAAAGGTTTGAGATTTGGTTATTCCAACTAAACCCCTGACAAGTCCTCCGATACCTCCGGCTAGAAATTGAATTATTGCCTGTTCCATAAAAAATCACCTCCGTTTATGATTCATCAATAATATTAATAAATCGAACACCAAATGTAGTTAAACTGTAGTCTTTTGCCGCACCTCCACCAAATGTACCTCCTGCAACTTTAATATCAAATACACCTAATGACACTAATTCCGAAATACAGTCGTAAATATTACTTCTTTTCTCTTTTTCCCTTGTTTCTGCCCTATGTTGTAAATCAGATATCCACCCTTCATTATTTTTTATTCCGTATTCCTGTTTCACTTTGATTGTATTCGGACTAAATTCATCATTTAGCCATTTATCGATCAGTTCCCAGATTGATTTTGTTGTCATTAATTGCATTTCCCACCACTCAATACTTCTATCAGACTTTTGATAATAATCCTGTTCTAATTCCTTATTTATTTTTGATTTGAGTTGAGGAATAATCTGAGTTTTTAAAAACAAGAGAAAATCTAAACTCGGAAGCGTAATTCTTACAAGGCTATCGTTTAATCTTTCAAGATCATATTTATTCTTATTTTCAATTACACAGTAGCCTAAGATAATGTTTTTAAGAATGCCCTTTTTCTTTTCGAGTCTTTCTTTCATGTATTGTTCCATAAAGAGCAGAAATGCTTTTTTAAATTCTTTACTATTTACAATCGTCTCATTGAATTTTTCAGGATTAGATTTGATAAATTCAACTATTTCATTTACTTCCTCCTGGTTACAAGCCATATATATCCCATATAATCCTATCGCTGAGTAAAATATTGCTTCCCATCCAGGATTTACCGATAAAAATGGAGTTAATACAGCCGTTAAATAAGGAATATAGTTCTGAATTGCAGTTTTTATAGGAACTGTAATATCTTTTTTGTTAATCATATTAATTATTTATTTATTGCTAGATGACCAAATACCTAATTTTTTGTTTTTGGCTTCTTTTTCAGCATCCAATAATTGCTGTTGATAAATAAGAGGCTTTCTCTTCTCGTAAATAGTAACTTTAGCCAGTCCTTTTCTGACAAGCTCTAAGGAGAGGTTTTTGTTATCAGTAATTACATAAGCCAATATTCTTCCGAAACGGTCTGATTTATATTCGTCATATACCAGCTTTACTTTCTTTCCTTCGACCAGTTTTTTGGCAAATTCAGTAGATTCTTCCTCAAACGGCTGTCCGCTGTCAGGAGCATTTACCCCGACAAGTCGCACGATTTGACCCTTATCCATCTCTATAGTGTCCCCATCAATCACTCTTTTAACTTTAGCTTCTTTGGGGAATTCAATAACCTGATTCTGGTTTATGACTGGTTGATTATCTATAGCGTCTTTAATCTGTTTCTCGTATTTGGTACCGGCAAGAAATGAAGAAAGGGATAATAACAAAGCCAGAGGAACCAAAATAAACTTGTTTTTGATGTTTTTCTTATCTTTTGATTTTTGGATTTGTCTTGATTTCATAAGTGATAAAAGGTAGCTCTTCCTTTTCCCTCTATCCTGATTTTTCCTGAATCAACTAAGGTATGTAAATATTCTGTAGCCGTAGTCTGGGAAACATGAAGAAAATCCCTAATATCGTTATTATTGGCTTTTGGTTTGGACTGAAGGAATTGAACAATCTTGTTTAGATTTTCTTCTCTTTTCTCAATTCTTTTTTGAGTAGCTTTATGAAGTCTGGAATCAACTTCCAGGTTTATCTTTTCTTCTGCTCTTTTATTTACTTCTACCTCATCTACAACCGGTACTTCTTTAATCACTTCTTTAATAACTTCAATGGGTTTTTTGACAATAACAGGATCAGGGGAAACTGTAGAGGAATTTAAAGGAGGATTAGAGGAAGTTTGAGGAGCTTGAGGAATTGGGGGATTTTGGGATGGTTGGGGAGATTGACCTGATGTTGGAGCTGTGGTGGGTAAAGGTGAAGCGGGAGTTGATTGTATTGTTTGTTCAATCGGTCTTTCAGCTTCCGGAACTGTTTGGACTGAATAATTAATGTCTTTGATGAGGTCTCCAAATGAAACAGAATGCGCCTGGGTTGGTTGAACGTCTTCTTCCGGCTGACTACCTACAGATGGTTGAACTGGTTCATCACTTGTTTTTCCAGCCAAAATATCCCCAAAACTGAGGGACTTCCCGGAATCCTGATTTTCCGGTGGTGAACTTGGGGCTGTTTGGATAGGTTGTGAAGGCTCTGGCTGGATTCCGGCCGATTGATCATCTGAAATTTCCGGTAGGTCTGAAGAAGTATCATCTGGGGCTTTTGATTGCATCTGAATGGCTTGATTATCGGGTATTCCGGTATTTTTGCCGGTGTCGTCCGGTATGGTGGAAACTGGCTTCGACGGAACTTCTTCCTTCGTTATTACGTCGTGTAGTAAGTCAGTTGAAATGATAGATTCCGGCCGATTGCCTGTGTCGACCAATTGATCAGAAGAAGTCATTTGAACTGAATCGGCCGGATTGGTTGCAACAGTATCGGCTTGAACAGTTGAAACCGGCTGATCGGAATCCGAAGAAGCAGTTGAAACCGGTTGAACGGATTGCGATTCAGGAATTGAATCTTTTTGCTGCAAATCGGCTGACGGAGTGGCATCCGGTATAATCGGATTTTCCAAAATGGCTGATTGATCAGAAGATGTTGTTTGAAATGAATCGGCCGGAATGGTGGAAACCGGCCGATTGGTGTCGGATTCTGATGGTGCTGTATTTTCGGGTGCTGGTGGAATTGATGGCTCTACGGAATCGGCCTGTTTGGTGACTTCCTCTTGAACATGCTGATCGGTAGACTGAGAAGATGGTGGTGGTTGTGGTTCCGAAACTGATGACTGGGTTGGTAAATCCTGAACAGGAAAAGAAGAGTCGGTTGGGGAATCGGCCGGAATGGTGGAAACCGGCCGATTGCCTGTGTCGGCCGAGTGATCTGATGGTAAGACGTGTTGTGAATCGGCCGGAATAGTACCCTCGACTTCGCTTGGGACAGGTGAAACCGGCCGATTGGTATCTGATCCTGAAATACCATCAGGCATACCGGCCGATTGATCGCTGGAAGTTGAATCTGAAGGAACCTGAGTAACTGATAGCTGGGAAGGTGAGGAAGTAACCTCCGGAAAACTGTCAGAGGTCTGATTATCCTGGACAGTCTGAGAGATGGAATCATCAGCCATGGTAGTACATCCAGCATAACAAAAAACAAGATAATATGGTATCGGCCGGAATGGTTCCTGATGCTTCGATCGGGATAAAGGAAACCGGGCGAATATGAAATAAAAATAAAAGGCAGCAACCGCTCCCCGCCACTTCTGGATATTAGTAGCTAAAAAGGAGAGAGCACGACTGGAAACCCAACATGATAAAAGAACCAGGATAAGAGTGCTCTCTCCTAACGCAAACCCGCCTGAGAAAGATAATACACTATCTAAGACAGGCGGGAGCGCCATCCGAACTAGTAAAGGTGCTTCTATAATAATGTATATATAGGTAAATGCAGTAAATCGGTACTCGATCAAAAAAGATACCCTAAAACAGGTAATCTTCCGGATATAGTTACCTTACTGATGAAGCACCGGCCAACCGGACCCGGTGTGGGATAGAAATCTGGCGGCGGGGGTTCCCCCAACTAGTGATGGCTGCCGATAGTATAAGGGTCTATCGGCATGCCAGCACAGGAAGGGGGAAAGCAGCGAGGAAAATACCGGTCTCCTCGCTGAAGGGGGAAGCGGTCCACCCCCGTGACGGCAGGCGATACTAAAACAATAGGACTCCTGAAGAGATTGTAAAAAGATGATAAAGACCGATAATACGCCCGGCGAGACCTCCCCTAGGAGGTCCTCTCGCCGGAACGGGGGTTGCTGCCTACCGCTTAAATTGGGTGGGTGGGTAGATATGGAATCTATTAATTACTTTGGAACTACCTGTTCTATAAATAATTTTCCCCTTACCTTGTTCCGAAAATTCTAAAACC
>CAYZEE010000039.1:0-9934 GCA_964477485.1 uncultured Gammaproteobacteria bacterium
TCCTTTATGAAGAAAAAGTCTTAGAAAAAAAGTTCGGAAAAATGTGCACTTGACAGTTTAATCTAGCCGCTGGTGTAGAGAGCAATCTTTATACCGGCGGCTTTTTTTGTGGTCCATTAAATTTATTAAGAATTAAATGCTTTAAGACAAACTGTAATGTCATGTCAAAAATTACTCCTACATAATGGAAATTTATTAAAACGCAATCAGATGAATTTATTGACTAAAATTGATAGAATATAAAGAAATACAGATTATAGTTACGATAATAATCGTAAAATAATTCTAAAAATTACCTAAGTATTTAATGAAAGATATGCTAGTAGAAAGACAGGAGTATAATACAGTTCAAGTAGGCGTAGTAGGAATAATTATGAATGAAGAAAATCAGGTGTTATTAGTTAAAAGACTTGGCAAGTCACATGAAGGAATTTGGGCCCTCCCTAGTGGAACGATGCAACCCGGAGAAACAGTAAAAGAGGCTTTAGGAAGAGAAATGCAAGAAGAATTAGGCATAGAAATTACTATTAATAGATTCACTGGAAATTTTTATGATGCACATAAACGAGATCCCCGTTACGCCACTGCTATTGATCTTCCATTTTTATGTTCAATAAAAGATGGCACGCCTCAACCGCTTCAAGAAAGTTCTGAGGTTCGGTGGTTTAAGCCTGAAGAATTCGACGAGCAGTGTTTTCCTTATGATCAAAGACAAATGGTAATTGACGCTGGATTAATTAAATCTGAAGTTAAATAATTAATGTTTATTGTAATAATCTAAAATTAAACACTTATTAGTTGAATAAGAAAAATCTTAACTTCATTTTTTACCTGATCGTATTTACATTTCTCAGTGGCATTTCTCTTTTCGATTGAATATGCTCAACACCGAATTTTGCCACCGATAAAGACGCTAGATTAACAGCGTTTAGTAATGCTGTTTCTAAGATAACTCCTTTTGCTCGCTGAGCCAAAAAAGCACCTGCTAAAACATCACCGGCTCCTGAAACTTCGACTGCATTTACCTGAGGAGCAGGAATAGTAATAGTTTCATTTCTAAATCTATAAACCGCTCCATTTTTTCCCCGTTTAATAATAAGTGGTTTATCCTCAAATTCCTCGCCAAACTGCTGGATTGCTGACCACTCAGTTTCGTTAGCAAAAATCATATTAGCCCTCCTAAACATTTCTCTAGTTAATTCGGGAAAGCTCTCGACGAATGGTTCAAAGGAATCAACAGAAATATTGTCATGATTATCCAAGAAGTTCAACCAAATCAAAGCATGTTCAGGAAGTTGGGTTGAGAGATGGATATATTGAGCTGAAAGGTATCGATTTGGAAATATATTGGTTTCAACTATTCCAGCCACACCTCTTTCAACTTGGATTTCTCGAGTATTATCTTCATGTTGAATTGCAACAAAATGACAGGTTTTTCCACCAGGAATGACTTTTATCCCCTCGATATCAATCCCTCTACGTTTTAACAGAGTCAAGTCAAAATCATCGCCGACCCGGGCAACCGTTCCTACATTTTCACTAAAATGTGAAGCCCCTATTGCGGATAAATAAACTGCTCCACCAGGCGAAATCTTTTGTCCTGTTGGAGTAATATTATGATTCCAAGCAATATCACCAACGATAGCCAACCCTATTTCTTTCATACATAAAGTTTTTGTAACTTTTAGTTGATTTTAAAATCAAAATATATTGAGTGTTCGATCCGTAAGCGAAGAAAGTAATTTTTTCAATTCTATATCTGAACTGTCTTCTTTCTTAATCTTAGGTGGAAATTTGTAAAGAACTATTACTATCTTCTTTGTAGGGAAAAGGCCAGATTTTATTTGTTGTCCGGTCTTAAGACTTAATTCCGAGCATGAAAAATTATTCATTAAAATTTGATCTTCCCCATTATCGAAAGTAAAGAAATAAGCACAAGCATAATTCGTTTTAATTGTTTCTCCTAAAGATTTTATTATCTCTGGGACTGTAGAAACAGAACGATTTGGCATAAGACTATAAGATTCATGAAGTTCTTGCCACTGAGCAAAGAAATTAAAAACTTTCTCTCCTAGATTTTTATAATAATTTCTATAAAACATCCTGAAATGTTGTAAGAGTTCAAAAGCAAAAGCACTACTAGACTCAATTCTATTTTTATTTATTAGCAACCATTCTTTCTGCCAGTTTGTTCCTTTAGCATGTTGAAAATTTAAACAGAAATATTGAAAAAATTTTTTAGCAAGGGGAGTCTTGAATGCTAAAATCTGTCTCGCAGAAGTGGGAATATAAAAATCTCTAATTACTATATATCCGCCTGGTGCAAGGATACGTTCTGCTTCACGAAAGACGGATACTGCTCCTTGCCAGTTTTTTTCACTTTGGATCTCATGTAAAATAGAAGACATTGCTATCAGATTATAAGAATTATGAGGGAAAATGTTTTTTGGTAGGTTGAGAAGATTAGCATGAACAAGACCTGATTTGATCCTATCACTGAAAGCACTTTTTCTTAAATTTTCTAAAATCGCCGAAGATATATCTATGCTTTGTAATTTGGTGTCTGTTAAATATGGTTCCCCGTTTGTTTGCCTACTATCTAGTGCTTCTGCAATTACTTGACTTTCTAGACCTCTACCTACGCCAAAAATAGCAATTCTGTCTTTTTTTGTGAAATCAATCCATTTTACCAATGATTTAATGAATTCAATGTATGCTTTTTTCTCTGGTGTTAAACCATTATATAAAGATGTTGGATCTAAATACTGTGGGATTTTCCTCAAAAATGGATTCTCATTATTCGTTTGAACTTTCTGCGATGTAATTAAAGATTGGGCCATATTATAAGAGTATTATATATTAACAACTTCATATTCTCAAAACTAAAAGATTATGTTTCTATCTCAGCCTAATTATTATTAGAATAATTTTTGGATTAATTTAAATGTAAGCTAATCTATCGGTCGAAATTTGGTATATAATATTGTTTAGTGGAATTAAGATAAAAGTTACGAACTTTGTCCACTAAGGTACAAACACGAAATTAAGTTACTAAAAATATCAGTTGATATATATTAAGATGTAATGATAATCCATTATATACAGGTAGTACAACGAATATAAACAGAAAAATAGATGAACACAATAAAGATAATCTGAAAGGTACCCGTTCACTAAGAGGAAAATGACCTTTTACATTGCTATTAATAAATTGGAATAAGAATAAAGGGGTTTTCCCTTTAAAATCTTTGATTTTAAAGGGCCACTAGCTCAACTGGTAGAGCAGCGCCCTCTTAAGGCGTTGGTTCAGGGTTCGAGTCCCTGGTGGCTCACAAACTGGTTTTGAGAACAGTAGAAGTCCTCACTTAGGGCGAAACATTGCTCTAAGTGAGGGGTTCCAAAGAGCAGGTCATCGTATGATGGTGTTTTTTCGAACAATACGCTGAAAAAGGCGGCCCTACGCAACGGATCAGGGGTTCCAAGAAGTAATTCGTCTAAATGCTCCATATAATAAGTGACGTTATCCAGAACAATCTCCATATTGATTAGCTCTATATTCTTTTCCTGTTTTGCTTGTTCCAACTCGTCTATTTGTTTTTTGGCGGTAATGATGTCGCTTTCAATAGCTTTTAAGGCAATTTCCGATGATAACATCTTAATTTTTTCAGTAGATGAAATAATAGTCAGCTTTAACGCTTCAATCCTCTTTTCCAAATCTGAAACGTCATTTTGTTTTTCTCCCATACGGTTTTTCCATTCGTTAAGCGACTCCTTTTTGAGGGCCTCAATATATTCTTTTGTAATATGAAGATGTTTCACAAAATTCTTGATTGTCTCCTCGAACGTTTTGGTTGGGATCCTTAGGTATTTGTGGTCTCTACTGCAATGATATGCGGGAAAGTGCCCACCCCACCTGCCTTTTGAGGCGCTTCCATAAAAAGGTTTTTTGCAGATTGGACATAACACATACTTTTTATATGGATATTCTGGATTTCTTGTTGATTTTTTCAGCTGCCAGTCTTTCGGCTGCCTTCGGGCGATGCTTACCTTACCGTCCTGTTCGGTTATAACGAATTTGCCACGGTTTGCTTTGTTATACGTATCAATACTCACCAGTCCTTCGAACTGACCCTTAATCGGCTTATTATCTGTCCATTTGTGGATTGAAATACCCGCATAAACGGGATTTTCGATATAGCGCCAGAATTGCTTTAAATTTAAGGATTTGCCGCCTTTAGAGCCCAAAACTTGCGTTTTATCTTTCGGATTGCGCTTGAATTGTTTTCTGGTTTGGAAACCAATGCTATTGATCTCTTCTACGATTTGGCGATCTGTCATTGTACCAAGCGCCCGTAGTTCAAATATGCGTCTAATCCACTGTGACTCCTGTGATTGCGGCTTGAGAATTACTCGTTTTCCATGCGGTGTTTCCGTTTTCTCATTCATGTAGCCAAACGGAGGAGTACATACTCGATAGCCCATCCTGACATAACGTATCTCCGCCCCGATCATTCTTGATAAGATATCTCGTATTTCGTCCTTTGCCCGTTCAGCCTCTAATATCTCTGCCTTCTTGGTGGGTGAATACACACTCCAGTCATATTCAATTCCCAAGTGTTCCAGCGTATTGACTTCGTGATTACTGATAATGCCGTAAATATCTATGAGTTTTACGTTGTATTTGACGAGCTGCATTTTCAGATAATCATAGAAATAGGAGCCGCCACGGGTAAACCGGTCGATGGATTTAATGATAAAAAGTTGGATGTCATTTTTAGGATTTTTGCAATAATCGATTGCTTCTTGAACCGGCTGTTCCTCTTTGGAAGCCGACTCCATGAAGATAAAGAACTTCGAAACATGAATGTTATGCACCTTAGCAAACTGTTCTATTTGTTCCTTTTGCGCCTGTGGGGAATCACCCTGTAACCCTTGCTTAGTTGAAGATACTCTGATTGCGGCAACGGCACTTTCTGTTTTATACATCGTTTCCATATGGATTATTTGTTTTGTTGCATTTTAAATCTTAAGGTTCCATTCTTCTGGGCTTCCATAATGCGTTCTACGATAACGCTGGCTAGCACTTTGAGGTGTTCTTTTATAACAGGAGTAATAAATTCTGTTTTTTGGTCTTTCTTAAACGATTTTTTAGTCTCTTTTGTCGTATCCATATCTTTATCTCTTAATCACTATCACTTATATGGATAGTATATAACAATAAATACGTGCTTGTCAAGTGTTCTTATTGTTTTCCGTTTGTCCTTTACTTTTTCAGGTTATTTGCTATAGTATGCTCTATATCAATCATTAATAGTTAGTCTTGCCCGGAAAGTCTGCCCATATACATGGGAACAATTAATTGGCACAAGTTGGAGGCGGGATATTTACTTAAACAGTTTTCTCTCTATTTTTCGAATTTACAAAGTAAGTCAAATGTATTTATTTCCCGCTCCGTATTCTTTTCTCCTCTATTTTTCATTTTAATAATCGGCTGTATTGTTCTCCTCCTCTTTCTCCGCTGGCTTTATCTCTTTAAAAAATCCTTGACGGAAGAGTCGGTCTTATTAGAGCTTACTCCTCCTACATTTACCGATATGTCTGCCTACACGACCAAAGAACTCTTTTCCGTTATTCATGGACTGGGGAAATACCGCAAAGTTTGGGAAAAGATTATTGGAATAAAACCAAAGATTTCCTTTGAAATTGTCTCGACCAAAGAGCAGGGCATACGCTACCTGGTAAGAACGACTCCCTATTATGCGGGTAATTTTAAACGATATATCCTTTCCTACTTACCACAAGTACGTGTCAAGGAAACGAATGATTATTTGACCAACCATTCTACGAAATCAGAAACGGGTAAAAAGCGAATTGTAGAATTCAAACTGAGTCGCCATTTTGCCTATCCTCTGAAAAAACAAGATACCTTAGGAGAACACGACCCGGTGGCATATATCACCGGTATGATGACAAAGTTGATGCCGAACGAATTAATTTCTTTTCAGATCGTGCTGTCTCCCATTAAGAAAAGCGAAACAAATATCATAAAACGAATGATACTTCGCAATGAAAATGTTTTAGTACACCTGGATAGCTTCCACGTACCCTCGTATCTAAAACCAGTTACGGCAATGTTCTCAATTGTTCCCAAGCTTATATTTAAAATAGGAAGTGAGGCTCAGTGGGCGCTTTCTGAACTAATGCACCCAAATACCCAACCAGTGTATTTAAGACAAAATTACGCTTATCAACAACTGCAAATACAACAACAGATAAAACCGGCACGAACTCTTACGAGTTTTGAACAGGCAACCATCCAATCAGTCCAGGAGAAGATTGACCAGCCTCTTTTTGAAACCACCATACGACTTCTTATGGTACTTAAAGATACTCAAGGACAACAAGAGCGTATCGACGGCTTTATTTCTTCCTTAGAAAGTTTCGCGGTCCCGGGATACCAGTCTTTGGTAAAATCCAACCTCCTTTCTGATCTTCTTTTGGGGAAAGTTCGCACGCTTACGTTTAAGAAACGCTTACTTTCTTTTCTAACCAATAGTGGTTCTTCCTTCCTTTCTGCCTCAGAAATTGCCGACTTATACCATTTTCCCTACAGCCGCGTCACACAAACGGAAAATATCGTCAAGGTATATTCAAAAGAACTACCGGCTCCACTCTTCTTAAAACAAGGTACAAAATTAGATGTAATCTTTGGGAAGAATACCTATGGAGGAACAACCACAGACATCGGCGAAACCATAGAACAACGGAAAACCCATATGTATATTGTGGGAAGAACTGGCTCCGGCAAAACCACCCTCATGTTTTCCCTGGCCGAACATGACATTGAAGAAGGACGGGGGTTAGCGTTTATTGATCCCCATGGCGATGTCTCCGAGGATTTATTAGCTTCAGTTCCTCTTAGTAGAAAAGATGACCTTATCTATGTTAACCCCTGGGATATCAAACACCCCATCGGTATAAATGTTTTGGAGCTAACAGAAGGTTTAGATGAGGATGAAGAGGAACTCGAAAAAGAGGTTGTTTGTGAAGGAGTTATTTCTCTTTTTAAAAAAGTGTTTTCCAAGGACGAAAACGCCAATGCCCACCGGATTGAACATATCTTGCGAAATACGATTTATACTGCTTTTTATGTTCCAGACAGGACATTGTTTACGATTAACAAACTTCTTACCGACTCCAATTTCCGTAGACAAACAATTTCAAAAGTAGACGATGAGGATTTACTGAATTTCTGGAAAGCAGAGTTTGGCAAAGCCGGCGATTACCAGATTGTCAAAATGACTCAAGGGGTAACAGCCAAAGTGGGAAGATTTTTACGTTCTCCGACTGCTAGGCGTATGCTTGAGCAACCAAAATCAACCATAAACTTTAACGAAATCTTAAACGGCAAGATTTTAATCTGCAACCTGTCACAGGGAAAACTCGGTGAAGATACGACAAAACTTATCGGAACAACCATTCTGACCAAGCTGCAACAGGCAGCCCTCCGTCGCTCCACCATTTCCCAGGAGAAACGGACGCCCTTTTACCTCTATATTGATGAGTTTCAAAACTTTGCTACCCTTTCGTTTATCAAGATTGTTTCCGAAGGGAGAAAATACGGCCTAAACCTCATCATGGCCGAACAATCGACCTCCCAACAACAGGAGCAAACCATTATCAACCAAATATTGGCAAACGTTACCACCATTATTGTGTTTCGCAGCGGCAATTATATTGATGAAGAGTTGATGCTTAACCAGTTTGCACCGTACTTGCAAAAAGGCGATATCATGAATTTACCCCGGTATCATTTCTACATTAAAATATCAGCGCTTGTTTCAGAAGAACCGTTTTCCGGAGTTACCATTTACAATCCGGTTGTCAAAGATCAACAAAAGATGGCAATACTCACTGCAGCTTCTCAAAAAAATTGGGCGATTATCTATGTAAAACCAAAAAGGGAAATTGTTAAAAAGAATGAGGTTGATACAGACCAAAATGAACCATCTACTGAAGGAAAAAACGTAAAAAGATCCGGATTGCCCAAAAGAAAAAGAAGATGAAAATTGTACCTACGCGTAGGTACATTATTTTAGAAATTTTAAAGCTAATTGGAGAAAAAATACAGCGTTTATATTCTTATATATACATATAAGAGGATGTAATTAAGTTGTATACAGAAACTTGACTTAACTATATTGTAAATTTCAAATGTCCTATGCAAATACCAACTGTTACCAAATCTCAACGACGCATTATTTTTTATCTTTCATCTTTTCGCTTCCTCTATATTACTCACCTTCAAAACCTTTTTTCTCACAAAGATCCTCACCGGATAAAAGAATGGCTTACTGATCTTAAAGAAAAAAAATTCATCTCAATCATCAAAGACCCAAAAAACAAAACCAAACCATATATTATCTGTTTAAATCAAAAGGCACGGTATATTTTAAAAGAAGACTCAGATATTGATAAAAATTTTCTCAACCGGTTGTATAAGGAAAAGAATACCGGTGATGACTTTATAAGTAGACACCTAGTTATCACTGATACCTATTTGTATTTTCTGAAAAATAAAGATAAAAAGGCACAGATTGACTTTTTTACCCAGCAGGACTTACAAGGTTATGACTATTATCCCGATCCTTTGCCTGACGCCTATATTGATGAACATGATGGTAAAGAACACAATCGCTATTTTCTATATTATTTTGATACAAGTATGTCAGCAAAGGAATTACGTTATCACATAGGCTCCTATTTTAAATATGCGGAAAGTGGCAATTGGCAGGAAAATACAGACAATGTTTCCTTCCCAGCATTCCTTTTGATTTTTGAGAGTGAACGCAAAAAGAAGCATATTTACTATTATGCAAAATCCCTTTTGGAAAAGTCATTCACTGATGAAATTGAGATATTTTTGACAACAAAGGAGAAAATATTAAAGGGTCAAAAAGACACGAATATTTGGGAAAGAGTAGAAGTGTAAGAATAAAAAAACCGCAAGCGGAAGATGACTCCCGCCTGCGGTCTAAGATTACTTAGCCATAACTTCGGATAACCGGCATGGTTTAAAATACCGGTCCCGTTCAATGGGTAGTCCCAGCTTTCCCCGATTTGAGAGAAGTTCTGACAGAGTGAAATATCCAAGCTCCGGAAAGTCACCCACAACATACCCGTAAAAAGTATCTTTTCCATCAAACTCAATCGCGTACCAGGTCCAGCCAAAGTCCGGATAAAAGAACTTCGCAATTACCATCGGATCTTCGACGTTTTCCTGAGAGTACAACGGCGGTAACTTCTCAAGAACCTCTTTTGTTAATATTTTCATAGATTGTTCCTTTCTGTAACTGGCAAGAAGTCTTTTTCCCTTCCTGCTGTCAAAACTAATAAATTCAAGCTTTTTACCGTAGATGGCAACCCGAAATTCTTTTAGCCGTTCATCAACGGTATAACCTTTGTAAGTTGGTAAAACATACATATCTTTCACCTCCAATCTGGATAAAAATAAATAAGCTGGAGAGGATTTTTTGTCCTGTCCATCAACAAAGGGGCATGGGGTGAGAAACAGATGTCAAAAGTTTTTCTGAAGTAAAACGAAGAAAAAGGATTTTAACGCCTGTCAGAAAAATGCGGACCGTTGATAATAAGTTTTATTCTTATTTGCATTTTTCTACAGGCTTGAAACCCGCCTTTTGATAGCTGTTTTGAACCCCATATAATGAGAAGAAAAGGACAGGACAAAACTGATTATCTATAGCAATTGGTTAGTATTCAAACTACTAAGTCATAAAAAATCCCTTGACAATTGAAGTTATTTTACATAGAATATGAAAATAGTTTCATATTCGATATATGACGAAAACAAAAACAGATGAGACAAAACTACAAAAACTATTAAAACTTATCTCCAATGAGAATAAGTTCAAGA
>CAYZEE010000040.1:0-9503 GCA_964477485.1 uncultured Gammaproteobacteria bacterium
AAGATTTATTTCTGGGACGAGAAAAACAACAAAGAATGGTGCGTGTCCGATGAGCTGGAACTTTATGCCAAGCTTGTTAAACTGTGCGAGGCATATTATAGAAAGAAGATAGGTAAAAAGGATTCTCGTCGGAAAGGTTAAATGAATATTGAAAAGACGGAAATCTGGATTACATGTAATGTGCCATTGGAAGGTGATGGCTCAGCAGTGCGAGGATATTTTGGAAACCTATACCGGAACAGACCTGAATTCCATGGGCATAAAGGTAATGGCCTTATATATAAGCATCCTTTGATACAATATAAGATATTTGGTGGCTCCGCTCTTTTAACAGGTTTGAAAGAAGGAGCTTATTTGTTAAAGGCAGTGCCAAAGCTTGACTATATAGAGATACACCATACAAAACATCCTATTTTAAAACAAAATATGAATGATGATGCTATCCAATGTGGTCTTACTTATGAAACAATCCATTATTCTTTCATCACACCTTGGGTAGCATTGAACGAAGAAAATTATGTTACTTATCGAAGACTTCCCCAAAAACGAGAAGTGAGAACTTCTTTTATTAATCGAATTCTTGTGGGTAACCTCCTTTCGATGTCCAAAGCATTAGGCTATACAATTGATGGAGAAATTATTGTAAAGTCAAACGTTAACGAGGATAAGCCAGCAGTAATAAAGAAAGACATCATGTTGACGACTTTTAAGGGCAGTTTTGAAACGAACTTTTTGATCCCCGATTTTTGGGGAATTGGCAAATTCAGCTCGAGGGGGTACGGCACAGTTAAACGCACGACAAAAGAGGAATAAGCATAATGAAAGTAGCAGCACAAAACATAATTGATTTAAAGTTCCCAAAACTTGACCATTTCTGGCTGGACTCTGGCTTACTTGGGCTTGCTGTATTATTAAAAGAGGTTGGCAGTAGCATTGACTATACGGTAAGCGATGAGGGATTGACTTTAAAAGGAAATGAAAACACGATCCGCAAGGCATTGGAAAAAGCCTATGAGCTTTTGATTAAACGATATTACAACTTGTCAACAAAGAGGCAAATAAAAGATGTCACTTCATACAATTTTTATTATGATAGTGAGCGAGACAAATTTGTTCCATTTCCCAAAAAGAAATCCGTTGGTATTGCAGGCCTTATATTTAATAAAGCGCCGCGCCCAACAGGGACCTTTGTAAAATGGGTTAAACAAAAAAAAGTGGAACTGAATCTTAATGGTAAAATGATCACAAGAAATCGTGGTATATTGCCGCGTACGCACGCTTACCTCCAAAAGAGGATGGATAAATTTCTGGATAAAAATGGCTTAGATGTTACCACATCAGGGTTACTCGTGGATGGTCCAAATGCTGTTCGTCCTCAAGTTGTAATAGGTATTGGAGCTAGCACAGGAAAACGAGATCGCTGTTATTTGTGCGGGCAAGATAGTTCTATCTTAGAAGATGCAGGACAAACCATATTCCCTTTCATTACAGGATCAGCGGGATTATTAAATTTCAATTCTGTGTGTGGCAATCCTGAACAGGTTTGTTGGAAATGTGCATTCCTTGGTAAATTCGTCCCAGTAAATGGGTTCTATCTTTCACAGAATGACAATCTGTTCACTTTTTTGCCGTATTCACTTTCATTCGAAAAAATGAAGGAGGTATATCCATTCTTTCAAGATGCAAAATATGACGATCCAAATCGTTTTAAAAATTTCCAACATCCTCTGGGTTTTAAGAGTTATCCAGATGGCTATTTCCAAAAATCATTTGAGACGTCATTTGCGTTTATGTACACGTTGTACGATAAACTAATTCATTATCAAAAAGGCTCTAAGACACAAGGCTTTTGGGAAAAATTGACCGATTTTGCAGTATCAAAAGCATCCTTGGACTTTATAGTCATTCATGCAGTATCAAAAGGATCGACATCTATGGTTAAAATGGCATGGTCATTTAGAGAAACTGTATATCTATTTAAATTAATCAAAAAGATAGAAGAAAATAAAATCAGCATTAAAGAAGTTATGAGGCTGCTTATAGATTTTAGCCAGAAAAATGAGAATCGCACGCTGCTTCGCAACCGTGTTTGTGAGCGAATATTAAAGGAACGATCTATTCTTGGATTGATTGAATACCATGTGTTTAACTCGACAGAGACTTATGTCAAGCCATTGCTTGATTTTGTTTCCATTTATGAACCTATTATCAGAAAGGAGGTGGGTGGTATGACAAATGAGGAACAAGGTGCTGCTGTAACCTTGGGAAAGAGAGTGGGGATGGTAGTTGGAACAGAAGGGAAAAAAGGCGACCTTTTTGCCTTAAGAAAAGCGAGGCGGAAGACGGATTTTTTAAATGAGCTGAATAGATTACAATTTAAGTATAAACTGACTGTTCCTCCCGACATCTATGAGGGGAAACTTACTGACCTGAATTTTGTGGAATTTAAACAGTTTTGTATGATCGCGGCAGTAAACAGCTTTCACGCTGCTAATCAAAAAGAAAGGAGATAAAATTGCCATGAAAAATTTAAAAGGAAAAGATGCAAAGGCTAAAGCGTTAACTATTACCTATCTTACGCCTGTTTCTTTCGCAAGTTTAAACGGCTCCGATAAAGAAACAGAAAATATTTCGAGCATAAAAAAGATAACTAAAGATACGGATCAATTCCCATATGTTTCTGCTCAAGCTATAAGACGGGCATTAAGGGATCAACTATCTGTTGTGGGATATCCATTGTCTGAAGGTGTGACCGCAACCATTAAAAAAGGCGCTGCTACAACACAGCAAGCCCCCGATCGGTTTATTGATGATGACCTTTTCGGTTTTATGGGAACCGAAGAAGCTAAGGCAGGTAAAAAGGGGAAGTCTACAAAACGCACATCTCCGGTTAGGGTATCTCCATTAATTTCAATGCAAAAATATCAAGGCGATTTAGATTTCGCAACGAACTTTATGGGTGTTAAGGCTGGCGGCGATCCCAACATATTTGAAACAGAAATACATTCGGGAATATATAGGGGAACTATATTGATTGAGTTGGATAGGATCGGATGCGGTGAGGGCTTTAAAAAAGATTTGCCCAAGAAAGACAGAGCAAACAGGTTAAACGCTTTTTTAATTGCCTTTAAAAATTTATGGACTTCTGGAAGACAAACCCGTTTTCTTGCCGACCTTTCACCTAAATTTGTGGCTGCTGCGATGCTTTCTGTAAAAAATCCAATCTTTCTTGAATCCGTAATACCAGTCAACGGCGGGGTGAATGTAGATTTGCTAAACGAAACGGTCAAGGATTATAAAAATGAAATATATGCGCTGGTTTTCGGAGCAAGAAAAGGGTTGTTCGAAAAACTCCCTGTAGAAACAGTTTCAATCGGAGATGCTTTTGACACCATGACAAAGTGGATAGACGCATATTATCGCTAAAACGGTGAATTATGTTCGCTTTCAGTATAAAGGCATTTGCAACCACAGCTTCTTTCAGGATACCAGAGAGCCATACTTTTCAGCAAACGCTTCCCCTGCCGCCCATCACCTCCTTATCCGGGCTTATGGGGGCAGCAATAGGATTGAGCTTTGAATCCGCCATGAAATATAGGGAAAATAATTCTGTACTGTTTGGCGTCATAGGTTTTTCTCTCGGAGAAATGCGAGATCTGTGGAAATATAACAAAATCAAATCTGGAGAATCACTGAAAGATGTGCTGATTAGGGAGTACCTTTCCGATTTGACCCTTAATATTATCATAGGCTCAGAGAACAAGAGCGCATTGTTAGAAGTCAGAGACGGCTTTCACAATCCGCGATATGCTCTCACTGCCGGGAATAGCGACGACCTGTTAAAAATTATCAGAATTAGCAATATCAGTGATGCAAAGAAGGGCTCGTGCCGAGATTTTGAAAATACCATACTCCCGGGTAATAAGACGGTTGAATATGACTCGCTTATAGATTTAAAAAATACGCCGATAACACAGAAAGTCCATGCACCGCAGGTTTTCCTTTTGCCGACAGCTTTTGATTTTGACGGGGAAGAAAGAAGAATCAGTAAAAGAGAGCAGTTCACATTTGTCGGATCACCTATAAGGTTAAAAAACGCACTTACAAGCTATGAATTCGATGGCACTTTAGTTGCAATGTTATGACTATGGTCTACTGGGCAAAACCAGATCAAACCTATAAGGAACATCTCGATGCTGTTCATGTAGCTTGGAAAGAAACGATCAAAGCGGTAGAGCCATTTATTGATAGAATCGCTAAGAAATATGGTTTCTCAAGAGAAAGGTTTCTAAAAGCATCATTGCTTACCGTTGTTTTTCACGATATTGGCAAGATGATCACACCATTTCAGGAAATGATGTTGGCAGTAAAGAATAAAAAGTATTTTAATATCGGGACAAACTATCGCCATGAATTAGTATCCTTGGTATTCATCGCAAAATACTGGCAGTACATAAATAAAGATGAGTATTTGCATAGTATACCTTTAGAGGCGTTGGCTGTTGTAGGACATCATAGGGCGCTCAATTCTGATATGACCTCCTTCACGCGAGAAAGCAATTTACCTTTTCCCAATATTTTACTAGACGGAATCAAAGAAGCTATTTTAATTGCTAAGGAGTTCTTTCTTGAAGAAGGTTACACGTTTCCGACAATTCGAAGTGATATAGATTGCGAAGATACACCATACGAATTATTAGCTGGCTTGGTTGCAAGTGGTCTTCTGAATAAAGGATTGGAAAAAGATGGGACCGAGAAAACAAGGACGCTTTATTTCTTATTAAAAGGTATCCTTCATTATGCTGATTGGCATGGTTCTGGCAAGGTCGACGTTCGCTATAGCTTGGATAATGATGCGACATCAATACCGATCGAACTAAAGCAACGTTGCCACGCAAAAGGAATAACTTACGAAGGTCTTCGGCCATTTCAAAAAACTTGCCGTGACCATTCGGGACACTTGATAGCGATAGCGCCCACAGGTAGCGGTAAAACAGAAGCTTCAATTTTGTGGGCGCTAAATAATATTAGAGAGATGAACGGTGCAAAGATTATATATCTTCTCCCTACTATGGTAACTGCCAATAGTATCTGGAAAAGGTTGATTGAG
The DNA here is from genome assembly GCA_964477485.1 of uncultured Gammaproteobacteria bacterium. Classification (GTDB taxonomy): domain Bacteria; phylum Patescibacteriota; class Microgenomatia; order Levybacterales; family UBA12049; genus CAYZEE01. The sequence continues at coordinate 5,111 of CAYZEE010000040.1, forward strand.
CTCTTTGGCGAAGAAAATGTTGGCTTAACACATTCAACAGCAAGTCTGCTTTTGCATGACGGGGATTCAGTACAAGACGAAGAAGATATCTGGGAAAACCGCAGAGATATACTCTTTAGCCAGTCATTTATCAAGCCAGTAACCGTTGCAACTGTTGATCAACTACTTACAGCAGGGTTTAACGCAGGCAGATGGACTTTAAAAGAAATTAATGCCTCAAACGCCGTTGTAATCATGGACGAGATTCATGCTTATGATGACTGGGCATTGGGTTTAATTATTTCCACTATAAGACATCTGTCATCCCTTGGAACACGATTTATGCTAATGAGTGCAACGCTACCATCCTTTTTACAGAACTTGCTGAAAAAAGAACTTAATGTCAAAACGATTGTTAAAGAAGAATCCCTTTTAAACGCTAAAAGAAGTAAGTATTTCATTCAGGAAAGCGTAATTGATAAGAATCTGGAAAATATTGAAAAAGCAGTAAATAATGGTGAAAGGGTTTTAGTAGTTGTTAATACTGTAGGATTATGTCAGGTACTATCACAAAAATTATCTAAACTAAAGCCTATCTGTTACCATTCCCAATTTATTTTGAAAGATAGAAAGGCTATAGAGAACAAAATTAGTAATGCCAACTTTGTTATTGCCACTCAAGTAGTAGAAGTATCTCTCGATATTGATTATGATTTGCTTTTTACAGAATGTGCACCGCCTGATGCCATTGCGCAGCGCGCTGGTAGGGTAAACAGATATAGGGATCAAAACAGAGACAGCCGCGTGTATATCTTTAAAGCTTCGAGAAAGGGTGAAAAAATATATAATTCCATCGATGATTCGAATCTACTTTCTCGTTCGTTTAGGGCATTTAAAAACAGCCCTCAAGAAATGAGCGAAGCTGACCTTATTAGTGTGGTCGAAAAAGTTTATAAAAATTATAATATTGAGGCTTCCAAATCTTTCAATGATGCCATAGATCAGTACCGGTTATCTCAAACTAATAGGAGCATGATATTTGATAGCCGATTCGGTGAAGATAATCAGGAAGTCACCCGTCAAACGAAGTACGAAGTAGTCTCAGTGATTCCGCGATGTTTCAAGGACCAAGTATTACAAATGAAGCCTTTAGAACGACAGTGGTACGAAGTAAAACTTCCTATGTGGTATGTTCTAAGAAACAAGGAAGAGGTTAAAGGAATCACTTTTTGTGATGTTAATTACGACCCTAAAATAGGCGTTGTATTTAAAAAAGACAAATCTGTATCAAGTATGATTATCTAATTAAATAAACTTCGAAATCCCAGATTATTGGGGGATTGGGAAGTCGGTGTCGAGGGGGTTTGGGACGGTGGTGAGGACAGAGGGGCAGACAGACTATCAGACAAAAGATATAGGACGAGAAGATGAATAGGCATAATTTTAGGAAACTAAAAGTAAACCGGAAACTATTCCTGTTTAAAAAGCAGAAACGTGATATATTCTTCTTAAAAGAAGGGGGTGAGTAAAATGATGGTAATTAACAAAGAGGCAATAAAGGACATGTATTATGCCAATTTAATGTATGAGTACCACAAGGTCACTGAACAAATAAGGCTCTTTGAAAAAAAATATGGGATGTCATTTACTGAATTTGTAAAAGGCATAAAAACTTCCAAAAAAGAAGATATTGAAAAATGGGATGATTATATGGAGTGGAAGGGATATGAAAAGGTCCTGCAAAAACTGGTCAAAGAAAAAAAGGGGCTAAGAATTGCAGATTATAGAATGTGTTGAGAAGAGCAGCCTAATAAAAAAATATGACATCCTCGTTTTTGAAATTTTTGAAGGCGGTTTTTATATAAAAATTAATGCCGTGTTGATTGATGATTCTGAGTTGTATATACGGGAATATTCTGATGTTAAAGAACGAAACTATTCATATCATTGGCAGGACTCGAATGGACGTTTATTAATGCGTTGGGATAATGCGGAACATCATAAACATATTGGAACATATCCACATCATCTTCATCAAAGTAACAATATCCGCCCAAGTTACCATGTTTCTTGTGAAGAAATATTAAAAGACATCGAAGATAAGATTTCACTTAAGGACTGAGGACATATGTCTTCACAAAAACAAAGTAAAAGTATATACAAAAAAGAGCTTTATTTGTATATAAATGTACTATGGATTTATGTATAATGAAATATCTGTTTTCCCAAAAATCCGTCGTCAATTATATAAAAGATTGTCTTCTGCCAGTCTATCCTCTGGAAGTCTGAACCGCCATGCAGCTCGTTATAAATACATACGGCTCATATTTACAGAAGAATGGCGACTGTTTCAAGGTTAAAAACGGTGACCAGGTATCCGAGGTATCGGCCAGAAAGATTTCTTCAATCATGATAACAACCGCGGCATACATTACTACCGATGCCATCAAGCTTGCCATGGACAATAATATTGATATCATCTTTCTTGACGACTTTGGGGAGCCGTTCGGCAGGGTGTGGCATTCAAAGCTTGGAAGTACCGCTCTTATAAGGCGGAAGCAGTTGGCGATAGCAGAGACTGAAGAAGGTTTCAGACTTGCTCTTTCGTGGATAATCAAAAAGTTGGACAATCAGATAGAGCTGCTTACGAGACTCAGAACTACCCGTACAACCAAATCTGCCGAGATTACGGCTTTTATGGAAAAACTCAGGAGCTCAAAACAGGCCATGGAAGGCTTGCATGGAACAATCGAGACAATGCGCGGAACAGTAATGGGCTTAGAAGGCAATGCAGGCAGGGAATACTTTGAGTGCGTCAGTTTCCTTTTACCGGAAAGGTATATGTTCAACGGGAGAAGCCGCAATCCTGCAAAAGATGAGTTCAACGCATTATTAAACTATACCTACGGGATCCTCTATGCTCGTGTGGAGAAGGCGTGCATCATTGCAGGGCTTGATCCCTATGTCGGCATTGTTCATACGGACAACTATAACAAAAAGTCCATGGTTTTCGATTTGATAGAAAACTATCGTGTATGGGCGGATGAGACGGTCATCAATCTTTTTGCCGCACGAAAAGTAAAACAGGAGCATTTCGACAAGCTTGAGCATGGTTATACATTAAACAAAGAAGGGAAAGCGCTATTGGTTGATGCATTCGGTACCTTCTTGAATGAATCGATACGGTATAGCAGCCGGAACATTAAGCGTGAAGATATAATTCAGTTTGATTGTCATCATATTGCAAATTCCTTGATCAAGGAGGCTGAATGAAACAAGGGGATAAGATTATCTGGGTAGTTTATGATATATCGGCAAACAGCAAACGCACAAAGATTGCAAAGGCATGCAAGGACAAGGGACTTTATCGCGTGCAGAAATCGGTGTTCCTTGGTACAATCAATAGAAACCAGATTGATGAGTTAAAAATATTATGCAATGATGTTATTAATGAAGAACAAGACTCTGTTTATATCTTCCCCATGTGTGAGGATGATTTTAGGCATGTAAAGCTGCTGGGTCAGGCTTTCGATAAGAATCTCGTAACAGATGAGGTTAAGGCTTTGTTTGTATGACTCAACCAGACTATCAGACAACAGACGTACAGAGGACAGACGATACCGAATCAACCCCGATGATTACGCCGTCAGAGGTAATCGAGCATCTCTACTGTCCGCGGTTTACCTATTTTATGAACTGCTTAAACATACCGCAGCATGAGGAACTGAGATACAAGGTTATAAAGGGACGGGAAATCCATGAAAAAAAAGAAGCTGAGAACAGAGAATATCTCAGGAAAAAGATCGGATGTATCGACAAACAGATTTCGGTATATCTTGCGTCAACAGGTTTAAAGGTGAGGGGGTCGTCGATGAAGTATTGTTCTTTCAAGATGGAAGCGCCTCTCCTCTGGACTATAAGTTTGCCGAATATAAAGATTATCTTTTTGAAACACATAGAGTACAGTCTACTCTTTACGCAATGCTCATTAAGGAGACTTACAGAAAACCGGTAAACAAAGGGTATGTTTGCTATGTAAAAGACGGGGTCAAACTCAAAGAAATGGTTTACAAACCTGAAGATTTTGAATATGCTATTGCTGTTGTAAACGAGATTTTTAGAGTAATGCTTAAAGGATTTTATCCTAAAAAAACATCATGGCAGAATAGATGTGTAGATTGTTGTTATAAAAATATTTGTGTGTAGAAGACAAAAGTTGTAGCTCTTTGAAAATTAAATATTTTTTGTCTGAGGGACCATGTAAAGAAAGTAAAAAACTGTGTTTTTGTACTTATAAATGAGCACAAATATGTTAAAAATAATAAGAGTAAATCCAATAATAAACTATATATTCTACATGATTGAGGCTAAACTGCACTCTCAGACAGCGTTCCATTAAAACAAGGATTGAAAC
>CAYZEE010000041.1:0-9100 GCA_964477485.1 uncultured Gammaproteobacteria bacterium
GTTTTTTCGAAATGTTCCTGAGCGCTTTTTGCTTTTACTTCTCCGTGAATTGTTTTTGTAATTTCAAAAGCCAACCTCTTTTTGATATTTATCGGATTTTTCTTTTTATCAAGCTCTTTTTTTATTTCTTCGATTTCTTCGTTAGAAATTCTTGTTGCTAATGTCAAATACTGAATTATCAAGTCGTCATTTATGGACATTATTTTTGCATACATGTCATTTGCATTATCATCAACCCATACTGCATTGTTCCAGGTTTTGCTCATCTTTCTTCCGTCTGTGCCCATCAGAAATTCAGTTGCTAAAATATATGATTCTTTATTGCGTAGTCTCTTTTGAAGAATTCTTCCCGCCTGCATGTTAAATGTTTGGTCAGTTCCTCCAATCTGCAAATCTATATCCATAAAATAGCTGTCGTACCCTTGCATTACCGGATACACAACTTCATCAAGTCTTACATGCACGCCAATACTTAATCTTTTTTTGATTAGCTCTCTTGCGATAAAATCATTCAAAGAAAACTTTTGGATAAGGCTTAAGATATCTTTAAAACTAAGTTTTGAAAGCCACTGGCTGTTGTAGCGAATTTTCACTTTTGAGAAATCCAGAAATTTTTCTGCCTGATTTTTGTAAGTTTTAAAATTCTGTTTTATTTGCTCCGGCGTTAAGATCGGTCTCTCCCCTTCTTTGTCTGATGTATCTCCAACAAGCGCTGTAAAGTCTCCGATAAGAAGAGTTACGTTATGTCCGAGTTCTGAGAATTTCTCAAGTTTTATTAGCGAGCCGGCGTGTCCCAGATGAATTCTTGGTGAAGTCGGATCGATACCAAGGTAAACATTCAACTTCTTGTCGCTTTCAAGCGCTTTTTTAAGCTCGTTTTTTCCAGGAATAATGTTGGCAACTCCCCTTGTCAAAATTTTGTCTATCTTATCCACGGTTCGAGTATAACATACCATAGCGCCAGTGACTAGTAGATAGTGATTGGTTTTGGTATACTTAAAAATATGGTTGATTACCGTGGCAGCAGGCTTTCGAGAAGGCGGCTTAGACGCAGTTCCTCCAAAATTTTTCTGTACAGCAATCTTGCAAAATATTCATTTTTTGCGCTCATTGGTTTTATTATTTTAATGATTGGACTTTTTCTTTGGTATGGGCGGGAGTTGCCAACGCCCGGGAAACTGGTAGAAGCACCCTTGTCTCAGTCGACTAGAATTTATGACAGAAACGGCGTCCTTCTTTATTCCTTATACCAAACCCAGAATAGGACATATATAAAGCTTGCAGATATTCCAAAAACACTTCAAGAGGCTACTGTCTCAATTGAAGATAAAAATTTTTATAAAAACCAGGGGTTTTCTATCACAGGATATCTTCGGGCAATAAGAAATATTTTGTTGTTGCGGGGCATCTCAGGAGGATCAACCATAACCCAGCAACTTGTTAAGAATGTGCTTCTGACCCCGCAGCGCTCAATTTCCAGAAAAATAAAAGAACTCATGCTTTCTATTCAGGTTGATAAGAAATATTCAAAAGATCAGATTCTTGAAATGTATTTAAATGATATTCCATACGGAGGCGCAAGTATTGGGGTCGAGGCGGCAGCAGAAAGTTATTTTGGCAAAAAAGTTAAAGATCTGGATTTGGCAGAGAGCGCATTTTTGGCGGGTCTTCCCCAAGCGCCAAGTACTTATTCCCCTTATTCCGGAAATAAGTACTATATTCCAAGAACAGAAGAGGTGTTAAATCAGATGGCCAACGATAAATACATTACAAAAGGTCAAGCAGATAATGCAATTAAGGAAATTAAAAATGAAACCTTTGCGCCAAGGGATGAAAGCATAAAAGCCCCCCATTTTGTTATGTACGTAAAACAGCTTTTGGCAAAACAGTTTGGAGAAAGTTCAGTTGAAAACGGCGGGCTTCAGGTTACGACTACTTTGGATTATTCTATAGAAAAGCAAGCTGAGGGTATAGTTAAAAGTGAACTTGACAAATTGAAGGGTTATCATGTAGGGAATGGAGCTTCTGTAGTTTCTGATCCCAAGACTGGAGAAATTTTAGCCATGGTTGGAAGCAAAGATTATTTTGACACAAAAAATGACGGAAATTTCAATGCAGCTTTGGCAGACAGACAGCCGGGTTCATCTCTTAAGCCTATAATGTATGCGACCGCATTTGAAAAGGGCTATACGCCGGCAACCATGGTAATGGACGTTAAGACTGATTTTCCTACCGGTGATCCAAGTCACCCGATGTATGCCCCAGTTGACTACGATGGTAAATATCATGGACCAATACAGTTGCGTTTTGCTCTTGGAAATTCAATTAATATCCCTGCTGTCAAGATGCTTGCCAGAGTCGGTATAAAAGACGTAATGCAAAATGCTTATAACATGGGTATTGAAAATTGGCAGCCAACCGAAGCCAACATGAAGTACGTCGGACTTTCTCTGGTTTTGGGCGGAAGAGAAACAGCGCTTCTTAATGAAGTTACAGCTTATGGGGTTTTTGCCAATGAAGGAATAAAACAAGACCCGGTTGCCATTCTAAAGGTCACCGATAAAAACGGAAATGTTTTATATCAGTATAAACCGAGTGAGGGAACAAGGGTATTACCGGCAGATGTTTGCTTTTTAATTTCTCACATACTTTTGGATAACAATGCGCGAAGCATGGAATTTGGTCCAAATTCCTGGCTTGTAATCCCGGGCAAAACTGTTTCGGTTAAAACAGGAACGACTGACGAGAAAAGAGACAACTGGACCATAGGATATACCCCATCGTATGTTGTTGGTGTTTGGGTTGGAAACAACGATAATACTCCTATGAATCCGGTAATTGCCTCCGGTATCACAGGAGCGTCCCCCATTTGGAATAGAATTATGAGCGCAGTTTTAAAAGGCAAGACTGATGAATCTCCACAAAAGCCGGATGATGTTATAGCAATGCAGATAGATGCTTTGGGAGGGGGATTGCCTGTTCCCGGACAGCCTACCCGTTCCGAATACTTTATTAAAGGCACCGAGCCTACGGGGCCGGCTGCAATTTACCAAAAAATAAAATTGTCAAGACATGAGCAAGGAAAACTTGCAAATGCATCAGAAATCGCCGCAGACGATTATGATACAAAAGATTATATTGTATTTCATGAAGATGATCCTGTCTCAACCGATGGAGTAAACCGTTGGCAACAGGGAATTGATGCATGGATTCATCAAACATACTCTGCAGCAGATCCACAGTACTATCCGCCAACTGACACGTCTTCCTATCAAGAGCCGGGTAGCTCAAACAATTCCTCAAACCAGCCAACGCCGACACCTACTCCATCTCCAAGCATTACTCCAGATTTAACTCCAACCCCAACCCCATAGGATTATTGTATACCAGGTTAGTATGTTGTACAGAAGATAAAATTCGTGCGGCAATTATATAATCTCGACTTTGAGATTTGAATAGAGAGCTTTGTAGATTTTCTCCCGGATTTTTGATACTTCTTCTTTTGTAAGATTTCCTTTGTCACTTTGATAAACAATACGAAATGTAACATTTTTTTTAAATTTATCCAGTACGTCCACATCTTTCACCAGATTGTTTTGGTCTTTGATTATCGAAATCACATCCCCAACTTTAACTTCTTCAGATACTCTTATGGTAATGTCCTCGATTACCGGCGGGTATTTAGGAAGAGGCCTAAACTTTTTCCAAACATTCATATCTTTTATTAGTGCATCAAAACTAATTTCAAACAAAATCCCCTTTCCTGTCGCCTCAATATTTTTACTTATATTCTTTTTTACGCCAAGCTCTTCAATCAGTCTTTCCAAAATCCCCTTAATTTCATAGAAATTTTTACTGTTTGAAATACCGGCTAACATCCATTCCTCTTTTATGCTATCAAGGGTCGGTCCAAGATAGACTTTTCCCAATTCAAATAAATTGATATTTTCGAAATATGGTTTATTTTGAACAAGTGCTTTTAGCAAATTTATCTTAAGAGTTGGTCTTAAATATTCAAATTCGCGACTTACCGGATTGTCAACTCTAAGTGTTCTATCAGGGTTAAGGTTGGAACCTACTAAGTCCTTTTCGCTTATAAGGCTATATGTATAAACTTCCGAAAATCCAGCGGCCTTTAGGATATTTTTGACTTTTTCATCAATGCGGTAATTCCTAAAATACGGGGCAATTTTTATCGGTATTTCTCCAGCAGGAATGGTTTTTGGGAACTTATTATAACCGTAAATTCTTGCGACTTCCTCAATTATATCTTCTTCAATCTTTAAATCATTTCTATATGTTGGAATAACTGTTTCAATTGTATCTTTTTCGTCCAAAGGACGGTGGGCCTTTGGCTGGGATCTGGGGGAAAGATTTAGACTTTTTAAAATGTTTAAAACTTCCTCTTCGCTGATATTTATTCCAAGTATTCTAGAAAGTCTTTGAAGATTAAGATTTACTTTCCATGGAGAAAAATTTTGTTTTTTAAGATCATAAAGCGGACTTGCGATTTCGCCTCCTGCAATTTCCAAGATTAGATCAACGCATCTTTCAAGCGCGGCATCGGTTCCTCCGGCATTTACACCTCTTTCGAAAATACTTGAGGCTTCAGATCTAAGTCCGAGAGATTGAGAAGCCCTTCTTATAAGATTAGGTTTTTCAACAGGGACTCTTATGAAAATTGTTTTTGTATCTTCAAATGTACCGCTATTGAAACCTCCTTTTATACCGCATAAATCAATAATATTTTCGTTGTCAGATATGACTACTGCTCCTTTTAGCAAATGATAAGATATACCGTCGACGCTTTTAAAATTTTCCCCGCCCCGTGTTTTGTGGACTTTCATAGTTTTTCCTTTTATCTTGTCATAATCAAATGCATGGATTGGATTCCCCAATTCAAACATTACATAATTTGTAATATCAACAATGTTATTAATCGGTCTTTGCCCAATCTTAATAAGTCTTTGCGAAAGCCATTTTGGAGAATCCTTTACCTCTATTCCACTGATTATTATTGCCGTAAATCTGGGATTTATCTCATAATCTGTTTGTATTTTAATGGGTAGGATTTTGGAGGGCTTGATTTTTTTTAAGTCAATCTTGCCTTTTTGTTCTTTTACAGATTTTTTTTCGATTGCTGCGATTTCCCGGGCAATCCCCATCATAGAGAGAAGGTCCGGGCGATTAGGAGTTATTTCCAGGTCAAAAATGACGTCATCTTTTGTTTTTTCGATTTTTTCAGTCCCAAGACCTATCTCAGTCAGTCTTTCCCCAAGTTCTTCAGGAGAAAATGTAATATCTACATATTCTTTTAACCAAGATAAAGGCGCTAACATAATTTAAAATTGTTCAAGGATTCTTAAATCCGGATTTGTCAAAAGGCGAAGGTCATCCATTTGGTAACGCAAAGTTACAAGACGGGATAAGCCTATCGCAAAAGCAAATCCAGATACTTCTCTAGGGTCATAATCTACGGCTTTTAAAACATTTGGATGAATCATTCCTGCTGGCATAATTTCACTCCATCCGGAATATTTACAAAAACTGCAGCCGCTGCCTTCGCAAACGGTGCATTCAATATATGTGTCAATCCCGGGTTCAACAAAAGGGAAATTGGTTGTTGCAAACTTTATTTTTATCTTCGCTCCCATTAATTTTCTAAGCACATAATCAATAGTGCCGAACAGATCGGTTAGTCGCACGTTTATGTCGACCATAAATCCTTCAATCTGCCAAAATTCAAATCCATGAGATGCATCAAGTTGTTCATATCGGAAATTTTTGCCGGGAACTATTACTCTGACCGGTGGTTTCGTTTTTTGCATGATTCTTCCTTGCATTGCCGATGTTTGAGTTCGTAAGATTATCTCTCCGGGAGTTGCGCGACTTCCTCTGGTATCAAGATATAATGTTTGCTGTGTATCTCGGGCTGGATGGTCTTTAGGAATGTTCAGGACTTCGAAATTAAAGTGATCTGTCTCGATTTCCGGGCCATCTGCCGCTTGAAATCCAATGGTTTTGAATATATCTACAACATCATAGAGGACTTGAGACATTGGATGGATATGTCCAATTTCAGGTTTTATTCCAGGCGCAGTCTTATCAATTTCTTTCTCTGTGGTTACCAATTTTTGACTCTTGAGCTTTAATTTTTGATTTTCTAAGGTCTCCTCAATCGTGTCTTTTACTTCATTCGCGAGTTTTCCCACCTCGGGCCTTTCTTCTTTTGGGAGCTTTGCAATTTCTTTTATTGTCAGAGTGAGTTTTCCGCTTCTTCCCAAAAACTGAAGTTTTATTTCCTCGAGTTCTTTCAGGTCTTTCGAGTCTAAAATTAGAGATACTGCTGCGTTCTTGATTTGTATTAACTTTTCTTCCATGGGGAACAAGGATTTAATCTATGTTCTTAACCGATTCAACAACTTTTTTAAATGTATCAGGATCGTTTACAATCAATTCGTCCAATATTTTTCTATCAAGTTCAATTTTTGCTTTTTTAAGTTTATCTATAAAAACCGAATAAGACAGCCCTTCATTTTTTGTTGCCTGGGCGATTCTTGTAATCCATAGAGCCCTAAAATCTCTCTTTCTAAGTTTCCTTCCATGATAAGCGTAAGCTCTTTTGTGAAGCTCTGCTTCTCTTGCAACTTTTACCAACTTGCTCTTGGTCCCCCTAAAACCTTTTGTAGACTTGAGTAATTTCTTATGTTTTCTTCGAGATATTATCCCTCGTTTAACTCTTGCCATATTAAGCTTCTCCCAGCATTTTTTTAACTTTCTTAGCAAATGTCCCTGTCAGAACCCCCGTTTCTTTTTGCCGTCTTTGCCTTCTTTTTGTTTTCCCAGCCTTTAGATGGCTTTTATACTGATGGGAAAATAGAACCTTTCCTGTCCTGGTTACCTTAAATCTTTTACTTACTGATTTCTTTATTTTTTTCTTTTTCATAATCTTTTTTCTTTTCCGGCGCCAGTAAAATTATAAGTTTTCGTCCCTCAAAATGTTTCTCTCTCTCAGTTTTTGAGAATTCTGATAGAGATTTTACAACCTTATCTAGAATCTCTTGCCCGAACTCCGGATGTTGTATTTGTCTTCCGACAAATTTTACGACCAGTTTTACCTTATTCCCTCCTTGTAAAAATTCAGAGGCCTTTTTTATGACAACCTGAAGGTCATGGTTATCCATAAACGACCCCATCCGCAATTCCTTGGTTTCAGAGACTTTTGATTTTCTTTTTTCCTCCTTTTTTCTTTTCGCCTCCTGGTATAAAAATTTCTTATAGTCAATTATCTTAACAACTGGAGGATTAGCATTTGGAGCAATTTCTACAAGATCAAGACCAAGAGAGCGTGCCTTTTTTAGAGCTTCTAGCTTGGGAAGAACTCCTATTTGTCTTCCATCGCTTCCCAACACCCTAAGGGTATGGGCAAAAATATTCTCGTTAACTCTATAAAATTTTTTAAATTCCCCTCTTTTTTTAAATCTTTTTATCAATTTCTTCTTGTAACTTTTTTAGAAAATCCTCAAGTTTTGTATTTCCAAAATCCTTTCCATTCCTTGTTCGAACTGATATTGTTCTGCTTTTAACCTCCCTGTCCCCTATTATACCCATATATGGGACTTTTTGTAAAGTAGCATCACGGATTTTTGACTGGAGAGTTTCCGTTTTGTCATTAACCTCTGTTCGGATTCCATTATCAGTAAGTGTTTCATAAGCATTTTTTGCAAACCCCAGATGTCTATCTGATATTGGCAGGACAACTGTCTGAATGGGAGAAAGCCACAGAGGAAAACTTCCCTGATAATGCTCTATTGTCATCGCCAAAAATCGTTCGTAGGAGCCAAAAGTTGCCCGATGAAGCATTATCAATCTTTTCTGCTTGCCTGTTTCATCAGTGTAAAATAAATTAAATCGCTCCGGAAGATTAAAATCAACTTGAATAGTTGAAAGTTGCCACTGTTTTCCAAGAGAATCAGTTACTATTAAATCCATTTTTGGTCCATAGAATGCGGCTTCTCCTTCGGTCCTCTTGTACTCGATTTTTAATTCTTTTAATATTTCTTCCATGAGATTTTGCATTTCTTCCCATGTTTTTGCATCGCCTAAATATTTTTTTCTGTTTTTTGGATCCCAAGCTGAAAGTCTTATCCAATGGGAAAGCCCAAAATCAGAAAGCATCTGCTTATTTATTTCAAGTGCCTTTCTGAACTCTTCTTTTATCTGATCAGGACGTGCAAAAACGTGCGAATCATCTAGTGTCATTCCCAGAACTCTTGTTAATCCTTCAATTTCTCCTGATTGTTCGGATCTATATTGAGTTGTGCTTTCCGCATATCTTTGCGGCAAATCTCTATAAGACCAGGGTCTTCTTAAGAAAATCTGTATATGATGCGGACAATTAGCCGGTTTTAAAATATATTCTCTTCCCTTTGCTTTCATAACGGGAAACATATCTTCAAAAAACTTTTCAAGGTGACCCGATTTTTCATAAAGCGATTTTCTTGCTATATGAGGAATCCAAACAAATTGATAGCCCTGTTTTAGCAAAAGTTTGTCAATATAATCGTTGAGCGTTTTTCTAAGCACGGCGCCTTTAGGAGTAAACAATGGTAGTCCTGGGCCAACAAGCTCTGAGAAGGTAAACAAATCTTGTTCTTGTCCTATCTCCTGGTGGCTTTTAGTTATACCTGGCCTGAGATTTCCCTTGGATTTTTTCATTGGCTTATTTTACCAGTTGCGGTTTGGTTTGTAAAACATAATGAGTGACCTGCGAAGCGAAGTTTCCTATTACGGGAATTAGATGAATTTGTTTTGCAAAAATACTAACAAGAGCAATAATAAGAGAAAGTCCAATAGTTGCGCCGATTGCCCAGAAAATTCCGCCTATAAAATTATTTATTAAAATCTGCTTAAGCGTTTTCTCTACCCGTTCGTATCTTTCCATATATTTTTAGCCTATCATATCAACCAGAGTTATAAAAGTGTGGTGTTTGTTGGACGAAATCCGAACTTTCTTTGAACAAAATCCGGACTGCGAAATTTGAACGCTCCGCCCCGCCGCCGCTCGCTTCGCTCGCTGTCCAGCAAAAAAGTTTTCTTC
>CAYZEE010000042.1:0-8471 GCA_964477485.1 uncultured Gammaproteobacteria bacterium
GTTAATTACTTCAATAAGCGTGGAATTCACTCGACAAGAAACAGCTAGGATAGCATATTTTAACAACACAGAAAACTTCTTTTATGCCCACACAAAAGCTCTTTACATGTGGCTAGATATACCTTTTACTAATAGAGGGACCATGTTGAAACAGTTTAAGATTGATCCACATAAAGAATTTTATGACACTGTTGGATTAACTATTGAAGAATATCTTGGTTTTAGTATTTTATATGCATTACCTTTATTTGAACTCGATCCAAGAACAAACGACCCAAAAAAATATATGCTGTTTTGGGATTTTTTACGGAATACTAAATTGACTCAAGAGAAAAAAGATATTTTATTCAGATTACTGTCACAAAACATAGAAGATTATTCCTACAATCATGAATCAGCTATTCATACAAAATTGACGGATGTAGACTATTTTGAAAATAATTTTCTTCCTTTAGTTGAAAACCCTGTTATAAACATCAATAAAAATATGGCCGTAGTTGCCGATCCTTCATATCTAATCGAACGAACTACTCATGGAGTTTATTGGCTTTTGCATAACAAATTTAAACAAGAGAAAGATGAAAAACAAAGAAAAATAAAGCTACAAGCACTTTCAAATTACTATGGAACTTTGCACCAAGAATATATATACCAAACACTATTATCCTTATGCGATGAAGTTATTGAAATACAAACAAAACAAGGAGAAAAACGTGCAGATTTTGTTGGAATTATTAATGACTCAAATGGTATTTTTTTACTCATTGTTGAAGCAAAAAAGTTAGCCTTGCCTTTACCGATGATTTATGACTCGACAAGAGAACAAAATATACGTAAATTAAAAGAGGTGTTTCTGGATGATGGATTTAAGCAGGTATTTAATACTGTTAGTCTCATTCAGCAAATAAAGTTTGACGAGTTGGGATTAGAAAAAATTAAAGATAAGAAAATAAAGGTTATATTCCCTTTATTGGCCCTAGATACTTATGTCGTAGAAGAATCTTTAAATAGGAAACTATATGAAGACGAATTTTTCAGTAAATTATTTGAAGAAATTCAAATCACCGGTAATATACCTGTATCTCATCCAATGTTTTTTTGTTCTGATGATTTAGAAACGATTGAAACTATATGCAAATAGAGAGAACAAGAAGGTATATTAAATTTTGTAAATATATTGCTCTTTAGGAACTCTCAATTAAATAAGCGACATAATATACCTCAACGACAATTTATTCCCAACATGTACGTCTCTGGTGTTGACAACGTGCCTAATGATCTAGATACCCTAGGAAATACATTATATCTCTTGAAGCCAGACAATACGAAAAATACTAGATTGCAGGAAATAAATAAGAGGCATATTGATAAAATAAAAAATATGCTGTTTTAAACAGTATATTTTTATAATACATTATAAAATTTGTGCGTAAAATCGACTGTAACTATATATTTTTATATCCTACGCCATATTTCATTGTCAACTTTTTCAATTCATGAGATATGGGTTGTTTACGCCTGATTTTCACGTCTATGTATTTAACCATGAAACGGGCTCTTTCAACCCCAAAGCCCATGATTTGCCCAATTTCACGCAGTTTTTTACCCTGTTGTCGAAGTTCCCACGCTTGGTAATAGCGTTTAATAATTTTACCCATAAATTTTTTGTTAGTTGGTTAGCGTGATATTTTATTACTATTTTTGTTTACATTTGTTGTTGAATCTCTTTCACTAACACCGTTCCTCTCGGCGAATCTTCCGGAATCAACGACTGATTATTGCATTGAGGACAATAATAATACTTGCTTGTCCTTCTCCAAATGGAATAAACGATCCCTGGAATGATCGCAAACCAATATAGGATAAACTCTATAAAGAAATTGCCTCTTTTTCTCTTTGCTGGCTTTCCTACGTAATGGCAATTCACACATACGAATTCGTTTCCTTTCATATCTGATCACCTCCAATCTCATTTGTAAAAAACCTTCACCCCACCATGCTTCGAACAGGCTCCACGATGGGACGAGGCGTAAGAACAGGTACCGTCGTTACAAAGAGCCATCGCGTTTGTACATTGACTACCGGCTGAATTGCCTGTATTTGAGGTATCCGTTGTCGATACGGTTGAGGTTGAAGCTGATGTCGGGTTTGTAGCCGAAGGGTTCATCCGTACATATACCGCATACCAGTCCCGTTTGATCTCATCTTGTGCTTCGGAAAGACTAAGTAGCCCATCGCATACTTCCTTGTGAAGGTAATTCTCGACTTGGTCTTTCTGATGGAATCCGGGAACGGGATTTGCCGGTTCAGGCCATAAGTTTTTGAGGGAATTATCTCCTCCAAGCTCAAGCGGGATGAAATGGTCAACTTCGTAGGAGCCTGTCGGTTGAGGATACGAGATGCCGTATTCCGCATAGACTTCCCTTTTCTCCGATTCAGGAACATTACGGACTGATGAGGAATAGCCGGAAACGCATACTTGGCTTGACGTGACGTTAGGGAACGTTTCGCCTGACGTCAGGGACGAATCAGGATACAAACCGGCGTTTCCTGCCTTTACCTCGCCTGTCCCTTGAGTTGGGGTATTGTTATTGTTTGTGGCGGTAATAAGGGGGTAAAAACGTATTTTATCATCAGAAGCCCAGTAACTTACGACCAGATGGTGCGGGTCAAGATTCTCGAAATCGGGATACTCTTTATCGAAACTGTCTGCCATAGACTGACCACGATCCATTGCCACATCAAAGGCATATGATTCATCCGCGAAGTGCTTATCGTCGTAAAGGTCGATATCGCAGTCAACCGAGGCTAAACATTCCTTTTGTTTGATCATGGATATGACATCGGTTATCTTCCCTTCATCGTAAGGGAAGATGGGTGTTTCGAGAGTGTATACCTTCATCGAATAAGGCTGGTTATTTTTGTCTTTATCCGTTGTCGTGTAGAGAATGCTGTATGGTGATATGGGTTGGGTTGGCGATAGGACGGTTGGACTTGAGGCTATTCGATTTGTGTTCGTACCCTGATAACTTTCTGTAGTTGAATGTGGCATGCGGTAACCGGCTTCAAGAGTGAGGATGAAAAATAGGATAGTGGAGCAAATGAAGATGATCGCCACCTGTTTTCTGTTCAACGATCTTTTCAAAAGAGCTGAAGGTACTTTGGGAAAAAGAAGGCCGATAACAAGCATGACAGGCGAAGCGAAAAAGAGTAAAGCAAAGATGAGAAACAGTAAAATGATCATTATTTATCTCCTTATCGTGATGTTTTGGACATAATTGATAAAAATTCCATAACCTCATATAACAACAAAGCCTCCCGCAAGCTAGCTCTCCCTTTCGGGATCGCCCATAGCCCTTTCGAGCTATGACCACTCAAGGTTGCTTGACGAGAGGCTCTCGTCCCTTGAGTGGATTTTTGCCATGCTCGATTTTTACATCGAGTTTAGGCTTTCGAATTGTTAGTTATATTATATAGGAAAGCTGAATTGTTACAACTTTCTGTTTTTGTAGTAAACTAGAACCATAATGAAGACGATACAAATCAACAACTTGCTGAAGGCAGACCCCAACGGCCAATTATCGATTGATGATATTAAAAAATATAAGCAATTCCCAAAAGAACTCTATGATTTTGCCTTAAAAGACGATCCTTTATTCCATTTCTTTTTCGAAGGTCCTGTTATTATCTTTCGTGTCCAATCGGCTGAAGTTCTGCAAAAAGTCAAAAATTACTTGCAGAATCATAAGATAGAATTTGAAGAATATAATTATCCTAATACCCCAGAAGGTAAATTTGGAGAAGCAAAGGAAGGGATAGTTAATAGAAATTTGGACATTTTTATTAAACTTAATCACTTTTATGCCGTTGCCGCTTTAACAATCCCAGACAACGACTATTTTAACTATTTGGAAAGATTAATTCATTCGCCTTTTAATATGAAAGGCATGACTCATCCTCAAGAAGGGATGAAACTCATCAAATTAGGTAATTTGAAATTGAACATAAAATAAAACCAATCATGAAAAAAGAATTAAAGGAGAGCTTAAGAGAAATGCAAAAAAATCCAACAACAGGATTACCTCATAATCAACAGGTAGTATCTACGCAAATTGAAACTATCTTCATGATAGATTCTTTGATAACCGAAATAAAGAATTTAAATTCCACAATTGAAAAGGCCAACAAACAAAACGAGAAACTTGAGCAAACAAACTTAAGATTGCAATATGCTATGTTGATTCTAACCGCGATTGGAACTGCAGTTATCGTCTACCCAATTATGAAAGTAATAATAAATACAGTCTTTTTATATTTTCAATCCATTCTGACAGGAATAATAAATTTTAAGAGTTTTCCAACAGAAAATGTAATAGTTGTGATTTCAACACTAATCGCAATAATATCAGCAATTGGATCGTTCATAGCTGAAAAAAAATTTCTTACTCATCATATCAGTTTTACGGATTCAGTTAAATTGAAAGATAGTTTACATATGGAATTAAGGGATAAAGATGGGAATATCAAAGAGATAAGAGATTTGAAGTAAGCTCAATCGCGATATTTTTCTTTGCATTTATATCAAGAAAATGATATAATAACTTTACAATTTGGATAAAGCGTAAAGTTTGGTTTCCCGCCAGACAAGCTGCGTACGATGAGTACGACGGAAGGATACCGTATAAATAAATCCAAGGTGTGTCGATTACAAAGATCGGAGCACTAAAAAGAGTGATCTTAACAAAAGACATACACCGACGGTTTAGGTGTATTTTTTTAGATCAAAGTAAGGTGGTACCACGAGAGCCCTCGTCCTTACCGACTATCAATAATTAACGATAGCAGGTAATGGCGAGGGTTTTTTAATGGTAAATAAATATGAAACAAATATATGTAGTAAAAATTGGGAGCAGCGTCCTACTCACAAAGCGAAATAAACTTGATGAGTTCAGGATTGACCACATTGCGACTCAAATAGCTTCACTGAGGGAAGCGGGTATTGGTGTGATTTTAGTAATTTCAGGCGCTGTTGGTTGCGGATCGAGATTTATCGCTTTGCAAAGAAACAATCAGTTTCTCAAACGCCTATCTGCAGGTATAGGTCAGGTATTTCTTACATCGATCTTTCACAAAATTTTCAAGAAGAAAGGCCTTCAGATTGCTCAGATTCTTCTTACGAAAAACAACTTAGGTTCGAGATGCGAGATAGACAGATTACTTAAAATATATGTTAACGCAGGCTTCATTCCTTTTATTAACGAAAATGATGTTGTAGAGCTTAATAGTTTCAAAGGGAATGATTTTTTAAGTGCGCAGATTACTACACAATTGAGAACAAACAAATTACTTATTCTTTCCACGATGGAAGGATCTAAGCATGGAGTAGGAGGCGGTGAGGCAAAACAAGAAGTAATTAAGATTTTACAGCGAAGGAATATAAAAACAGACATTGTCAATGGAAAAGTTAAAAACATTCTTTTACAAACTTTGTTATGAAAAACCAACTAAATCTGAAACTAATAAAAAAGGCGGTGGTTCAATTATCTCAACAGTCTGAGATGAAGAAAAATCTTTTTTTAAGGAATCTGGCTGTAATGTTAGATAAAAATAGGTTAAAAATTATTTCTGCCAATAAAAAAGATCTCGAAAAAACTCAGACTGACAATCTATCTCAAGCGTTTGTTCAACGACTGGTATTTCAGAATCAAGATCTTGATAAGTTAATAAATAAAGTTAGGGCAATGCAACAGTTAGAAAGTGGAATAGGTGAAATCATTGAAGAAAAAGTTATTACAAATGGATTAAGACTGAAGAAAATAAGAGTGCCTATAGGAGTTATTTTAATCATTTATGAAGCTCGTCCTGAAGTCACAATCGATGTTGCAGCTCTTTGCATTAAATCTGGTAACGTTTCAATCCTTAAGGGAGGATCAGAGGCGTTACATACAAATGAGGCTTTATATCAATGTATTATTGAGGCTTTAGTAGAGTCTCAATTTAATATACATTCAATCAATTTCATTGGTACAAAAGACAGAAAAATTGTTAGTGAGCTTTTGCAACATAATGATTCTATTGATCTGGTTATAGCTCGTGGAGGGTATGACATGGTAAAGTCGATCCAAAAAATTTCTAAGATTCCTGTTTTAGCCCATTCATCAGGTGGAGCAAGAATCTATATAGATAAAAGCGCTGATCTATCAGTCGTTGATAACATTCTCATCAATGCAAAAACAACCAAACCTTCAGCGTGTAATTCGCTCGATACAATAGTGATCCATCAAGCATTAGCGAGGCGCTTGGTATCTCACATAGTGAAGACTTTAGGTCAACATAATGTTGTAATTGTAAAAGAAGATTGGAATACAGAATTTCTTAGTCTTAAAATATCAATTAAGGTAGTAAAAGATGTTGATGAAGCAATCAAGTTTATTCAAACATATAGCAAAGGACATTCAGAAGGCATAATAGCGAATGATAAGAAAATTATTAACAAGTTTGTTTCGTCTATTGACGTCGCTGCGCTTTTTGTAAATTGTTCCCCTCGATTACATGACGGGTATATTTTTGGTTTAGGTTCTGAAATGGGTATTGCGACGGGTAGACTTCATGCTCGAGGACCTGTAGGATTAAAAGAATTAACCATTTATAAATGGATCATGTATGGAAAAGGACACATCAGAGAATAAAAAAATAGCCATAATAGGAACAGGACATATGGGGCAGGCCTTACTTGAAGGATTAGCACATATCAATAACTTAAACTTAAATAACATCATCGTCGCAAATCCTTCTCGTCTAAAGCCACAAACATTAAGAAAGCATTTTGGAGTGCAAATCACAACCGATAACAAAAAAGCCTGTATATTTGCAGATTGGATTTTTATAACAGTCAAGCCTTTTTCAGTAAAACAGGTTGTGTCAGAGATTAAAGACACGCTGTCAAACAAACTCATCTTGTCAGTTGCGGCAGGTGTCGATATTCGGTTATTAGCACAGTATCTTGGCAGCAATAAGAAGAAGATTATTCGTATTATGCCTAATATACCGGTTTCCCAAAATCAAGGAATAGTTGGAATGTACGCAAATAAAAATGTTAGTACTAAAGAGTTGAAAAGTGTTACCAGTTTACTTAGTAGTTTGGGTGAGATTATCAAAGTAGAAAAAGAGCAAGATCTTGATACTTTCACCCTATTATCAGGCTGTGGTCCTGCGGTAGTAGCTTATTTCATAAACTTCTTATTACGATATGGTCAGGAAAACGGATTGTCATATAAGGATGCTTTGAAAGTAGCCTTAAAGACATTTGAAGGAACTCTGATATATCTACGAAATAAAAAAATTACTCCTTCTATTTTGCAAGATTCTGTTGCTACGAAAGGGGGCGTAACAGAAGCAATTCTGGTTTCTTTTGATCGAGCTACTCTTAATAAGAGTTTTGATGAAGCAATGACTATTGGTAGATTGAAAATTAAAGAATTTAAGCGAAAACTTCCAACTTAGCTTTTTAGTTCATTCAGTCGTCTAAGATATTTCTCATCTCCCGTTCCACTATACTGAGTAAGGGCATAAGTAAGATTTTGACATTGTCTACAAGCATACATTGTTGTTATAGGTTTTCTATATAATGTCCCTATTCTTTTTCCACATTGAGGACAAATGAACCAGTATCGAAAACCTCCATAATTACATGGTGTAGTTGTTACCTTAATGGGAAAATAGTCAATATAGATGCTGGTAATTTTTTCCTCACAAGAATTTAAATCCAAGCTATTTATAGATATTTTCTGACATTCTTCAACAAGTACAGAGGAGAGACGAAAAGTGTGTTTCATATTTTTCCTAAATCATTAGGCGTTTTTGTTAAATTGTTGATTTTGTCCTACAAAAGCCGCTTTGGTATTGATTTTGATATTAACCGGTGGTCGTTTAAGCTCTTTTAAAAAAGTTAAAGCCGAAAAGAACTGTCTATTTGCAAGCTCCGATTGTTTCGTCAATTCTTTTATTACACTTACCCTTTCTTGTGTTCGCGTTCCTAAAAAGTGGCCATCATTATCGAAAAGATAGTAGTTTAGTACTTGATTAACGGTAATCGATCGGCAATAAGCAGTAGTCATAAGATCAATTATCATGAATTCGGTACTAGAATTGGCATTGTACTCTTTTATTAGTTTATTCCTGATGGTTGGAGCTATTTCTTTATCTGTTGGATGAACTCGCTTTTGCAGTTCTTTATAATCTATCACTAAGTTAGTCCTTATAATTATATTTTTCATAACTACGTTGCGATTAAAGCTGGCTGTTGGCTCAATTTCTTAATTTCTAACCATCTTTGGCGTAATTCGCCAATCCAAGCAGTGTTGGTTATAGCCTCTAGAATGAGATTGAAATGAGGGAGTATAAGGAGTTTAGGCTCGGGGAGCCAGGCTTGATTATCGGCACAATCCAAGATAGAATCAAATGGTTTTAGA
>CAYZEE010000043.1:0-7746 GCA_964477485.1 uncultured Gammaproteobacteria bacterium
ATTCAAACTGTATCATAAATTCTTATGAAAGGCTAATTCGTCGACACGCCCATTAGAAGCGTTTTAAAAAGAGAATCTATTTCTTTTTGGCTGTCAAAATAAAATTTATAAGTTTTTCTTTTGTGGATATTTATATTGCCGGCAAGACTAAATCCCAAAGTTCTTGCTTTTTTATTCAATCTTCGAAGCTTGATGCAAACTTCCTCCCACAGTTCGTAAACATTTTGAATAATTTTCCTTTTGTCATACTCATTTTGGGGCAGGCAATAATTTCTGCCGATAGATTTAACTTCGGAAACATCAGTGTAGGGAATTACAAAACTATTATCAATTCCCAAAGAAACATTTTTTAAAAATCCAGCTTCTGCTTTACCAAATTCAGAAACTAAAGAAGTATAAGAAATTTTCCTAAGATCCAGGAGATTATAAACTCCGATTTTATTAAGACGGCCTTTAACTTTTTCCCCAATGCCGCAGATATCCGTAAGCTCAGCTTTCTGATAAACCTCCCCGAAATTTTTTTTATTTATTTCAAAAACACCATCCGGTTTATTGATTCCCGAAGCCAGCTTTGCCAAAAGTTTATTATGGGAAACTCCAAAAGAAGCGGTTATGTATTCTCCAATCTCGTTTTTTATACGTCTTTTTATTTTTTGCACAGTCCCGTAAGCCCCGTTAAACAAATGTGTTGTTTTGGTAATATCCATAAAAACCTCATCAATCGAGAAGAGTTCAACATATGGCGAATAATCTTTGCAGATGTTAATAAATTTTTTTGAAACCTCAAAATATTTTACAAAATCAGCCGGGACCAAAATAAGCTCGGGACAAATTTTAAAAGCATCATAGCTTCTGCTTCCTGTTTTTATCCCAAGTCTTTTGGCCTCTTTGGAAGATGCGATAATACAAGTCCTGCCGTTTTGAGCAGTAACTCCGATAGGCCTCCCGCGAAATTTTGGATTATATTCTTGCTCAACGCTTGCAAAGAAAGAATCAAAATCAATGTGAAGAATAATTTTATCCACTAGAAATAAAGTAGAACATTACCCGAAAAAAATCAATATGACAAAAGGGGATTTACTATGTCGTCTTACAAACCGTATGCCGAAAGAGAAGCGTTACCGACATGAGTACGATGAAGCGTCATTATAGAAGAATCGCACTGATAAGATCCGGGAATCGTTGAGAAAGCCCCGATAAAACCATCTGCCTGAAGCGTTCCAATGGCATTTGGACTAAACGAGCCATACGGATAGGTAAAAATGTTAATCGGCTGTCCTAGATTTTGCTCAAGCTGCTGTTTTGCAGTCTCTATCTCGTATTGAATTTTATTTTGAGAACCACTGCCGATTGCATAGTGCGACCACGTATGGTCTGTGAAATAGACAAGTCCTGTATTTTTCAATTGCCTAAGCTCGTCCCAGGTTACGAAATCAGAATTATCAACGAGTCCTGTTGCGATCATAAGATTAATCGTAACATGGTATTTTTCAATTACCGGAAGGACATATGTATAATCATCCACGTACCCGTCATCGATTGTTACAACGATACTTTTCGGGGGAAGATTCGAGTGGTTTCGTAAAGCGCTTGTAAGATCCGGGGCTGTAATTGTATGATAACCGTGAGAAACCAAATATCCCATTTGCTGATCAAAAAAACCATTATCAACTGTCTCTGAAGTCTGGCCAAGTTGCCTTGCCAAAGATTCCGGCTGAATATGATGATATAAAAGAACGGGCACTCTAAGACAGTAGCCAAAAAAATTCTGAGTTTTTGCCGCCTCAGCATTTGGAACAACCGTATATCTATTTTTGGGAGTTGGAGAAAGAGAAGGAGCATGTGAAAACGCTGAATGAGCTATAGAGGTACGGATGATAGACGGATGATAGACATGCAAAGATTCTCTCTTTACAAAAAATGCCGCAACCAGCAATAAGACCACGAACGCAAATGCAAGTTTGCGCAATCTTACATTGACTTTTTTCATGAATAGATAGTAATCATAGCAAAATACGCAAGACAAGTAAAATTTTTGAATTTAGATACTAGCTTTGTTATAATAACAACTTATGGCAGTATCTGAACTAGACCGTCCAGAAGGTATTAAGTATTTTACTGCGCCAGAACCGCAAAAAGGAAAAAAGCCACCTCTAATTTTAGTTGCAGAAAGTTCATTTAGCGTCAGGAGAAACCTTGTAGTCGGACTTTCGCAACAAGATTTTAGTGTACTATATTCCACAAATTCCGAAGATACGCAAACTCTTATTACCGGCTCTCATCCCGATTTAGTCGTTGTTAACCCAATTAGCCTGGAATGGTTAACTCCAGATGGCTCAAGACCACCTTATGTCGTAATTGCTCCGGCAAATTCAGGCAATATAGACGCAATGGGAATTAAAGTTTTAAACGAAGGCGCAGACTTTTTTCTGCCGGAGCCGGTTGCCCCGGATTTTTTAGCTGCGCATATTAGAGCATCCTTAAGAACCAGAAAACCACTGCTTGACTCGAAAGAGTACAAAATTGACGATCTAACAATTTCCCCAGGGCTTATTCAAAAAAATGGAAGAAAGATAATGCTAACAGGAACAGAATCCGCTCTATTATTAGCTCTGGTTAGAAACAGAGGTACAGCTTTAAAACATAATGATAGTCTAGTAAGTATTTCAGGTTATAGAAACACTAGAACCAGCGATGGTCTTGCATACCTACACGTTTATGTCTCGCGCGTCAGAAGAAAACTTAAAGAAATAGGAGCAGGGAACTTGATAAAATCTATTAAAAAGGTAGGGTATATGGTGGAAGCTCCTGTAGGTTCTTTGCAAAAGCAAGAAGAAGAGACTGCGCAAATTCCTAAACCTTCTGGCGAGATAGAAGAAGTACGAATCGAAGAAGAACAAGGTAGTACGGAAGTCTTTGTACCCTTTGTTGAAGGAAAAAATGGAGTAAGAGTCGATTTTGAAAAAGATACAGTAACTAAAAATGGAAAGCTTGTAAGACTCACGCGAACTGAATGGCGTTTACTAGCTTTTCTGGGTAGAAATCACGGGAGAGTTATATCTCATAACGAAATCTTGTCTGATGTATGGGGACCACCGTACGCCGAGGATCCAGATCTTGCCAGAACTGTGATTCACAGACTGAGAGATAAAGTTGAAAACAATCCTGAAAATCCTCAAGTAATTAAAACTATTAAAGGTCTCGGTTATATTTTTCCTGACCAAGACCAAACTTTCAAAATCTGTTAGCGGGATAATTTTCTTTAATAGGTCATTTGATATAATAAATACCATGAAACTTGTTGATAATAGTATTTCTAAAAAAAAACTTAAAGAAATGTCTCAAGGCTTTGCTGGTGGCTTAGTAAAAGCAGTTGTAGACGTACATAAGGAAATTATGATAGTTGACGCTCCTATGCATGCTGATGAAGAAAAAGAATTGCTAGAGTTAGGATCAAATCAAGACGATTTATGGGGTATTAATTTGTATCCAGATTTTACAAATGAAGATTTTATTGAATTTGATTCTATGATTAATGTTCGTCCTCGTCTTAACAACTTTTCCAGAGGAATAGACGATAAAAATTTACAAGAGAAAATAAAAAAAGTTGTTTCCAAACTTGTAACATGAGTAATGTATTTCACACTGGCATCGAAGAACAGTGGAGTAAATTTTCACTTGTTGAGCAAATGGCAAACATTGGAGCAGAAGTTGGAAGAATAATAAAGTCGCGACAAAAAGGAAACCGCGGGATGACTAAAAATGCGCTCTATCGAGCTTTGGAACTAATTGATTTTACGGTTAACGACAAAAAAAATAAAAATTCTTTAAAAGAAATTTTGCGAGTTCGGGAAGCATTGGTTGACTTCTTTCTCGGAGAAAATATATATAAATCCTCAGATGATCTTTGGGAAAAATACTTTTACTTTTTCAACAATGCGGCACGAAAAGACAGATAATTTTATAAAATACAGCTGGTGCAATTACATAAGTTATGAATAATATTTTTATTTTCTTACGACATGGGGCAACAAAAACAGATAGTAATGTACCAATAAGTCGGTGGAGGCTTTCAGAAAGTGGCGAAGAACAAGCTAGAAAGTTAGCCCAACAAAATATTTTTGATGATGTAGATATTATTTTTTCTTCATCAGAAGCGATAGGCTAGGGAAAAAAATAATTCAAATTGAAGAGGTCACAGA
Organism: uncultured Gammaproteobacteria bacterium; assembly: GCA_964477485.1. Lineage (GTDB taxonomy): Bacteria > Patescibacteriota > Microgenomatia > Levybacterales > UBA12049 > CAYZEE01. The sequence continues at coordinate 4,203 of CAYZEE010000043.1, forward strand.
GCTTAACCTAGATAATGGCGGTTTTATGGCGCCGGAAGAATATGAGCAAGCCAGAAGATACTGCGTTTACGAGCAATCTAGTGCAAATAACTATGGCAATTAGGGAATTATAAGAGATAAAAAAGTTATAAAAGATATTGCTAATTAGGCTGATATATCAGCCTAATCCTATCCTGGGATCACTGGGTGCAGGATTTTCGAACCTCTATGCAAGAAACGAAATTCCAGTTTGCAATTCCAAATTTCGGATAAATAACCCAATTTCAAACTTATTATAGCACGCTCCCAGCGCAAGAGTTGTTATTTTAGAAAACAGCGTTTGCAGCTTTATAATAAACCTTTCTCTATTAAGTATTTTTTCACTTCCCCATATATAACCTGATGCCCCTCTGTGTTTGGATGAAGACCATCAGTCAATAAAGTCTTGAAGTCTCTGTCCTTGAATTTGCTTATGAGTTCAATAAAGGATAAGTTTTGTTCTTTACAAACGCTTTTTAGTATTTCTTCATACTTTTGCACATACTCTAATCTATACGAACCTTCTGGTTTCCAAGGGATTGGGTCAACTTTACTATCATCTACTGGAGTCAATCCAATGAACATTAGATCTGCTCCATGTTGTTTCGATTTTTCAATCAGTTTAATAAGGTTTCGTTTATATTTATCTGGAGAAACTCGATGTTCTTTTTCGGCTAAAATATATTGCGAGTCATTGATACCAATCTCGATAAGAATCAATGTTTTTTCATCCTCTCCTAATCGTGCTTTTACCTCTGTATCAAATCTTTCGAGTAAATCATCAGTATTATCTCCTGAAACACCCAAACAGTAAATTGAAGTATAGCTATCATAACTGAGAGTAGCGGCTTTCTTATCCGCGAAGTTTTTTATCCTTTGCGCCCAACCGCCTTCTTTGTCCCAAGCGCCCCAAGTGATACTAGAACCAAATATAAGTATGTGCATGATGTGATTATATCAGAAGGTTCGAATCCGTTCAGTGGTTTTGCTACCTTAAGGCTAACTCCAAACATTCTTCGAGGCTTTTTCGAACCTCACAATCAGACTGATACACCAGTCCAAACAGCTCACTTCGACCCCTCGAATCCGGTCTGGGGTGACCGACCGGACTTGAACCGGCAACCACCAGGTCCACAACCTGGTGCTCTAACCAATTGAGCTACGGTCACCATTTACTCTCTGCGATGCACGGGCGAGAGGAATTGAACCTCCAACCTACTCCTTAGAAGGGAGTTGCTCTGTCCATTGAGCTACGCCCGCAACAATCTAATTTTACCACCACGTTTTGTTATAATCAATTCTGTGAGCTATGTTAAAAAATCCGGGCAAATCATTCCCATAATTCTAACTTTTTTAACTTTTTTCCTTCTTTGGGGAATTTTATTTTTCTTAATTTCTTTTCTTAATACCTTACCGACAAAAGAAAAAATAATTTTAACTCTTAGAAAAACTGATATATTAATTGGTTTTGTTATTTATATTAAAACCTCTATTGACCTTGCAATCTTTGTAGGAAATGCAATGCAGAGAAATCCAGGTACCAAGAAAAGAATAGCAATTGAACTTGGAACAGCGCTTGGAAACGGAATCGGAACTTTTTTAATTCTTATTATTTGGGTATTTTTCAGAAAGATACCGATTCTTATGGGATTTATGATTATCCTTGCATCTCTGGTACTTCTCCAGATGGCGCAGGAAAGTTTTGAATTATTCTACAAAAAAAATTCCGGCTCCAGAATTTCATCCCATGTATTTTTTATTTCAAAACAGCTAAACTTCATAAATAAAGCGGGTGGCAAATTTTTCAAATACATTCTACCCAATTTTAATATTTTAAACGTCGATACTTTGCCCTTCCTAGGTCTGATTATATTTTCTTTTACTGTTCCGTTTATCTTGGGGCTTGATAATTTTGCAGGGTATATACCGCTTTTTTCAATTGTAAATGTGTACGGATTTGCAATAGGTGTTTTCTTGGGACATATGCTTTTAAATCTCGGACTTTTTCTTTCTCCAACCAAAACTACCTCTTTGGTCCGTCATCCTCTCGCGCTTGCTGCCGGTGGTTTAGCTTTTGTTGGGCTGGCATTCTGGGGATTCTATGAAACCCTAAGAATCTTTCAGATGATGCTGTTGACGCATTAAAATTGGTGAGCTGGTAACCGTACTTCGCTCGAACCTATCAAACTATATAACGCCTGAATTAAAAGAACAGTTACTAGCCTTAAAATCTTACCTGAAAACTGAAAGTTTTGCAACTATAACTTTTGAATAGAGGATTATATAGATACCTTATATTATCGACACTTAATACATATTATATTAATCCTTTTCGAGACAGAATAGAGGGAAAAGAGGAGAAGTATAATCGAAAAAATAAAGAGCAATCTTTGGTATTGTATAAAAAAAAGTACTGCGCCCCCTCCTAAAAATCCAAATATGCCAAAAAGACACATCGGACAAAGCTTCGTACCAAAAAGGAAGGCTGGGATGCCACTAAAGAGTCCCACGTTACCTTGTCCAATGATATCTATATTATGTTTTCGCTCTCTGCGAAAAAGTAGAAAAGCATTCATAATAAGTAACAAACTTTCCAGCACAGCAATCAAAGTAATCATCATCCAATCTTGGATTTGGAACAGAGTTGCTTGAAAAGCAAAACTATTGGAAGGAATAGCTTTAACTGGAATAAGATACAACAAAAGGCTAATAGCAGGGATAAGTAGCAGAAAAGAAATGAAATATCCCTTCTTTTGAAATACCTTTATACTTGCTAAAACTGGTTGAGTGAAAACATCAATCATAAGTATTTCAACAATATAATTCCTCGTGCACGAGGTAATTAACAATTACTCTTTTTTTTCCATGCGCTTCCCACAGCAACAAGTCGGATTTTGGTCCCCACCTTTCCCTTCTTGTGTACCTTTAGTGACCGTTACTTCACAGCCACATTCTGGATCGGGACATTTATAGACTTCCCCTTTTTTGAATGCCATACGTTATTCACCTCCTTTCTCCATCTGTTCTATCACTTCACAATTGCATTTTTCCCTTATTTTTCTTTTTGGTTGGGTCAGAGACACAGTTTTAAGATTTTTATCCAGTCTCACTAGCTGCGACTTTAGTATGGAGAGCTCGCCGATTCTCTGTTTGATAGATGAAATATACGAAGGCAACTTTTCAAGCATTTTTTCCCTGAGATGTTCACAGCTTTCATCCATGCACTCGTCAACAAGCTCTTTAATTTCAGCAAGAGATAGCTCTAAGCTTCGTGCCTCTTTGATAAGACGGAGGCGAAGCGTCTCTTTATCTGAGTAATATCGATAGTTATTATCCATCCTCTTTGCTGGGGTAATGAGACCTCTTTCCTCATAATAGCGGATTGTTTTTGGAGGAAGTCCGATCTTTTTTGAAAGTTGTCCAATGGTAAGTTTATTCATAACAAGAGTATAAACCTTCCAGCTACAGGAATGTCAAGAGGTAAAATCCGATAGCGTACCAAAATTATGTTGCTATTTAAGGTTTA
>CAYZEE010000044.1:0-7138 GCA_964477485.1 uncultured Gammaproteobacteria bacterium
TGTTATAAAGAGTGCATTGGAAATGGGTTCGGGCTTGTATTTGCCCTTTGCTACTTACCAAAGGGATGGCTCGCAGAGGTATGATTTCAATCCGCCCAAGGTCATCAGGCTTACCCTATGCCCTGCGGGAATTCTTATTGCAAACGCCTGATTTTTGGGTTATCATTACCTCACTTCCTTGAGAATGCACAGAGATTAATAAATTCTGAAAAAGGAGATTTGTCATTCCGAAAAATCTCAAGGTTTTTGCTCTCTCGCCGCTCTTAAAAAACGGAGGCACGGCATAAATGCCCGCCCCGGATGAGAAAACTTATGGGCGGTTGCTTTATTGATAAAGTTTTATTAAATTGAACAGTAGAGTAAGAAAGGAGGATAGATTTATGCGCCACAGAGAACAATTTACTGCGATTATAGAGAAAGAAGACAATGAATATGTTGCCATATGTCCCGAACTTGATGTTGCAAGCCAGGGTAAAACAGTAGAAGAAGCCCGTCAGAATTTGAGAGAAGCTATTGAATTATTCTTTGAATGTGCCTCTGAACAAGAGGTTAAAGAACGTCTACATGACGAAGTCTTTATAACCCGTTTAGAGGTATCTGTTGGGTAAGCTCAAGGTTTTATCCGGACAGGAAGTTTGCCGGATTTTGTCAAATCATGGATTTGATATGGTACGGCAAAAAGGCAGTCATGTTGTTATGCAGAAAAAACCGGGGCTTCTACAATTACAGTCCCTGTACCAAATCATAGAGAAATAAGGATAGGCACGTTAAAATCGATCATCAGGCAATCCCAGATTCCAAGTACAGAATTCGAAGTTCAGTAAACATCCTTGTTTACCAAATGCATTTTTCGGGTTAATAACCACAGATCATAGTTTCTTAAAAATCATGTTAAAAATCATTGCAACCATCGTATTCTTGATGTATATATCGTATCATTTCCTTGCAGTGCACAGAGATCCATAAATTCTGAAAAAGGAGATTTGTCATTCCGAAAAATCTCAAGGTTTTTGCTCTCTCGCCGCTCTTAAAAAACGGAGGCACGGCATAAATGCCCGCCCCGGATGAGAAAACTGTTTCGAAGGAAAGCGAAGAGAGATGTGCCTATCTTTTCCAAGATCTCTCGATAACTACTTCAGAATTGGCTTCACAAATGTTCGATGTTAAACTATTTTGCTACAGCACAATAATACAAAAGGAAACCGCTCTTTTCAAAAAGGAGGGATATAGATGGAACCTTATGAAGTAAAATTTGAAATTGCTGGGCCTGCTGCAATGTTTACAAGACCGGATACTGGGGCGGCGCAAGTGTCATATCCTGCACCGACTTTTTCAGCCACAAAGGGAATGTTTGAGGCAATTGCATTTTTGAGAGGTGACAAGGGAAAGGCCAATAAAGGTGCCGCAACCATTCGGCCGACAAAAGTTGAAATCTGTTCACCGATTAAATTTCACAAATATACAACCAATTACGGTGGACCATTACGCAAGGGGAATCAGATGGCAAAGAGCAGTTCCTATCAGATACCAGCAACCGTGTTGATAGATGTGTGTTATCGCCTATATGGCGTTGTCGAAGCAGTCAGCATATCTCGCGATGAAACGAATCATCGGCATTATTTGCAGGACTTATTTTTTCGGCGCTTAAAACAAGGTAGATTTTACTATACACCATGCCTCGGATGGAAAGAATTTGTACCGTCATACGTAGGAGAATTTCGTGAAGGCACAAAGAAACAGGAAGATATCAACATTGTTATTCCCTCAATGCTTCACAGTGTCTTCGATAAAATATCAGGTGGGCAAGTAGCGCCGAGCTTCACGGTTGATGCGGTGATCAAGGGAGGAGAATTGATTTATGCTAAATGAGTTATACCGATTATCTAACAATCTGCAAAAGTGCGGTATTCAATTAGGTGATTTGCATCAGAATATTAAGACACCAGGTAAAGCGGCAGGATTTATTGTAGGGATTGATCAAAACGGCATACCAAAAACCGTTGAATATGTCAGTGGTCAAAACATGCATAGGCTTTGGACTTTGCGAAAAGGCCAACATAACAGTTTTCCTTACATTAAACTTAAAAAGCCAATTTTTAGCACTATCTATGATGATCCCGTGTATGAAAAACTAGAAAGTAAAAAAATAAAGCCAGAAGATAAAAAGGCATTATTAATTCAGGGGACACAAAAATATGATTTGAGCGATAAACAAGATTTAAGTCTTGCACAATGGACGAAAAATCAGATAGCTGAAGTAGAGGGAAAGGATCAGAAATTATCTGCTTTAATTGATCTCGTGAAAAGATTGCCAAAAAACAAGGCGGGTTCAAAAAGTTTTTTAAAGAATTTGTCGACATTACTTATGAATAATATAAATGAATCGACAATTAACTTAGTCACGACGGTTTTGGTCGGCGATAGAAAGGAAAAAGAAAAAGAGATTGTCTGCGATGCTTCGCTTTTTTTTGATGTAAGCAATTGGAAAAATTATTTGTGCCGTGTTGCTCATCCAGAAATGGGCTTGCTGATCACTAAGTATTTACTTAAGGCAGATGCAAACGGTAATAAGAATAGTAAATCAGCATTTGGAGATAGCGAGTTGCATAACGGGCCTTATCCTGACCCTAATTTGCCAATAGTCGGAAGGATATATTTGTTTTCGATGAATGAGGATGCTCCTTGTCATAATCGCTATGGGAAAATAGGTTCAGCTATTTATCCTCAAGATACTAAGAAAGTTCAGGCAGAGCATGGAGCTATCAAATGGTGTGTTGCAGAAGAACGGAAAGGGAAGACTTGGCAAGGAGTTCCTAATATAAAGAAAAAACAGGATTTACTCATTTCTTATTTAGAAGAAAAACCAGACAATGATATCGAACTTGCAAGTTTCTTTTCAGCGCCAGACGTAAAGGAGAGTGAAATAGCAGAAGCCGCTTATGAAAATAGAACAAGGACTGTTTGTGATGCGCTGCGTGGGAAGGCAGGCTTAAATGATAATTCTCAAATCAACGTGCTTGTTATCAGCAAGGTTGATGAAGGGCGCGCTCAAGTAGTGCTGAGCAATGCGTATAGTATTAAAAATATCATCCAAAGCATAGAGGAATGGAGAACAGCGGCTAAAAACAGACCTTCATTTTCTTTATGGCTTTCTCCTGCAAAAAAAGAGAAAGCATTAAAAGCTGAACCACCATGTCCTTCGCCAACGGAAGTCATGAAATGTTTTCAGAATCAATGGATCAAAAACGGTCTTGATAAGCGTGCTGTGTCTGGTGTTACATTGAGGCATGTATATGATTTGTTTTTAGGGGAGAAACCCATATCTCAGGATACTGCTCGGATGCTTTTGCGGCTTACTCTACAGCGTCTCGGTCCGCTTTTTATTGGTATCGCGTGTGCTGATCATGCTGGTGACATAAAGGATTATAAACCTGAAGCAAGGTATACTGTTTTAGCTGGTATTTCGTTGTTAGCGATAATTTTGTATAAGATGGAAATAAAAAAGGAGGATTATATGAGGAATGCTGCATTTAATGTCGGCAGGCTGCTTGCTTTTGCCGATAGCTTGCACGCACAATATTGCAAGTTTCAGATGAAACGAAAAAATAAGGGTTTACCACCACAATTGATCGGGAATGCGTATTTACCAGTTGCGTTGGATAATCCCAATAAAGCGATTGCGCTACTTGGAGACCGCTTGCGAATTTATTATGCGTGGGCAACAAAAGTGCAAGGTGAGGACTATAAACTTGTCAAATGGATGCTGTCCGAAATGGGCAAGGTTTCTGCAGAGTTGGAAAATGTGTCGTGGCCATCAATGGCAGATGATGCGACAAAGGCACAGGTTTTATTAGGGTATCTGGCACGTTCAAAATCAGAAGAATAAATTTAAAAAAAAGTAAAGGAGGAATTGTTATGGTCAAGGAAAATGATCTGGTTGAAAAAAGAGCAACAGGATTATTAATCATTGAGGTTAGAAATTCCAATCCAAATGGTGATCCGGATAGAGAAAGTGACCCTCGACAACGGCAAGATGGCAGAGGTGAAATATCGCCCGTTTCTTTTAAGCGTAAATTACGTGATTTAGTTGAAGATAAAGACGGTCCGGTATGGAAAGATACTGCTAAAAAAGAAAATGCCGATATTGAAAGATATTTTATCCTCGAACACCGTGGACGCGACCGAAAGGTCATCGAACAAGAATTGAAAGACGATAATGGCAAAATATTTAGAGATAAATATTGGGACGGGAGAGTTTTTGGTAATACTTTTTTGGAAGAAGGTAGTTCAACAACAATTAAAACTGGCGTTGTACAGTTTGGACTTGGCTTGTCTATAAGCCCCGTTGATATTGAGCGTATGACTAACACCAGCAAGGCAGGAGTTGAAGGGGATAAAGATAGAGGAATGGCTCCGCTAGCGTATAGAATTGTGAAACACGGGGTATATTGCATGCCCTTTTTTGTAAATCCCACAGCGGCAAGAAAGACTGAATGTACTTCAAAAGATATTGATGTCATGCTGCGGCTTATACCACAGGCATATCCGCATACCGCGTCCTATATCAGACCGTATGTAAGCATTCGCCATGCATGGTATATGGAGCATAAGTCGGCGCTTGGCTCATGTTCTGATTTTGCACTGATTGATGCTTTGACGCCTAAGCGAACGATAAAAGAAGATACTGATAAACCTTCAACGTCATGGGAAGATTATGATGTTTCTAAGGAACTCCCGAAAGAGTTGCGGGAGAAGTTAGGTGACTTTAAGGATTTGATGAATGAATAGTGAAGAACCCTTAGCGCATAGTGGAAAGCCGGAAGAACAAATTCCGCCGCAGACATATGCAAAGCATATTGCTGGAGTAATTGAGCGAGCAACGAATAACGTTGTGGCTATGTCACGGTATTTTTCCGGAAATACAAAACTGTTACAGGAATCGGTAAAACGAGCTGCTATGCTTCATGATTTGGGTAAGCTCGACGAGGCTAATCAGGCAATCTTGGGGAAAGGTGGTAAGAAGCATTTGCCTTTGAATCACGTTGATGCTGGCACGACTTATTTGTCCAGAGGTAAAGAATATGAAGCTGCTTTTTTAGTATATGGACATCATATTGGTTTATGTTCTTTGCCGCATGAGGCCGGGAGAGGAAATCTGTTTTTACGTGATGAGAAAATTTGTAATGAAGTTGATCAAAAGCTTGAGAATTATCTCACCAATCATGCAGAATGGTATGGGAAGATCAACAAATCGTCTAACGAAGCTATTAAGTCAGGTTGGACTGGCCTGACAAGGAGAATGGCTTTTTCATGCCTTGTTGATGGTGACTATGGTGACACCGCTACAAATTACGGCGATGAAATAGAATTAGAACCAATTACTCGGCGCTGGCAAGAACGCCTTGAGAGTTTAAATGAGTATGTCAAAGGCTTACAAAATAAATCCGACGCTTCAAAATCACGCAAGGAGCAAAGACAGAAAACTTATGAATCCTGTCGGGATGCAGATACACAGCATAGTTTATATGCTTGCGACAGTCCGGTTGGAACTGGTAAAACTACGGCAGTAATGGCTCATCTTCTACGTGCGGCGATTAATAAAGAATTAAGACACATTTTTGTGGTATTGCCTTACACAAATATCATCAAGCAATCCGTTGATGTTTATCGCAAGTCGCTTGTTCTTCCCGGCGAGAATCCTGAAGAGATTGTTGCTGAACATCACCACCAAGCTGATTTTTCAAGTTATGATTTACGCCGGTACGCGGCTTTATGGACAGCGCCTATTATCGTAACGACAGCAGTTCAATTTTTTGAAAGTTTAGGTGCAAATCACCCTGCACAATTGCGGAAACTTCATGAATTACCAGGATCGGCAATATTCTTAGATGAAGCACATGCAGCGATACCAACATGGTTGTGGCCACAGGCTTGGCAATGGATTAAAGATTTAACCACTAATTGGACTTGCCATTTTGTGTTTGCCTCTGGGACGCTACCTGAATTTTGGAGGAATGAAAAGATTACGAATCCGGCTGAGAATGTGACAAATCTTTTGAGCATTAAACAAAAAGTGCAGGTAAATGGTCAAGAGCGAAAACGTATATCATATTTAACATGCGAAAAGGAATTCGATATTACTGGTCTGATTCAATTCATACAATCAAAAAATGGGCCGAGACTCGTTGTCTTAAATACTGTACAATCTGCAGCAGTTCTCGCATGGAAAATGCAAAAATCTGATAAGCAGGTAATGCATTTATCAACTGCATTAACCCCCTGTGATCGTGACAACCTTGTAGAGAAGATAAAAAAACGGTTAGAAATATCAGACGATACCGATTGGACGCTTGTAGCAACAAGCTGCGTCGAGGCAGGAATGGATTTTTCTTTCGTCACGGCATTCAGAGAAAGTTGTAGCGCAGCAAGTCTGATTCAAATTGGCGGTCGAGTTAACAGACATAGTAATACTGCTGGTGCCGAAGTTTTTGATTTTAGTATTAATGATCCACTTATGCGAGATAATCCGCAGTTAAGAACTTCGAAAAATGTTTTTAAGGCACTCTTTGCAGAAAAGTATTTTGATAGAGAAGACTCTACAGAAATAGTTACAGAAGCAATAAGACGTGAACTGATGAGCGACTTTGGTGATTTTGAAGAAAAAGCTTCGATAATTATAAAGCAGGAACGGGCCAATGATTATCCAGAAGTGGCAAGGCTTTGTAAGGTTATAGATGCTGATACAAGGTTGGTTGTTATATCGGCTGAAATTGCTGAAACATTAAAAAGGTACGAGAAAGTTGATCCGGTAAAGGTAATTCGTAATAGCGTGCAGATTCGATTTTTTAAAATCAATTCAAAGCAATTCAGCAGTTTCTGTATTCCTATCAATGGTCATGAAGAAATATATGAGTGGCGTGGTGATTACGATAGAGAGTTTTTAGGCTACATGATAACGATAATTCCATTACTTAAACTAGATGTTGATGGATTTGCACTGGTATAAATAAATTATTTCAATGAAGAATTCATTTTTATAAAAACAAGAAAGGACAACAAACTATGTCTGACTCAAAAGATCTTCCCCGTCTCATCCCGCCGCACGGTGGATACCGGGAGTTGCAGTCTTACAAAATGT
>CAYZEE010000045.1:0-7030 GCA_964477485.1 uncultured Gammaproteobacteria bacterium
TTGCATCCAAGCTAAAAATCGTCAGAGTGTTGAGTTAATATCGAAGATTTATTAGAATGAATATATGAAGACGAAAAGTATCGCAACAGGCACGATACATAGTGTCCCATCGGATTTGCGAAAAGCGCTCGTTGCCGATCCAAATGCACTTGCAATATGGAGCAACCTGACTCCGCTCGCGCGCAATGAGTGGATTTGTTGGGTTACCTTTGTTAAGAAAGATGAGACAAGAAGGGATCATATTAAGAGGACGATCAGCGAGCTCAAGGAGGGAATGCGTCGGCCGTGCTGTTGGATAGGCTGTATTCATCGCACGGATAAGTTGATAAGTCCCTCGGTACAAGGAGTGCTCAATAAACGAAATAAAAGAAATTAAAGAGGATGAAATAATATGAAAAAGACTAAGATGACAATTCCATCGGATTGGCGCGGAACGACAATGGCGCTAATTCGCAGGCTTATAAAACAAGCAGACCCCGAAGTGGTCGAGGAGGTGAAATATAAAAAGCCCTCGAATCCTGCCGGAATTCCTGTATGGTATCACGACGGGATGATTTGTACCGGCGAGACCTACAAAAATCACTTAAGGCTGACTTTCGCAAAAGGATCTTCTATCAAGGATCCGAAAGGTCTATTTAATAGACACAGTGCCATTGTCATTCAAAAAGACGATAAGATTGACGAGACGGCTTTTAAAAATCTCGTCCGCGCCGCAATAGTACTTAATCGCCAAAGCAATGGTGGGTCAAAGTCTCGAACGGGTGGTAAGCGGGTTCGCTAAAATTAAGGAAATAGAATTTGCCGCCAAAGGAAAACTTGAAATTCTAATTGTAATTTACACTTTGAAAGTCTCGGACCGTACGCTCGTTATTCAGCAGTCCTTTTTACCCTCGAAGATACGACCTTTCGGTCGTGAAGATACAACTGTTCACTAAAAAGCTGAATTAGTTGACGTTTTCACTCAACATCTCCATTACTTAGGACGTGCCTTGCGTAGTCCCTTACATCCATTGTCTTCTCGTCTGGGTTGATATCAGGCCTTAGCAATCGATAAATCTCGTTCATCCGAGCTTAGATTTTTTGCTCATTTAGTCTGCAGTCAAATTTAGTTTGACTTAATACCATATTGAGTCGAGGTAGGGGGAGCAATTTCTACGGTTTTCTCGGATTCAGCATAGCTTCGGAAATATTACACAATCAGCAGTTTGGACTTGACTTGGGGCGGTTATCACTATATGATATTTACATATATGTGCAGAACTTGTGGATGTTCTTTTCGCTCAAGAGATTTCGGCAACATTGAACGCTTTGTGGAACCATGTATTCTTCTTTTGCTTTCGCAAAAACCCTCGCATGGGTATAGCTTAATGGAGGATTTGGAACACAAGTGTGGTGAAAAGGTAGACATTGGAAATTTATACCGGACACTTCGAAGGATGGAAATGGACGGCTGGGTGAAATCCGGCTGGAGCAAAAACGAATCCGGGCCGGACAGAAGAGTGTACACAATTACCCAAAAGGGGCTGGGCTTTCTTCAAACAGCGATTTCTTCCCTCACCCGCACCGATACGCTTATCCATCGGTTGCTTAAAGGTTATAAAGAAGCATTTCGAAAGGAGCAAGTATCAGTATGAAATTAGCTATAATTATTTCATCTAACAACGCAGAAAAAAACTGGAGCGCATTTAGACTTGGGAACCTGGCTTTGAAAAATAATGACACCGTTAGTGTATTCCTTATCGGTGAGGGTGTGGAATATCTTAAATTCAGTGATGAAAAATTTGATATTCAAAAACAGGTGGATACATTTCTTGAATCAGACAAAGCAGAAATCCTCGCTTGTGAAACGTGTATGGTACTCCGCCATCAGGAAGGTAATAAGACCTGTCCGGTGAGTGGAATGAAAGAGTTGTACAACCTAATTAAAGAAAGTGATAAAGTAGTTACTTTTTAAATGTATGAAAAAGATTCTATTTAGCCTTAGTCTATTTCTCATTTTAGGATCTTTATTTACTTCATCTGCTTCAGCGCAAGGGATGATGAACTGGGGCAATACTTCTAATGCGACTCCTTCCTCAGTATCTTCAACTGCCCAAGATGAAGCCAACGGTAAACAAGTTTGGGATCAGTTGCAATCAAAACAGGCGAGTTGTAGTAGTTTGAAAGACTCTGATTTTGAAGTGTTGGGTGAATACTTTATGGGCCAGTCAATTGGTAACACCGAAAGACACGCTGTGATGAATCAAATGATGCAGAATATGATGGGCCAAAATGCAGAAGAGCGGATGCATATATCTCTTGGTAAAAGATCAAGCGGTTGTGATACCAATGCTTCGTTTCCTTCAGGATATGGTTTATCAATGATGGGGTGGATGATGGGAGGAGGTGGAAATCCCATGATGGGTTATAGTGGTTGGAATAACTGGAACAATATGATGGGTTGGGGTGGCTTTGGTTTTGGCTGGATATTTATGATAGTCTTTTGGCTTCTTATTATTTTAGGAGTGATTGCTTTAGTCCGTTACTTAGGAGGCATCAAAAGCAACAGTACAGGTAAAGACAATACGCCTTTGGATATTCTTAAAGAACGTTACGCTAAAGGAGAAATCACTAAAAAAGAGTTTGAAGAAATGAATAAGGATTTGAGATAGGGTTTAGGGGCGATATTAGAACATGAGTTCATTTGAGAAATTGGGATGGTTTAATATTTTTTATCCTTCGAAATAAAATAAAGCCAATTATAAGAAGAACAGCTATAAAGCCAACCGAACAAAGGAGAGCTAAGTGCCAGTCATAGAAAACCGGAATAGTACTGGATACCACCCGATTAATGTTATTCTCAGCCGGTAGAAAATGAGGTTTGGCTGACAATTCCCAAGGTATTTCCATAGATACTTTTTGATGACTCAGGAAATATATTTCTATTAGAGATAAAAGATTTCCAAATAGTAAAGCTGCAAGTATTAATACGATGTTTTCAGTTAAAAACTGTTTTCTTAAATCACTTATTTTCCAACCAAGCATCCGTAAAACAGCGATTTCCTTTTCTCTGGTTTTCATAATAAAAACAATAATCAAGCCATAAGCGATAGTTAGGATAAGACCAAGGATTAAGAAAGCGGTTTGCCCAAAAGAAGAGACTAGCTTTATTTGATCTGCTAAAGTTTTAGAGAATGTCTTTTCACTAAAAACAAGGTAGTCTTTATTTATATTCGTTATAGTTTTAGGAATATCACCTTTCCATTGTGGTTTTGTTTTAAGAAGCACAACGTTGACAAAATTCCCATCCTGATTAGGGAAAAGCTTTTTCATTTCTTCTGAACTTTTAGCTAACTGTAGGGCAGAAGGATAATTCATATAAATATCAGCAGGGATAATGTTGCCTGTGAGATTGGAGTTCAAAATTCCCGCTATTTTATATTCACTTTGACCCAATTTAATGTTTCCACTAATCTGCAGGGAGTTTTTCTGGGCAAAATCCGAAGTTATTAAGACCCTGTTTCCATCAAGGGTAAAACTGCCTTCTGACATATTTGCTTTGAGAACGTTGGAAAACAGGTTTCCTTTGGTTTGTACTCCAAAAACATCCTTAAAATAATTATTGTCAAAATACCAAAAGTAAATGCCAGTATCTGCTTTTTCGACAAAATCAAGCCTACTGAGTTGATCAACCTCATTTTGATAAATCGGTCCATTGGAGTGAGGATATATAGCTCCAACCATTTGATCGGGAATTTTGCCTGTTTTTTGGATTACCGTATCAACTCCAATTGCTTTAAATGGAAGCGAAGCAATTTGTTCAAGACTTTGGGAAATTGTGAGAGTAACCAAAAGGAGAGAAAAATAGACAGCAATACTACAAATGAGGAGAATTGTTTTCCCCATATTCTTTTTAACTGATGAAATAAAGTAACTGGTAATCATAGTTTAATGTTGTAGTCAATCATCGGTGCTGATTTTACAAGCGTGGGGAGTTGCCACTGGAGGAGAAGGACAAGGATAAGGGCAAAAATTATGGCACCAGTAAATATAAACAAAGTATCAACAACTACCCATAGTCTTGTTTTTCTTTTCGGCCAACCTAAAGTAGCTAATATTTCAGTTTGATAAGAATATTCAAGACGATGAAGCCGTAATACTGAAAATGTTAATAATAAGGAGATTCCAGTCATAACAATACTAAAATCGGTACCAAACCGATAAAACATTTGGTTAAGACCTGACAGATTTTTTAATAGGTTGTCTTTACTGATAATCGAAAAGGAGGGATAAATTTTTATTAGCTCTTCTTTGACTTTCGGCAGATCGGAAGCAGACTGCAGGGAAATAAAAGCTTGATTGACAATAGTTTCTTTCTCTCCAATTAGGTTTAAGGCTGTTTGGTACGGTAAAAACCCTTGGGCATTGGCTAAATTGCTTTGCTCTTGAAAATCAACCATGCCAATAATTTTATATGTGTTTTCGCCTATTGGGTAATCTTGACCAACCTTATATTTAAACAAGGTGGCGAAGTGTCTCTCCAGAATGATTTCTTGAGCATCATTAGCTGAAAAGAATTGACTTCCTGGCATGAGCATGTTCTCGATACTTCGTAATCCCACTTTTGGTTCGTTAGTATCCAGAGCCACCAGTGTCCGGTTATCCTTAATATCAAACTGCCATAAAACTAGGGCTGTTGAAACTTTTTTTATATTGGAGATCTTGGTTATTTGCTTTAATGCCTGATCCTTAGAAAAGGACTCAAGATTAAAAGGCAAAATTACTCCGCTTGTTTTTACGTCGCCAGGATTCTTATTGGAGCTATCCTCTTGTAGGATAACCTCTGTTTGTAGTGATTTAAGCGGACTATCAACAAGCTCTTTAATATAGGAAGTAAATATCGTCGAGCTGACGCCCAAAAATAATATTATCCCGGCAAGAATTATCGTCACACTGGTTTTTCGCCAATAGAACAAGATGTTTTTGAGAATTATTCGTATCATCATGCATGTTAGTTGAGAGTTTTTAATATAGCTCTCAGATCTTCATAACTCCAGCCACCTTCAAAAGACGGCGCGAATGCGTCACCCTTGGGAAAATTCTTCAGTTCAATGCTTTTATCACCCACTTTAAATGTATCTTTACCACCAATGAAAATAACAATCGGCATATGCTCAATTAGATTATATTTCTCGATTAGGGGCTTTGCTCCTGGGTCGTCAAAACTGAATTCTTTTACCTGAAACTTCGGAAATTCCGCAATGATGGGTTCAACTTTTTTGACAATTGCCACAGCCGGAGGATGAGAAAGATAAAAGATCTCTACTGTTTGAGGAGTCACTTGATACGAGGTTGCAATACCAACTGACTGATTCTTAGGCTTGAAAACAAAATAAGAAGCAACACCGATGATAAGAATGAACACTAAGATCACACCTAAGAATTTATTATTCATTTTTACCTCCTTTCATTTGGGATAGTTCTCCTTGAGTTAATTGATAAATCTTCCTTGTTTTTTGAGCAATATCTTTCTCGTGAGTTACGATTACAAAAGTGGTGGAGAATTTTTTATGAAGACTTTCAAATAAGCTCATAATCTTATCTGAGGTGGCTTCATCAAGGTTACCGGTTGGTTCATCGGCCAGAACTAACTTTGGTCTGTTGACCAGAGATCGTGCAATGGCTACCCGCTGTTTCTCCCCACCACTTAGCTCGTCAACACATTGATTCTCTTTGCCTTCTAAACCCACCTGTTTGATCAAATCTAGAATCCGGGTAGTCTTTTCATCCTTACCGACATCGCTTCTGGGATAAATGGCTAAAAATATGTTGTCATAAACTGAGAGGGAAGGAATGAGCTTAAAGTCCTGGAATACAATACCAATATTTTTGAGACGAAATTCAGCTAATTGTTCTTCGGAATAGTGAGTAATGTCGGAGTTGGAAAAGACTACCTTGCCGCTGTTAGGAGCAACCAAGCCCGCCATGATAGATAAAAGAGTAGTTTTACCAACACCGGACTTACCGATTATGCTGACAAATTCTTTCGCTTCTAGATCGAAGCTGATTTGTTCCAAGACCTCCTGATTACCGTATGTTTTGGATATTTGTTTTAAGGTCAACATATTACTTTTTATATAGATTAAGCACCTGCGATAATTTTTCCCTTTGTTCGCTGGAAAGCTTTTGCCCCTCACCGAGTATCTGGTGGACAATACTTCCCTCCAGCGTTTTACTTCGTAGAGCATCAATAGATTTAGCAATAGAAGTTACTAACATGGCAATATCTACACAATCGGCATCATCGGCGATATATTTTTTGAGAGTTTCTATTTGGCCCCGTATCCTGTTAAGGTGGTCTAAGGTGCGTTTTCTTCTGTTTTTAATTTTTATATTAATCTTCATATCTGTATACCCCTACCCCTATATTATACATTATTTCTGAATAGAAGCTGAAGAGCGGAAACTTGTCATTTTGAGCAGGACAATACCCTTGTTATACAGCGGTCTTTTTTATCCTCGAAGATACGACCTTTCGGTCGTGAAGATACAACTGTTCACTAAAAAGCTGAATTAATTGGCGTTTTCTTTCCACATCTCCGTTACTCAACACATGCCTAGCATAGTCCCGTACGTCCATTGTTTTCTCATCTGGGTTGATATCCTGCCTTAACAGGACATCGTCTCTGACCTTCTTGTATTCGTTTATGCCTTCCCGAATCTCTGGAGTGAGATTGATAATCTGTGGATGTGCCATGTAGGTAAAGTTAATAAATCTGAAGAATGCTTTTGCTAATCCTTCCTCGCTGATGTAATCTTCTGGGCAGTCATAATCTACTTGTCGACTACAGTGATAGTAAATGTGGTATACAGGATCTCTAAATTTTCTTTGCCTGAATTTATCCTCTCCGACCAGATTCGACCCGCAGGAAGCACATTTGAATAATCCTTTGAAGGTGAATATTTTACACCGTCCCGCTCAGCCAAGAAGAAAGTCGAACCGTGCTTTCCGACTAAAAGCATTATTATAAATTTCTTCATATTTTTATAT
>CAYZEE010000046.1:0-6922 GCA_964477485.1 uncultured Gammaproteobacteria bacterium
ACAGCGATAACCGGAAGAGAAAGAATAATAAGGAAAGCCAGAAGAACGTATTTAAGTTCTCGTCGATATGACCAGAGCATTAATCCGATTTTCAGTTGATTCATTCATTTAGTATTCTTTACAAATAAATTTCTTTTGGATCGGTAGTTAGTAACGGATGTTCTTTTTCGGAAGCTACCACTTTTAGGGCCACATGATTTTGGTCTGCAATAATCAATGCTTCTCCGCGATCACAAGTCAACAAAAATCGTTGTTCGTATTCGCTGAGATTGAATTCACTAGCCACTTTCTTAATTGTGGTTGTATCCTGTTTCATTAAAATTCTTAGCGACGATTGAGAAGCAATCGCTCGGCCGTAATCTTGCGTTAAAAAATCATTGGCTTGTTGAGAGATAATGGTTACGCCTAAATAATATTTTCTGGCTCTTCGAACTAAACCAGAAATAAATCTAGCGCTTTCTTCTTGGGAAAGTAACAGCCATCCTTCATCAATAACCAGAATTCGCTTTTGCGGTTTAGTTTTCACTTGGGAATGAACAAAATTAGCGATAACCAACATCATAATAGGTCGCAATGATTCGTTTAAATCTTTGATATCAAAAATCACTAATCGATTATTAAGTTCAATATTGGTTTGAGAATCAAAAACCGTAGCTAAAGAGCCTACAACAAACCGTTCTAGTCGGTTGCATAAATCCTTTTGATTCATCTTTTTTAGAGTCTCGTAAAAATCTTTAAGTAGGGGATAGGTTCTTTCTTTTAGCTTTCTTCCGCGTACATCTCTATGTTCTTTTGGAGTATAAAAGTAATGTAAATCCCAGCCACGATCTTTGTATGTTTGAATAAGAGCCCTATCAACAACAGCTTTTTCCTCTGAATTTAAGCCACCAACCATTAAAGAGATAATTTCGGTTAAATCTTGGATATGCTCTCCGAGATCATTTTTGCCAGTATATGAGCTTAGGGTAAAGTCAAACGGGTTAATTTTCTCTTGCGAGGTTGCCGAGAGTTGAATATATGTTCCGCCGACTGAAGATGATAGTTGTTTATATTCCCGCTCCGGATCAACTACAATTACTTTAGTTCCCTGCATAAGCTGTCTAAGAATTTCAACTTTGGCCGTATAACTCTTTCCAGACCCCGATTGAGCAAAAACAATGGAGTTGGCATTGTTTAACGAAAACCTATCAACAATTACGAGTGAATTATTTGATCTATTGATACCATAAAGAATTCCTGATTCCTGTACCAATTCAGAAGAGACAAATGGAAACGTTAAAGCCGCAGATGAGCTGTCTAAATTTCTTTTCTGAGCTAATAGGTTTTCAGCACGAGGTAAAGTTGATTGTAATCCTTCCAACTGTTGGAAAGTGGCGGTTTTGATATAAAACATCCTTGATTTCATTACTGTTTCCAAAAGTGTTGTTATTTTGTTTAAATCAGTTAGTGTGTCAGCAGTTATGGTCATGTAGACGGATAGTTGGAATAGCTTTTCCTGAGCTCTTTGGATTTTATCTTTTAACTCCATGGCCGATTCCAAAGGATCGGTAATCTCGCTTCCTATGACTTTACCGGCTTTAAGCATATTTCTTTTGGTCGATTCAAGCTCGGTGATTTTTCTATTGAGTTTAGGGAGCGCCAAAAGAGGATCGATTTGCTCAATGTGATAAGAAATATCACAATTGTGGTTGAAATTAACGAGCATATTTAACCAGCCGGTTGAGGCGGTAAATGGATAACCGGAGATAAAAAGGGTTCGGACATATTTATCACCGATTTGAAGGTAGTTTGCCTCTTCTGCAAGGCCGGAATAGGAAATAAGATCAATTTGGTCTTGTTCGCCAAAATTAAACTCCAGAGATTTTTTTAGTAAGTCTTTATCTGATCTTTTCTTACCGTTTGTCTTTTTATGGCCGTTTGATTTAAACAGATTAAACATAGGTATTTTGCAATAACATCTGTATGGTTTGGCCTTTTAATTCCTGAGTTTTGGTTTGAGCTGGGTTGTAGAAACTGTAAAATAAATCTAAAACTTCAAGACCATCTAGTTGCCGCACTTTCATTCCTAATTTTTCTAACCCCTTTTGAACAATATCTCTATGTAAATTGAGTTGCTCTTTGATAAGATGAAAATCTTGGTTTTTATCGATATGTCGGTAAGGAATTATCACATAAAAGCGACGCGATAAGATTTTGTTACCGGAGATGACGTTTCGAATAAATTCGCAGTAATTCGTAATCTGGTTTTTGTAGATTTGGATTTTCTCTTGATTTTTAGTCTGAGAAATTTGCTCTAAATAGCGGTCAATGTCAACTTCCCGGATACGAATAAGAATTTGAGGTTCACATGGTAAAGAATTTAGGAAGTTCTGAAAGGAATCAATGAGAACGTCTTGTTCCTCTTCGCTTTTTAATTCAAAGTTGATCGACGAGGTTTCTAATATAACCCGATACTCGTTATTAGGTAAAATTAATACAGAATCTTTTACTTCTTTGATCCTAATCTGGTTTCGTGAGCTTACCTTATTTTTTGATTTGTTCAAAAGCCACATTAATTCCTCCTTTCTTTCCCTCCCTATAACTTAAGCTATATTTGGGGTTGCCGATTAAGTTTTCAAACTTGACAAAATCGGGAACACTTATGGTAAATGTGGGTTGTTTTATCTCTTTTCTTGCGATATTTTTATTTACCAATTTGACCTCTTTTTTCTCACCGGCCGGTAAATGTAAATTGCGAAGATAAGAGCAGTTTTTGTTAAATACATAATATTTGGGCCGAACGTTGTATCTGAAAAGCACCATTATCCAGCTTAACACTACTTTTCCCTTAATACGGGCCGCTAAAAGTAAACAAACAAAAAATACAACTAAAATCAACAGCAGTTTATACCAGGCAAAGTGCATGACAGGCAAGAAAAGCGCATAGACAATGGTTGACCAGAAAACTGGGACCATAAGAAGCATGATTTGAGTTAAGTTGAGGTTTCCGGCGATTTTGTCCTCAACGGTCGTGATTTGAGCCGGAATGACAGTTGTTCTCATGCTGTTGCTACCTTTCCTGTGGTTTTAACTGCCCCATTATTGGTTACTTCTCTGGTTTTTGAAGCGGCATGGTCGGTGGTCATTATATTCATGATTTGATGACCGATTTTTCCTAAAACGCGGTTGGCTGATGAGTAAAAAACCATCTGCATCATAAAGGAAGGGACTTTCAGTAGTGTGAGAAACAATCCAATGGCGACAGCGATAGAAACTAAAGAATTACCCGACTGATCAGGGAGGGCTAAGAAGGCTGAGGCAAGCTGAATTATCACTACATGGACAAAGACAATAAAGATAGTAACGACGTAACTTTTAACGGCAATTTCGGCAAAATCGGAAAATTTAGGGACGATTGATAAGAGAAATATAAACGGCGACAACACCGCACCCAGAGAAATCATAATCAGACGGCTAATGTACATAAGGAGAAGAATAATTGCGATAATCAAAAAGAGGATAAGGAAAATGAGAGTAATCAATGGTGTGGTGCCAGTAATGAGAGTTGCCGGATTTATGGCATTCACAACCCACGCTTGGTTTAGGCCACCGGTTGAGTTAAGAACGGTGGTAACCAAGGCATTGACGGTAGTTATAAGGTAATCGGCTAAAAACAAAGAAACATTGGCTCCTAGGAATGCCAAACCAATTTTTGGGAGCAATTTTGACAATTCCGCCTCATCATAGCCAAATGTTGAGGCGCTCATAAAATGAAGCCCTAGTAAAGCAGTAATGACGATAAATAAAGAATCAGTAATGCCTAACATTACCAGCCAGAAGTTCACAATAACTTGATTATTTAAAAGACTTGGCGTTGTGGTTAAAAATCCAATGATTCCATTGACAATAGGTTGTGTTGCCGACTCAACAATGTTTTGGATAAAACTAGAGACGGCGTCGATTAAGACCTGCGTTAATCCGTCACTTGGTTTAACCGATTGAATCTGAGTAAGGGGGATTACCGAAGAAC
Source organism: uncultured Gammaproteobacteria bacterium (assembly GCA_964477485.1). Classification (GTDB taxonomy): domain Bacteria; phylum Patescibacteriota; class Microgenomatia; order Levybacterales; family UBA12049; genus CAYZEE01. Next base: position 4,010 of record CAYZEE010000046.1, read on the forward strand.
TACCGGATGGTGCACCTAAATTTAGCGCTCCGTTGAAAAGAGACATAATCACTCCGGCTCCTAAGACAATAACGGAACCAATTAAAGCATTCCTAATGGTTTTCTTAGCGCTGGTAATTGCTTCGGGCTTTCCGGTTGAGGACATATATTGATAACCACCCTTGATGAGAAAAAGAACAGTTGCGGCCGAGGAGATAATAGTAATAAGATTTACGGTATCACTCGTGTATTGAGTAATTTGAGAGCTTGTGGATATGGCCAAGACAGGGTGCGGAAAGAACAGAAAAACGAGAAATAACCACAAGCCATAAAGAGCTAACTTTTTAACCATATGCTTAAAAGCTTAGATAACTAAATTTAGTGAGAAACAGCTGTCGTACTAGTTCCAAATGCCGTTCCTGCTACTTGGGAAATAATGTTTGTCAGAACAAAAGCCCCTAAAACTATCGCTAATCCCACTGCAGAATACACAATTGTTTTTTTCGATTGGTCCAATTTTTCCGGATTTCCCGAACTGGTAATATATCCAAACCCGCCCCAAACAAAAAACCCGGCAGCTACCAGACCGGCTAAGGCAACCAAGATTTGAATGACATTTTGGATAAAGGTTTGGATTTGAGCAACACCGGCTGTATCAGCAAGTGCGGGAGTGGCAATAGCGAAAAAAGCAAGGGTAATAAATGTATTAATGGCAACGATTTTCTTCTTCATAAATTTCACCTCCCATCTTTAGAAAAAACAAGTTTCTCTAAAAATAAAAAATACTGTCGTTATAGATAAGACAGTATCTTAAAACTAACTTATAATTACTTACTATATTAACATAACAAGTCGGAGAAATCAAGGAATTATAAAGTAACAGCAAGCTAAATAAAAATTAAGGAGACAGTAAAATATTTTTACAAGATAACACAATAGTATTTTTAATTAAAAGTTTTCTTTGCTTCCGGATTTATTACCTCTGATAATTTTCTACTCAATATATAGTTTCTAACAGTCAGTCGGTGAACATTTAATATGCGCGCTATTGCGGCAACCGGAATATTTTTTTGTAACAATTCTCGAATAACAGTTTCCTTACCGGTAAGTTTAGTGATTGTTGATAGGCTGCCTTTAGGCCTTCCTAATCTTCTTCCTTCGCTTTTTTTTCTCGCTAGAGCTTCTTTAGTTCGGGAAGAAATCATGGAACGCTCGATTTCAGCAGAGAGTGAAAATGCAAAAGCTAAAACCTTTGAATTAATGTTATTTCCTAGTTCATACCGTTCTTTAGTAGTATAAACTTTAGCCTGTTTTTCCATGAGAGAGTGGAGAATACTCATCACTTCCATTAGTGATCGGCCGAGTCGTGAGAGTTCAGTAACGATCAAGACATCGTCTTTTTTCATTTCGGATAGAAGAGTTCCAAGTTTTCTCTCTTTAAGATGTTTCGTCGCGCTTATGGTTTCTTCAACCCAGGAGTCGATCGAGAGTTTTTTTTCTTGAGCGAATTGTAGGATTTCAAACCGTTGATTCTCGGTCGTTTGTTTGTCGGTTGAAACTCTGATATAACCGTAGATCATAAGGATTAAAAAATAGCCAACTGTCCATTTTGTTTTTGTTGTTGCCGTTCAAAGTGTAGTCCTAAGACGGCTTTATACAAAACCCGGGCAGCCAGCGTAAATTTTTCTACCTCAATTGGTGTCGGTTTGCGTCCTAATTCATCAAGAAGGGCAACGGCGATCTTTGCGCGTAAAAGTTTCTTCTTTTGTTCGTTCATATAGTTATGTTAAAATAAACGTATATAATATATTATTTTATACATTACTTTTAAAAAGTAAAGGGGTATTTTAGTAGACAGATTTATGTTATGAGAAACGGACGTTTTATTTAGACAACAGTAACCATTCAATTACCGGTTGAGCGGAGAATTCAGAAGAGGAAGTTGTAAGCGCATTATCAACATAGAGGACAGTCCCGTTTCCTCCAAGATGTTTTTTGGCAAGTTCTAAATTGCCAAACTCACGTCTTGAATTTTCATCTGTTAAACGAAGGCAAGCCTGAAAGTATAAAAATTTATCCTCTTTATGAACGACAAAATCAACCTCATAACCATTTTCGTTCTGGCCAAAAAAGACGTTTTCCCGCCCATATTTTCTGATAAGCTCAATGTAAATTAAATTTTCCAATCTTTTTTCGTCAGCTTCTTCTCGGCCATCTATAAATGAGTTATCTACTAGATAGTATTTAGCTGTTCGGGAAAAAATTCGACTTAGTTTGTAATCAAACTTTGTCAATTTTTCTATGGCGTAAGCGCTGGTCCAATAACGAAGATAATTTTCAATGGTAGTTGTGGAGACTTTGAAGCCTTGATTTTCCAGGCGACCAGCGATTTTCCTGAGAGAGAGTGTTGAAGTTACATTACCTCGGATAAATTCAAATGTTTCTCTTAAAACATTAACATTATCTATCTGATACCGTTTGATGATATCATCGAGGATTATTTTTCTGATCAGACCGTCATTATAATTTCGGGCCATAGTATCCGGGAGTTTAAATTGTTCGTAAATACCCCCGCGGTGCAGATAAAAATAAAAAGCCTGATCAATTTTTTGTTTTTGGGAATAATAGTTTTGGAAGTCAATTTCTAAAAAAACCAAATACTCCCTAAAACTGAACGGTTTAATTTCTAGGGAAAGACTGCGACCGGAAAGGGATGAGCTTAGTTCCCCGGATAGAAGTTTGCTATTGGACCCGCTAATAAAAATATTGTATTTCCCTTGTTCGTAAAGAGCCCGTACTAATTTTTCCCAGTTTTGCACCAGCTGAATTTCGTCCAAAAAAATATAAATTGGTTGATTTATATCAGCCACCTCTCTCTGATACATTTCCCAGATTTGGCGAAGTTCACGAACGGTCTTTACTTCTTTTAAAAGA
>CAYZEE010000047.1:0-6756 GCA_964477485.1 uncultured Gammaproteobacteria bacterium
TAGAGCGCGCGCTTTGGGAGCGCGAGGCCACCCGTTCAAGTCGGGTATCCCCGACTGAAATCGAAGAGGCCGGAGTCGCCTCCGGCAAGGCTCGCGCGGTGCGGGCGCGCGAGACGGCTGCAAAGCCCTGACGAAACTCGGCGGCGAGCCGCCTATCAGATAAAAAGAAGTTCGAGCCGATACGTTTTGCGAAGATGGCCATATCTTCGCAATTATTTTTTGCGCGCGCGATTTTTTCGCATTCTGACGCAGTTTTGATAAACTCTTTCATAGGTTCAATCCACAACAAACCTCCGGCTTCCAGTTTGCCTATCATTTCTTGTAGTTTTATTTTCTCCTCGAAAAACTGATTTTTCTTTTTCTTGAATGTTTCTGTATCAATAACCTGATCGAGATAGCTATCCAGAAGAATATTTGCTTTTCGATCAATATCCGCAAGCTTTAGTTTTAATCTTTGAATGGTTGTTTCTGCCGATTGTTTTTCTGTTATCTCATCCCGATCAATCCATTTATTCCACTGATCTGCCCATGACTGTGGGAGTGAAACGCTTTCCAGAATTTGCCGAAGTTGATTTTTAACATCTAACTCTGTGACCGGCTTCTCATCACACGGTTTTAACTTTTTGGTGCAACGATAATAATTGTAGGTCATGATTCTGCCTGTACGTGGATAATGCTTCGTATGGGTTTCTGCCGTAATCGCTGCACCACAATTCCCACACCGAGCCAAACCGGAAAACGCAAACGAATGACCGTTTTTTTGAGGCCTCGATATTCTTTTAATTTGCTTTTGTGCTTCTGCGAATAATTCTTTGCTGATAAAACACTCATGCCCGCCGTCGTAATATTCATCGTTGAAGGTAATAATGCCAAGATAAAATTTGTTTGCAAGATGATGGTGAATAGAATCAATAAGCCATGGTTTGCCGCTTTTTCTCGTTAATCCATACGTATCCGCCAAATATTGAGCAATGGAAGTGAACGAACAATTTTTCTGTACAAACATTGAGAACATTTCCTGAACAATCTTGGAAGTAACTGGATCAACATCTATTCCTCTAGTTTTTGGGTTATTCACATACCCAAATGGAGCTTTTAAGGGAAGAACGCCATTGCGAAGTTTTTGTCTCTGCCCGCGCCGCACATTTTCGGAAAGATTGTCGACATAATATTTTGATTGACTAAACGCAATAGAAAGCATGAATTTTCCCTGCGGCGTGTTCTCAAACCAAAATGTGGGAAACTTCAAATCTACTAGTTTGCCAATATCAAGAAAGTAGACAATCTTTCCACCGTCCATTGAATTGCGGGCAAGGCGGTCGGGGTGCCAAGCGACTATTCCGTTTGCTTCTCCTTTTTCAATTTTCTTAAGTACCTCTGCAAACTGTTCTCGTCCTGGCATTTTGGCTGTTTTTGCTTCGGTGATAAACTCGACAATCTCTAAATGTTCTTTCTTGGCAAATCCCTTGAGTTCGGCAATTTGAGCTTCTATGGAAAGAATTTGCCGATCTGCTTCGTCTCTGGATTTTCGACAGTACGCAATATATTTATTCATAGGCAGTTTTGTATTCTCTTCACGAACGATTAGTGAGTGAGAAAATTTTTGCGGGGTCGTTTGTTCTTTTTCCTTTTCCGTTGGCGGCTCGCCGCCGAGTTTCGTCAGGGCTTCGCAGCCGTCTCGCGCGCCCGCACCGCGCGAGCCTTGCCGGAGGCGACTCCGGCCTCTTCGATTTCAGTCGAGTTATATCTAAAAGTTAGAACCAGCTTTCAGTAAGCTCGCCCCGCTGTGCGGGGCTCGCTGTCAGCGCGGCGCCCCCCCCGCCGCGCTTCCGAACGTGTTGACTCGAACGGGAAAAATCTTCACAGATTTCTCCCCAAACGTCCCCGCAAAAATTTTCCCACGTATTCCATTTTGGAATATTACACTTTGGAATATATCATAGATAGAAGAAAGCACAATATGTCTAAATCCTTATATTCAAATGAGCAGAAAAATATCGCCAACAAACTAACAAAAGCTAGAATGGAAGCCAAGCTAACTCAATCCGCCGCCGCCATTAAACTACAAAAATCACAATCTTATATATCAAAAGTAGAATCGGGACAAAGACTGATTGATATTGTTGAATTAAAACAATTCGCTCGGTTGTACAGCAAAAAACTAAGCTATTTTATGGAGGGATTATGAAACGAGAAGAGATAACCAAATTCATAGTGGGCTTGGTTGACAAAAACAGTGCATCGTTCGCTGATTACGCAACCGAGTTGGAAAAAATAGTTGGAGCAATGTCTTTAGATGAAATCAGAGAGAGCTTGCTTGAGTGCGGAGTCATTCCTGAATCATATGGGCATGATTCTACGGAAGAAAAACTTTATTCAAAATATTCTGATATTTTGCTAGCTAGAGCCTTTTCATTTATGGGTATTGATGCAAGAGTTCTAAAAGAACGAGCTGATGCGGCTGATGTAGAAGGACACACGCCAAAGTACACAATTGTTGCCGATGGGAAAGTTTTTAGATTAAGTCGCACGGCGAAAAATCAAAAAGACTTTAAAGTGGAGGCCCTAGATAAGTGGCGAAAAGGAAAGAAGTATGCTTGTTTAATTTCTCCCTTATACCAATATCCCAAAAACAGTAGCCAGATATATCGTCAAGCAATTGCTAAAAACGTTACACTCCTGTCATATGCACATCTGTATTTTATTTTATTACATAAAGAAGCCAACAAGTTTAACTTCGAAAAACTTTGGCAGGTACCTAGAAGTTTAAAAGGTGCTAAAGATGCAAAAATATATTGGATAAAGATAAATGGAACATTGTGTAATATTTTAGGTAAGAAAAAGTCTGATTGGGACGAAATAAAAGAAATTGAGAAACAAGCATTAAAAAGATCGGCTAAAGAAGAAACAGCCTATATCAATGGTAAAATTGCCGCTATAAAGTCTCTCACACATGAGCAGGCAATCGAAAAACTAATTAAGTCTGAAAAACTTGATAGTAAAATTTTGCAAATAAGAAAAATATCAAACCTAAAGGAGTGAGGTTTGCGAAAAATTATTTTCTACTGACTGTGACTTAACGACAGATCCCCCAGACAATCTTCGTGAAGCAATATTCCAGTAATCTTTAGAAATATCAAAACCGATATATTTTCTTTTTAATCCCTTAGCTGCAACAATTGTCGATCCTGACCCCATAAAAGGGTCCAACACAACTTGACCTTCTGTGGTAACAAGCTTAATTAAATATTCAAGAAGAGAAACAGGTTTTTGAGCTTCATGCAATCCGTTTTCGCCATTTGCAAATCCAAACTTGAGGATATTAGTTGGTGACTTTCCATCAATTAAGCATGCTTCTATGTTCATAGCCCCTAAATTATTTTTTAAAACATTATCTGTAATTGTTAGCTTATAGGGCTTAAATAACCATGCCACGGGTTCATACTTTGGCGCTAAGTTTCCAAGTTTCCAACCAGCCCATTTTTCTGCTTCTTTCACCATGCCACGCTTAAGAAAAATGTTACTTATTTCCTGAGCCCTATGATGGGCGCTTGGCTTTTCCCAAGCTAAAATATCACGAAGTAAAAAACCGCTATCTTCAAGCGCAATAATGGCTCTATGTAAAGTTCTTCTCGCTCCAAAAATAAACAGACTACCACCTTCTTTGAGAACAGGAAATAATTTAGTTCCCCATGAATAACACCATTGTTGATATTCTTTAAGAATGTTTCTGTCAGCGCTTGACCATCCATTGATTGGCTTACCTCTCCTTTTAAATGCTTTTTTACCAATTTGGGCTGGAGACTGCCCAAGTAAGGCAGAATTTGTATTGGCATGAAGCACATCCCACTCATCAAGTGATATTCCATAAGGAATATCAGAAAGAACTAAGTCAACTGAATTTTCCTTAATCCGATCAAGCAAATCGATTGCATCACCACAAAGGATCTGATTTTCTCCAATAGTGTCTTCCTTTGTTTTGTCTAAAATTCCATTCGAAGTAGGATGAGAATCCTGCAAATTGAATGGCTCTGTGGTTAAATTTTTTATAATATCAATCACAACCCCCTGAATGATTAATTTTTTTGGGTCAACGAATATAGGGGAATATGTTGGATTTGCAGGCTGAAGGCGAATTTGCGTTTTCTCTCTATATATTTTTTTAAGGGTTACTTCTTCGTTATTGATAAGTGCGATAACTTTTTGACCATCCTCCGCAGTTTGCTGTGAACGCACAATTACAACATCACCATTATTAATGTTTTCATCAATCATACTTTGACCAACAACTTTTAATGCATAAAGATTTTGAATATCGTTCCTAAGATTTGTTTGAGGAACAGAAATAATCTCTCTATCTTCTACAGCTAACATGGGCTGCCCTGCAGATATACGCCCTAAAATTGGAATTTGTATCATTGCCTGAGACTCATACACGTCAATACTTCTGGGTGAATTTTCCTCTTTTTTAAGATAACCCATTACTTCAAGTGACTTAACGTGATGATGTGCAGTAGAAACAGAAGATAAACGAAGGTGCTTCTTAATTTCCTCAAGAGAAGGCGCATACCCCTTTTTTTCGGCGAAAGACTTGATAAAGTCCAAAACTTGTTTTTGTCTTTTTGTAAGCATGTTGACTTTTAATCTTGATTCTATATACTACTATAAATCGAAAGTAAATCGAAAGTCAATACTCTATGAAAATTGGCAGGAATGATCCGTGCTTTTGTGGAAGCGGTAAAAAATACAAGAAATGTCACCTTTTTACAACACTCCAACCTCAAGCAGAGGCTAATCCTATTCTCTCAAGAAGTATAAAGGAAAGAAACATGATACTTCTACATGCGGTTTGGGATATTTTTGGTTTTAGCAAAGGAAAACAATGGGACGATTTGAGAAGAGAAATGTCGGATGACCAAGTTAAAGAGCTTTATAAAGTTGTTGGATTGCTCTGGCCAACAAATACAGATATCATTTCACTGCTCCCCAAGCCCGATAAGCTACTCTGCGGATTTTATATGGGCGATATGAACCCTGATCTCGGAGCTATTTTACAAAATATCGTTCGATATAGTCTCTACACAGATGAAATCTTAGTAGTAAATCCTCTTATGAACCCACGGTGTATTGCTTCAGACTATAACCCACTTGAACATCCAGGGCTTTATAAGCAAGATACCCTTGAGATGATCTATTTTATTCTAAAACTATATCCGTGGATCGCATCAGGCATTGTTAACATGATTCCTGACCCCGGAGATTTTGATTATCAGCTCAGAAGAAGTACCTGGGATATGGCTAAAAAACGATGGGAAGAACAGCATCTTGATTTAACAGAAGAAACCAAAGCGAAAATCAAGCCAAGGGGCTTAAGGATGTTAGAAAAAACAATGTATAGGCTACCAGACGATAAACTTGAAATAACAATAAAACGCGCACTGCCCAACCTAAGCGATCAACAAATTAAAGATCAAATCGAATATGTCAAACGCATGAGACACAATGATCCATTAATATTGGATCAAGAGTTGCCAGACGAGGGACAAATGTCGATCAATCGAAACGGCTCAAATCTTGAAATGGGCATGTATATAGCCCAATTGACAGGTTCGTATCTTTATACGGACTTGCCGGAACAGTGGAGGGAAATACTATCCTGCAAGCAAAATCCAACTTCAGAGAGTGAAGTATGGAGTCCACTAACCAAGTCGTTTCAGTCACTTGAATACTCATTCCTCAATAATATTGATCCTAAATTCGCTTATGATTTAAAAAGTGAAGGCAGACTTGAGAGCTTTCGATCCTTCCTAAGAAGGATATGGGTCGATATTAACGGAAATTATTCACACGATGAGGCATATAAACACGCACGAAGGTTCTCTGAAGAACTACAGGAGGAATATACAAAAGCAAAAGAAGAATGGGGAAAAATTGATAAAGAATTACTAAAATGGGTTACCGGATCAGGTGGGTTAGCCGCGATAATTTCTGGCGGGATGGATTGGCAAATGCCTGCACTTGGATTTTGTATTACAGCCGTAGGAAAATTGATAGAAACACGTACAGACAGAAAGAATTTCAAGGCAAGCGTGCCACTATCAATCTTTCTTGATTTAGAGAAGAAAGATAAAATATTCAAATAGATATTTGGCGGCATCCGCCGCCCCCGCTCCCCTTGGATAGCACCTGCTGAAAAGCGCGCGTTCTGACGCGCGCTCTATCCATGATCCGAACGTGGTGCGCAGGGCGCTCAAATAATTTTTCCGCGCGAAGCGCTTACCTATAAGCGGGCGCGCAAGCCGTGCGAACGCTGGACAGGGATACGATAAAAGTGGCGGGGGCAATAGCGGATCATCCCGCCGACTGCAGGACACGCTAAATCAAAATAAACTTCGGTAGAGACTGGAAAAGATAATAAATTACCTGAACAATGACGAAGCCGCCCCTAGGCGGCTCTCTCGCACAAGGCGGGGTCGCCGCCATCAATATTTGTTTTTGGGTGGGTGGGTTGATACGGAATCACAACGTACTGGGATTTATGCTATTATGATCCTACATTACTCGATCCCGCTCTGCGGGAGAGAGAAAAATCGCGCGCGCAAAATATAACGGAAGCGCGGCGGGGGGGCGCCGCGCTGACAGCGAGCCCCGCGCAGCGGGGCGAGCTTACTGAAAGCTGGTTCTAACTTTTAGATATAACTCGACCAAATAAAACTGGAAGATGAAATTTATTATATAAATCTGAAGAAATTCCTG